>DASSKF010000236.1:0-2697 GCA_035690725.1 Segeticoccus sp.
CGTCTCGCCCTACGTCGGCGCCGTCGACACCGCGATCATGTACTCCGTCGTCGACATCGCGGGCATCAACTCGCTGTCCGAGCGGATCTTGGGCAACGCGGCGGCGGGCGTCGCCGGCATGGCCAAGCGGTATGCCCGGACCACGGCCTCCGCTGCCGCCGGCCACGAGCTCATCGGGCTGACGATGTTCGGCCTCACCACGCCGGCCGCCGACGAGGCACGTGAGGTGCTCACCGACGCCGGCTACGAGGTGCTCGTCTTCCACGCCACTGGCGCAGGCGGCACGGCCATGGAGAAGCTGGCGTCCTCGGGGATGCTCGCCGGGGTGTGCGACCTCACGACGACCGAGCTCGCGGACGACCTGGTCGGCGGGGTGCTCAGCGCCGGGCCGCACCGGCTGGAGGCGGCCGCCTCGGCAGGGGTGCCGCAGGTCGTCTCGGTCGGCGCCCTGGACATGGTCAACTTCGGTCCCGAGGAGACGGTGCCGGAGCGGTTCGAGGGCCGGAACTTCGTCGTGCACAACCCGACGGTGACCTTGATGCGCACCACGCCGGAGGAGATGCGCACGCTGGGCGCACGGATCGCCACGAAGCTGAGGACGGCGACGTCCCCGGCGACGGTGTACCTACCACTGGGCGGGGTGTCCGGCATCGACGTCGAGGGCGGGCCGTTCCACGACCCCGCAGCCGACCGGGCGTGCTTCGACGCCATCCGCGCCGGCCTCGACGGCTCCGGCATCGAGGTCGTCGAGCTGGACCAGAACGTCAACGACCCCGGGTTCGGCCGGGCGATGGCCGAGCGGCTCCTGGCCTCGATCGGCCACGGCTCCCGGACCGAACCAGGCTGAGGGGGCTGCCAACCGGCGCACTGCTCGCGGACCAGAGGCACGGCATACGACCTGCGGCACTCGACCGACACGGGAGGACGGATGGAACGCTCGGCGGCTCTGGCGCGCTTCCGCGCGCAGATCGACGCGGGGAAGGCGCTCATCGGCGGGGGAGCGGGGACGGGGATCTCAGCGAAGTCGGCCGAGGCCGGCGGCATCGACCTGCTCATCATCTACAACTCCGGGCGCTATCGGATGGCCGGGCGCGGATCGCTCGCAGGGCTGCTGGCCTACGGCGACGCGAACGCGATCGTGATGGAGATGGCCGACGAGGTGCTGCCGGTGGTGACGGACACCCCGGTGCTGGCGGGGGTGAACGGGACCGACCCTTTCCGGGTGATGGGGCGCTTCCTCGACCAGGTCAAGGCGGCGGGTTTCACCGGTGTGCAGAACTTTCCGACCGTCGGGCTGATCGACGGGACGTTCCGGCAGAACCTCGAGGAGACCGGAATGGGCTACGGGCTCGAGGTGGACATGATCCGCGCTGCGCACGAGCGCGACCTGCTCACGGCGCCCTACGTCTTCGACACCGACCAGGCCGCGGCGATGGCGGAGGCGGGCGCGGACATCCTCGTGCCGCACATGGGACTGACCACGAAGGGGAGCATCGGCGCCTCCACCGCGCTGACGCTGGAGGACTCGGCCGCGCGGGTGCAGGAGCTGTGCGACGCGGCGCGGCGGGTGAAACCCGACATCATCTGCCTGTGCCACGGCGGGCCCATCGCCGAACCGGACGACGCACGCTACGTGCTCGAGCACACCGAGGGGGTCGTCGGCTTCTTCGGTGCCTCCTCGATCGAGCGACTGCCCACCGAGCGCGCGATCCGGGCGCAGGTGGAGGACTTCAAAACCATGTCCACACGATGAACGGAGAAACCCGATGACCGCGATCAGCTCCTCTGGCGGCCACCACGGTCCCGGCGACGTCGCCGACTCGCCCTCGGGCCCGGTCCCGGGGCACTTCCGGCAGGAGGAGGCGCCGACGGACACGTTCGAGTGGGGATCGATCAAGTGGACCGTGTCACCGGACACGGTCGAGGGTGCGCGGGTGACCGTCGGGGAGGTCGTGATCAACCCGACCAAGGGGCACGCGCTGCACAACCACCCGGAGTCGGACGAGGTACTGCACATCATCGAAGGTGAGGGTGTGCAGACGGTCGGCGACTCCGGCGAGTTCTACGTCCAGGCGGGCGACTCGGTGCACATCCCGATGGGCGTGATGCACTCGACGTTCAACCGAGGCTGGCGGCAGATGCGGATCCTGGCGATCTACGCGCCCGGCGGCGCGGAGCGGGCACTGCGCCTGCTGGCGGACTTCAGGCAGCTCCCGGCCGGTGACGTGCCTCGGTGGGAGCGGGCGGACTGAGAGGTGGCCGTCAACCCGGACTGGTCCCCGGACGAGATGGCGGCACTCGTGGACCGGTCCGGCCGTGTCGTGGGTGCCGCGCCCCGGGCCGAGATGCGACGCGACAACCTGCTGCACGCCGCCACCGCGGTGATCGTGCGCAACAGTTCCGGTGAGGTGTATGTGCACCGCCGGGCCCTCACCAAGGACTGGGCGCCCGGGCACCACGACTGCTGTGCCGGCGGGGTCATGCGGCCGGGAGAGGACCCGGAGCCGTCGGCGCGGCGCGAGCTGGCCGAGGAGCTGGGCATCACGGGGCAGGTGGCGCTGCGGTCGTTGGGGGCCAACCTCTACGAGGACGACGAGACGCGGTGCCGGGAGCACGCGTACGAGGTGACTTGGGACGGGCCGATCAGCCACCCGGACTCTGAGGTGCTGTCCGGGGAGTGGATGACGTTGGCTGCGC
>DASSKF010000237.1:0-18660 GCA_035690725.1 Segeticoccus sp.
GAGCCGGAACCGGTCGTCCTCGAAGCGCTCACTGCTCACCACCGGCCCGCTCAGCGTGGCGATCCGGTCCTCCCAAGCGGTCCACGCCCGGGAGGCCGGCAGGTGCACCGCGGGGTCCGGGTCCATGAGCAGGCGGTGGTAGGCGAGCGGCAGGTTGCCGTCCCGCTCGCCCTCGGGCAACGCCGCCCGGAACGCCGCGAACTCCTCCGGGAACAGCCGGCCCATCCCCCACGTCAGCCAGTCCACCTCGAACCGGCGGGTCGTGACCAGCGCCCAGAGCACCAGCTCGCTGACCCGCTCGGGGTGCTCCACGGCGTAGGCGAGCGCCAGGGTCGACCCCCAGGACCCGCCGAGCACGAGCCACCGCTGGACGCCGAGCAGCTCCCGCAGCCGCTCGATGTCGCCGACCAGGTGGGCGGTCGTGTTGGTGGCGAGGTCGGCGGCCGGCTCCCCGGCCGAGGGGGTGCTGCGGCCGCAGCCGCGCTGGTCGAACTGCACGACCCGGTAGCGGTCGGGATCGAAGTACCCCCGCCACCACGGCGCCGCACCGGAGCCGGGTCCGCCGTGCAGCACGACGGCGGGCTTGCCGTGCGGGTTCCCGGACACCTCCCAGGCGATGCGGTGCCCGTCACCCACGTCGAGCATGCCCCCATCGATCGGATCGGTCACCGGGTGCGTCATCGCACCGCCCACGGCCCGGTATGGCGTGTGCCCACCCCGGTGCCCTCCGTCACGAGTCGAAGCGGCGCCCGGTGAGCGCCTCGTAGGCCTCGACGTACTTGTCCCGGGTCTGCGCGACGACGCGCTCGGGCAGCGGCGGCGGCGCCTCGCCGGAGGACCGGTCCCAGCCGCTCTCGGGGGAGGTCAGCCAGTCGCGCACGAACTGCTTGTCGAAGGACGCCTGGGGGCGACCGGGCTCCCACTGCGCTGCCGGCCAGAACCGGGAGGAGTCGGGGGTGAGCACCTCGTCGGCGAGCACCAGACCGGGCGCGTCGGCGCCGGAGGGGTCCAGCCCGAACTCGACCTTGGTGTCGGCCAGCAGGATCCCCCGGTCGGCCGCGACCTCGTTGCCGCGGCGCAGGATCCGGACGGTGAGGTCGCGCACCCGGCCGGCCAGCTCCGCGCCGACCTCCCGCTCGACCTCACGGAACGTCATCGGCTGGTCGTGCTGCCCGAGCGGCGCCTTGGTGGTGGGGGTGAACACCGGCTCGGGCAGCCGCGACCCGTCGACGAGGCCGTCCGGCAGCGGCACCCCGCACACGGACCCGGTCTGCCGGTACTCCGCGAGCCCGCTGCCCGTGAGGTGGGCGCGGGCGACGCACTCGACGGGCACCATCTCCAGGCGCCGGACCAGCACGGCGCGGCCGGCGACCGGGGGCGGCACGTCGGTGGACAGCACGTGGTTCGGCACGAGGTCGGCGAGCTGCTCGAACCACCACAGCGACAGCTGGGTGAGGACCGCACCCTTGTCCGGGACCTCCGACTCGAGGACGTGGTCGTAGGCGGAGATCCGGTCCGAGGCCACCAGCAGCAGCTGGTCCTCCCGGGGCCGGCCGGCCGCGTCCAGCGGCGCGTAGAGGTCACGCACCTTGCCGGAGTAGAGGTGCGCGTGACCCGGCAGCTCCGGCGCGAGTCGCTGGGTGGAGGTGTCCGGCATACCGATCAGGCTCCTGTCGGGGCTGGGACGGCGACCTCGCCGCGCTCGGCGACCAGGCCGATGTCGTGGCGGAAGTGCGCGCCGTCGAGGTGGATCCGCTCGAGGGCGGCGTAGGCCCGCTCCCGCGCCTGCGCCAGGTCGGCCCCGAGGGCGACCACGTCGAGGACACGCCCCCCGGAGGAGACCAGTGAGCCGTCGTGGGCGTGCTTGGTCCCCGCGTGCAGCACGTACACCTCGTCGGCCGCCTCGGCCGCCTCGAGGCCGGTGAGCGGGAAGCCGGTGCGCGGGTTCTCCGGGTAGCCCTTCGAGGCGAGGACCACGGTGACCGCGTGCTCGTCGCGCCAGCGCAACGGCGGGTGCTGGTCCAGGGTCCCGGTCGCGGCGGCCATCAGCAGGCCCCCGAGCGGGGTCTCGAGCCGGGCGAGGCAGGCCTGGCCGTCCGGGTCGCCGAAGCGGGCGTTGAACTCGACCACGCACGGGCCCCGCGAGGTGAGCGAGAGCCCGACGTAGAGCACACCGGCGAAGGGGGTCCCGCGACGCCGCATCTCGTCGACGGTGGGCTGCGCGATCCGGCTCACCACCTCGTCGAGCAGGTCGTCCGGGACCCAGTCCAGCGGCGAGTAGGCGCCCATGCCGCCGGTGTTCAGGCCTGTGCCGCCCTCGCCGACCCGCTTGAAGTCCTGCGCCGGCGCGAGCGGGACGACGGTGGTGCCGTCGGTGAGGCAGAAGACCGACAGCTCCGGGCCGGCGAGGAACTCCTCGACGACGACGCGGTGCTCGACGTCATCGGGCTCCTCGACCGGCTGCGCCCCGCGCGCCCGCTTGTCCGGGTCGTCGGGGGCGTGGGTGTCGAGGCAGTGGGCGGCGTGCGCGAGTGCCTGGGTGCGGTTGTCGGTGACGACGACGCCCTTGCCTGCCGCCAGTCCGTCGTCCTTGACGACGTGCGGGGACGCGAACGCGTCGAAGGCGTCGGTCACCTCACCGAGGCTCGTGCACACCCGCGCCATCGCCGTGGGCACTCCCGCGACGGCCATGACGTCCTTGGCGAACGCCTTGCTGCCCTCCAGCCGGGCCGCCGCGGCGGACGGCCCGAAGCAGGCGATGCCCCGCTGCCGGACCGTGTCCGCGACCCCCTCGACGAGCGGGGCCTCCGGCCCGATGACGGCCAGGTCGGCACCGAGGCCCTCGGCGAGGTCGGCGACCGCGGCCGGGTCGGTGACGGTGGACAGTGGACGGCACTGCGCGACCTGCTCCATCCCGGGGTTGCCGGGGGCGGCCCAGAGTGCCTCGACGGCAGGGTCGGCGGAGAGGGAGCGGCACAGTGCGTGCTCGCGGGCGCCGGAGCCGATGACGAGAACCTTCACGGGCCACGAGGCTATCGGCCCCCGAGCACCGTGACACCCCCGGGAAGCAGGGGGGGTTCTCCCGGGGGTGTCACGCCGCGGCCACGGATCAGCCAGAGGGGAGCTGGCGACGCTCGTGGCGGGACCGGCTGTGCCGGTTGGGGACACTTTCGCAGGAGTCGGACGTTGCGTAAAGACCGGGGCGTGACGGTGCCACGGATGTGGTCCCGAAATCGCGCGCCTCCCGGCGCCCGGCCCAGCCACGGGCCCTAGACTCTTGGGTTCCCCGGTCGGCAGCGGCGCATCGGGACCGACCGACCGACCGGGGACCTGTGACCGAGACGCACCGACTGGGGGACCTGTGACCGAGACCCACCGGCAGCACGGCCCTGCGCCCACGACGGGCGGCGCCACCCGGCCGCCCGAGGAGCGCGCCGAGATCGAGCAGGAGCAGCAGCACGTCGACCGGGTCCATGCCGAGCTGGTCAAGGCCACCCGGCGAGCGGAGGCGGTGCAGGCCGAGGGCCTGTCCCGGGGCCGGACCGACCGCACCGGCGACATCCGCGACGAGGAGATGGCCGGGCTGTTCGAGCGGGACGCGCTCGTCTACAGCGCGGGCCGGCGCCGGGCGTCGTTGGAGAGCCAGTACGAGGGGCTCGTCTTCGGCCGACTCGACCTCGAGCACACCACCGCCCGGGAGGGCACCGCACGCGAGGTCCGGTATGTCGGCCGGCTGGGCGTCCGTGACGACGACTACGAGCCGCTGGTGGTCGACTGGCGCGCGCCCGCGGCCTCGCCGTTCTACCGGGCGACCCCGGTCGACCCCCAGGGCGTGATCCGGCGCCGGGTGCTGCGCTGCCGGGGTGCGCGCGTGCTCGGCGTGGAGGACGACCTCATGGTCCCGGAGCCCCCGGAGGACATGGTGGTCGTCGGGGACGGCGCGCTCATGGCCGCGCTCACCCGCAGCCGCGGCGCCCAGATGCGCGACATCGTCGCCACCATCCAGGCGCACCAGGACGAGGCGATTCGGGCGCCCTGGAAGGGCGTCACCGAGATCACCGGCGGCCCCGGGACCGGCAAGACGGTCGTCGCCCTGCACCGCGCGGCCTACCTGCTCTACACCGAGCGCCGGAGGTTCGAGTCGGGCGGCGTCCTGGTGGTGGGGCCGTCCGCCGCGTACACGGCATACATCGAGCGGGTCCTGCCCTCGCTGGGCGAGGAGACGGTCACCCTCCGCTCCCTGGGAGACGTGGTCGACGCGGTCACGGCGACCCGGCTGGACCCGCCGGAGGTCGCACGGACCAAGGGGTCGCTGCGGATGCGGCGGGTGCTCGCGGCGGCGGCGCGCGACGTCATCCCGGGGGCGCCCGGCGAGCTGCGGGTGTTCGTGGCCGGTCAGGCGATCCGGCTCGGCGCCACGGAGCTGGCGGCCGTCCGCAGCCAGGGGCTGCGACACCACCAGCGCAACGCCGCGCTGGAGGCGGTCACCGACCTGCTCGCCGAGGCGGCCTGGCGCACCCACCGCAGCGGGGAACGGGACCAGTTCCTCGACACGTTCCGCGACAACGGCGACGTCGAGGCGTTCGTCCGCGAGTGGTGGCGCCCGCTCGACGCCCGCGAGGTGCTGCTGTGGCTCGCGGACCGCGACCGGCTGGGCCGCTACGCCCGCGGCGTGCTCTCCGCGGACGAGGTCGACGGGCTCGCCCGCTCCTACGAGGAGGCGCTGGAGACCGGCACCTGGTCGGTGGCGGACGCGGCGCTCGTCGATGAGCTCGCCTCCCGGCTCGGGCCGGTCCCGGAGCAGCCACGCGAGGAGCGCGGGTTCTACGAGGTGGAGGAGCTCGACGACGTCACGCAGTACGGCGTCGCGGCGCTGCGCGCGCACGGCGACGCGGCGGTCGCGGACGCCGGTCCGGCCGGTCCGTCGGTGGCTCACGACCCGCGGGAGCGCTTGCTGCTCGGCCGGATCGGCAAGCCCGAGGAGTACGCCCACATCCTCGTCGACGAGGCCCAGGACCTGTCGCCGATGCAGTGGCGGATGCTCGGCCGGCGGGGCCGGTGGGCGTCGTGGACGGTCGTGGGCGACTCCGCGCAGGCGTCCTGGCCGGACCTGGAGGAGGCGACCTCCGCGCGGGACCAGGCGTTCGGGAGCGGCACCCGCCGCCTGTTCCACATGGACACGAACTACCGCAACGCTCGCGAGATCTTCGACTACGCCGCCGACGTGATCCGGGCCCGGGTTCCCGACGCCGACATCCCGCAAGCGGTCCGGGAGACCGGGGTCGCGCCGGTCGACCTGACCGTGGGCGCGGGCGAGGTCCCCGACGCCGTCAGCTCGTCGGCGAAGGAGCTGCTCGACGAGGTGGAGGGCCAGGTCGCCGTCGTCACGCCGGCCCGGTGGGTGCCGGCGCTGGAGGACCTCGGCCGGCACGAGTCCGGCCGGGTCGTGCTGACCGATCCGATGTCGACCAAGGGCCTGGAGTACGACGCGACGGTGATCGTCGACCCCGACGCCATCATCCGCGAGTCACCGGGGGGCGTGCGGGTGCTCTACGTGGCCCTGACCCGGGCGGCCCACCGGATGACGGTGCTGCGCGTCGAGCCCTGACCGGCCCGCGCCCCCGGACGGCGCTCGTTTGGGAAGCTCGGGCTCAACCGAGCAGGTCGTGCCGCACGACCACCTCGTCGCGGCCGGGCCCGACGCCGATCACCGAGATCCGCGACCCGATCAGCTCCTCGACCCGCTCGACGTAGGCGCGGCAGTTCGCGGGCAGCTCCTCGAAGGTCCGGCACGCGGAGATGTCCTCCCACCAGCCGGGCAGCTCCTCGTAGATCGGCGTCGCGTGGTGGAAGCCGGTCTGCGTCATCGGCATCTCGTCGTGCCGGACGCCCTCGATGTCGTAGGCCACGCACACCGGCACCCGCTCCAGGCCGGTCAGCACGTCGAGCTTGGTGAGGACGAAGTCGGTCACCCCGTTGACGCGGGTGGCGTAGCGGCCCACCACGGTGTCGATCCAGCCGCAGCGCCTCGGCCGGCCCGTGGTGGTGCCGTACTCGTGCCCCGTCTTGCGCAGGAACTCGCCGTCGTCGTCGAACAGCTCGGTCGGGAACGGCCCCTCCCCCACCCGCGTCGTGTAGGCCTTGAGCACCGCGATCACCCGGTCGATCCGGGTCGGCGCCACCCCCGAGCCGGTGCAGGCCCCTGCCGACGTCGCGTTCGAGGAGGTGACGAACGGGTAGGTGCCCTGGTCGACGTCGAGCAGCGTCGCCTGCCCGCCCTCGAACAGCACCGTCTTCCCGTCGTCCAGCGCCTCGTTGAGGAGCAGGGAGGTGTCGGCGACCATGGGACGCAAGCGCTCGGCATACCGTGTGAATTCCTGGACGACTTCCTCCGGCTCGATGGCGCGGCGGTTGTAGATCTTCAGCAGCATCTGGTTCTTGGTGTCGAGCGCCGCCTCGACCTTCTGCCGCAGGATGGACTCGTCGTAGAGGTCCTGCACCCGGATCCCGACGCGGGTCATCTTGTCCGCGTACGTCGGCCCGATCCCCCTGCCGGTCGTGCCGATTCGCCGCTTGCCCAGGAACCGCTCGGTCACCTTGTCGAGCACCCGGTTGTACGGCGCGATCAGGTGCGCGTTGGCGCTGACCACCAAGCCGGAGGTGTCGACGCCACGTGCCTCGAGCCCGTCGACCTCCTCGAACAGCACGCCGAGGTCGACCACGACGCCGTTGCCGATGACCGGGGTGCACCCCGGCGTGAGGATCCCGCTGGGCAGCAGGTGCAGGGCGTACTTCTCGGTGGTGCCGTCCTGCTCGATGACGACGGTGTGGCCCGCGTTGTTGCCCCCGTTGAACTTCACCACGTGGTCGACGCGGCTGCCGAGCAGGTCCGTCGCCTTGCCCTTGCCCTCGTCGCCCCACTGGGCCCCGACCAGCACGATCGCCGGCATGCCGCCGCCTTCCTGTGGATCCGTCGTGTGCGTGCGGCCCCCGCGCCCAGGTCGGCCACGGAGGCACCGGAGCGCCGGTGTGCCGCCGACCCGGGTGCGTGCCCACGGTACCGGCCCGGACCCCCTCCTCAGGTATGCCGTCCGGCCCCGCCCAGCACGCCGCGTCGCTGGGCGGCCATGCCCAGCTGGAACCGGGTGGTGACCGCGTGCTCGTCCATGAGCGCGGCGATCCGGCGGCGCACGGTGCGCAGGCTGACGCCGATGTAGCGCGCGATCGCCTCGTCCTTGAAGCCGAGGGCCATCAGCTCGAGGAGGCGCTGGTCGGCGACCGCGTGCGCGTCCTCGTCCGGCACTGGAAGGGCGTCGGCCCAGACCCGGTCGAAGAGGGCGCTGAAGGCGGCCACGACCATCGGGTCGCGCACGACGACGTAGTCGCCGCTCACGGTCGCCCACTGCTCCGCGGCGACGAGCACCTCGTCGCCGAAGACGGCGAAGTCGCTCGGCGGCTCGTCGGTCACCCGCTGGTGCTCACCGACGGCCGCCCAGGAGCGGATCCAGTCGCGGGAGTGCGGGTCCGACAACCCGGCCAGCGGGTAGATGGTCCGCTGCTCCCGGCCACCGCTGAGGGCCGCCTGCCCGGTGCGGACGTTCTCCTCCTCGAAGGCGGGGCCCACGTCGAGGCTCTGCACACAGTTGCGGATCACCCCCGCCGTGCTGCGGGTGATGTAGTCGACCACCGACGGCGCCACCATCGCCGGGATGCTCTCCCACGTCGGCTGGCGGGGCCCCGGCCCCTGCTGCCCGACCTGGTGGTCGGAGGTGAACCCGGGGATCGCGTTGCGGGCCGAGGTCAGGTCCCGGCGACGGCTGTCGAGCCGGCTCTCCTCGGCCTCGATGAGCCGCTCGAGGGCAGCGCGCGGGTGGTCGGCGATGAGCCGGCCGTCCTCGGCCACCCGGACCAGCCGGGCGTGCACCAGCGCCGTCAGCGCCCGCTGCCCCTTTTCCATCGGCCAGCCCAGCTCGGCGGCGTGCCGGCGCAGGTCGTGGTCGGGCAGCCGCAGCACCCGGCGGTAGAGCTGCTCGGCGTCGTCGGGGACGTCGAAGACGGATAGTTGAGAGGTCATCGATGGCAGGTTACGGACAATGGCAGCCTTCTGCCAGCGTTCCGCGGTCGAGTACGGCATACTCGGTAGTGGCCCGAAGCGGAACTCACAGGGGACGACCGTGGGCGGCCCGCCGAGCCGGACGAGGGCCCCGCGCTCGGCCGCAGGGGGCGGTGCCGGGAGGCCGGATCCCACGGGATCCAGCCTCCCGGCATCACTGTTGTCCGGGGGCGCGCCGACTAGAGGCCGAGCGCCTCGGCGGCCTCCTGCGAGGAGTCGTGCAGCAACATCGTGCACCGGCGCTGCTCGTCGGTCTCCCCGATCGCGCTCGCCGCGCGGGCGAGGGCGGCGACGGCCCGCAGGAACCCCCGGTTCGGCTCGTGCGACCAGGGCACCGGTCCCTGCCCGCGCCACCCGCTGCGGCGCAGCGCGTCGAGACCCCGGTGGTAGCCGGTACGGGCGTAGGCGTAGGCCTCGACCGGCCGCCCGTCCTCGAGGGCGTCCTCGGCGAGGACCGCCCAGGCCAGGCTGGACGCCGGATGCATCCGGGCGACGTCGGTGGGGTCGACGCCCTGCTCGAGCCGCTCGGCGGCCGGGTCGGCCGGCAGCTCGGTGGGCGGGATCCCCAGCAGGTTCTCCAGGTGGTGCGCGTCGGACATGCGGCCCCTTCTCTCAGGTGTTCGCGTGCGTGCTGGTGCCCGCGCTGCGCAGGTTCTCGCAGGCGGTCACGACGCGCGCGGACATCCCGGCCTCGGCCTCCTTGCCCCACGCGCGCGGGTCGTACTTCTTCTTGTTGCCGACCTCGTCGTCGATCTTGAGGACCCCGTCGTAGTTGCTGAACATGAAGCCGGCGACCGGACGGGTGAAGGCGTACTGGGTGTCGGTGTCGACGTTCATCTTCACCACGCCGTAGTCGACCGCCGCCGAGATCTCCTCCGGCAGCGAGCCGGACCCACCGTGGAAGACGAGGTCGAACGGCCGGGCGTCGGCCGGCAAACCGTTGGCCTCGGCGACCGCCTGCTGGCACTGCTGGAGGATCTCGGGGCGCAGCTTGACGTTGCCGGGCTTGTAGACGCCGTGCACGTTGCCGAAGGTCAGCGCCGTCATGTAGCGCCCCTTCTCACCGAGGCCGAGCGCCTTCGCCGTCGACAGCGCGTCCCCCGGGGTCGTGTAGAGCTTGTCGTTGATGGCATTGGCGACGCCGTCCTCCTCGCCACCCACCACCCCGATCTCGATCTCGAGGATCACCCGGGCTTCCTTGGCGAGGGCGAGCAGCTCCTCGGCGATCTCGAGGTTCTCGTCGAGCGGGACGGCCGACCCGTCCCACATGTGCGACTGGAACCACGGGGTGCCACCGTTCGTCACCCGCTCGGTCGAGGCGGCGAGCAGCGGTCGGACGAAGCCGTCGAGCTTGTCCTGGGGGCAGTGGTCGGTGTGCAGGGCGATGTTGACGTCGTACTTCTTCGCCACCTCGTGCGCGTAGGCCGCGAGCGCCAGCGAGCCGGTCACCATGTCCTTGACGGTCGGCCCGGACAGGTACTCCGCCCCGCCCGTCGACACCTGGACGATCCCGTCGCTCTCGGCCTCGGCGAAGCCGCGGATCGCGGCGTTCAGCGTCTGACTGGAGGTGACGTTGATCGCCGGGTAGGCGAACGACCCGGCCTTGGCCCGGTCGAGCATGTCGGCGTAGACCTCGGGGGTGGCGATGGGCATCGAGGGCTCCTTCGGCTCGGTGTCGGCGCGCGCGGCGTCGCCGGCTGGCTCTGGCTGAGGTTCCTGTCGCCGATCCTCGCACACGGCTGTTCCCCACTCGAGCGTTGCCGAGGATGCCGGCTCAGGGCACCTGGTCGAACACGTGCCGGCGCACCCAGGCGTGCATCGCGATCGCGGCGGCGGCACCGGCGTTGATCGACCGGGTCGAGCCGAACTGCGAGATGTGCAGCACCACCTCGGCGGCCTCCCGGGCCGGCTCGGACAGCCCCGCTCCCTCCTGCCCGAACAGCAGCAGGCAGTGCCGCGGCAGATCGTGGGTCTCCAGCTCGCGCGACCCCGGCAGGTTGTCGATGCCGATGATCGGTATGCCGTGCGCCTCCGGCCCGGCCCCGCTCGCCCAGGCGACGAGGTCCGCCACGCTCGGGTGGTGGTGCTCGTGCTGGTAGCGGTCGGTCACCATCGCGCCCCGCCGGTTCCAGCGGCGCCGGCCGACGATGTGGAACGCCGCCGCGTTGAAGGCGTTGGCCGTGCGGATCACCGAGCCGATGTTGAAGTCGTGCGCCCAGTTCTCCACCCCCACGTGGAACGCGTGGCGCCGGGCGTCCAGGTCGGCGACGATCGCCTCGTGCCGCCAGTAGCGGTACCGGTCCAGGACGTTGCGGCGGTCGCCCTCGGCCAGGAGGCGCACGTCATACCGGCCGGGGGTACCTCCCGCTTGCGGGGGAGTGCCGTGCTCGGCACCCGGGGGCCACGGACCCTCCCAGGGACCGACCCCGACCTCCCGCTCGTCCACGGCGCCACTCTTTCAGGTCGCGGTCAGGGACGGTCACGTACGCTCGCACCGTGATGCCGTCGCTGGGTCCGGAGTGGATGGACCCCAACTACCTGCTGGCGCAGTTCGGCGACCAGTTCTTCTGGGTCAGCGTGGCGATCATCTTCATCGAGTGCGGCCTGCTCTTCCCGATCCTGCCGGGCGACTCGCTGCTGTTCGCGATGGGGCTGTTCATCTCCAACGGCAGCGTGCACGTCAACCTCGGCGTCGCGCTGGTGATCCTGTGCGTGGCGGCCTTCGCGGGGAACGTGGCGGGCTACGAGATCGGCCGGGCGGTCGGTGGCCCGCTCTACGAGCGGGACGGGCGGATCGTCAAGCGGCAGTACTTCGACCAGACCCACGCGTTCTTCGCGCGGCACGGCAACAAGGCCCTCGTGATCGGCCGGTTCGTGCCGGTGGTGCGGACCTACATCACCGTCGTCGCCGGGATGGGCCGGATGGAGCGCAAGCGGTTCTTCACCTGGAGCTTCGTCGGGGCCGTCCTGTGGGCCTGCTCGGTCACCCTGCTCGGCTACTTCCTCGGCCGGTCGTTCCCGGCGCTCGCCGACAACCTCGAGCTCGCCATCGTCGCGGTGGTCGTGCTCTCCCTCGTCCCCGCGGTCGTGGAGTGGCTGCGGCACCGGCGGCAGAGCACGGCGATGGCCCGCGAGGCGGCCGAGGCGGCCGACGACCTCACCGACGACACGGGCGCGCACCGGGACCACTGACCCCCGCCCGCCGGGGCTGGTATGCCGTGCCGTTGCGGGTCCGGGCCCGCAGCCACAGTGCCCCGGCGCCGACGACAGCGGCCCCGAGGGTGCCGCCGAGCACGAAGGTCGGCCGCGGGCCGAGCGCGGTCCCGACGACTCCGCCGGCCAGCAGCGCGACCGTCGAGCAGAGCCGGGCGCACCCGTTGAGGGCGGCGCTGACCCGACCGCGTTGCTCCTCCGGCGTCCGCGTCATCATCAGCGCACCGGATGCGGCGTTGCCGATGGTGTTCAGGCCGCCAACCAGGACGGCGAGCCCGAGGTAGACGGCGAACGAGGGCGCCGCGCCGGTGCCGGCGATCGCAACGCACATCAGGCCCAGACCGGCAAGCACGGCCCAGGCCCGACGGCGGTCCCCCTCGAGCCGGCCGGCGACCGCGGACCCCAGCACCGCTCCGACGCCGAAGGCCACCTCGGACAGGCCGTACTCCGCCGGCGACGCGCCCAGGGAGTCCCGGACGAGGAAGACCTCGACGACGTTGACGCCCTCGACGATGAGGATGAACGGCAGCAGGACGCAGAACAGCGGCCAGAGCAGGGCGTCGGCGCGGAGCACGCGCAGCCCGTCGAGCACCCGGTGACCTCCCACCCCCTCGTCCGGACACGCGTTGCGAGAGCGATCTCGGGGAGTTTCGTCGAGGTCGCTCTCGAAACGCGTGTCCGGTCCCGGGTGGGTGGGGACGGTGCCGTCGTCGCGGCCCCGCCGACCACCGCGCCGGGTGCGGACGGCCACTGCTGTTCCCAGCAGCACCGCGAACGCGCCCGCGACGCACCAGAACGCGACCGGTGCCCCGAACCAGCCGTAGAGCACGCCGCCCAGCGCCGCCCCCGCCGGTCGGGTCGCCGCCCCGAGGCCCTGTTGCCAGGCCACCGCCCGGCCGAGCCCGTCGTCACCGACGATCCGGGGCAGGAGCGCCGTCCAGGCCGGGCTGCCGAAGGCGGCCCCCAGCTGCAGCAGGACCACGAAGCCGTATGTCGCCCCGAGGTCGTCGCTGACGGCGAGGCCCACGCAGGCGACCACCTGGGCAGCCGTCGCGGTGCTCAGCACGAGCCGCGAGTCCCGGGTGTCCGCGACCTGACCGGCCCACCCCATGGTGAGCACCGTCGGCACGGTGAAGCACAGGAGCAGCCCGGTGATCGCCGCCGGCCCGTGGCCGGTGTCGTGAAGCTGGAGCAGCAGGACGACGAGCGCCATGCCGTCACCGGCCACGGACAGCGCGCGGGCCGGGACGACGAGGCGCACGTCGCGGTGCGCCCAGACCGAGTCCTGCATCCGCTGGGAGGCGCGTGCCCGGCATACCTGAAGTGTTTGCTTCACAGTTTGTGAAGGTACTGCTTCACGTTCGGGTCGTCAACGGATACGGTCGGTCTCGTGGCGGACCAGCAGCGGCAGCGCGGACAGGGGCGGCGCGGACGGGGCCGGACCCTGCGCCTCGAGGACCCCCGGGCGATCCGGGCACTGGCGCACCCGGCCCGGCAGCGGGTGATCGAGGAGCTGTTCAACGGCGAGGTGCTGACCGCGACCGAGGCCGCGCGGATCTGCGGGCTGACCCCGTCGGCGATGAGCTACCACCTGCGGGCGCTGGAGAAGTGGGGGATCGTCACCCGGGGCGACGTGTCGGGAGACGGGCGGGAGCGGCCGTGGCGGGCGGCCGCCGACCACCTCTCGATCGGCCCGCAGGCCCACGCGAAGGCGCCGAGCGGGGCGGGTCGGGCGTTCCTCGCGAGCTACCTGCAGAGCCTGCACCGGGCGGTCGACGCCTGGAGCGACGGTGGACCCGACCTGGAGGGCAGCGGCCAGCTGGTCCGGGGCCGACTCTGGCTGAGCGATGCCGAGGCCGCCGCGCTGAACGAGGAGATCGCGGCGGTGATCGAGCGCTACGACACCCGGACCGCGGCCGACGGGGAGGGGGCCGACAGGGAGGGGGCCGACAGGGAGGGGGCCGACGGGGAGGGGGCGCTCACCGCGCGCGACTACTTCTGGATGCAGCTGCCGCGGCACCGCTGACCCACCCCGGTGCTCGCTTCAAGCGGCTTTGCTCGCCCGAGGCCGCTCCCCGGGGGCCGAAGAGCGGCCCGAGGCGAGCAAAGTGGCGTGAGACGAGCACCGGCCTAGGATTGCGCCGTGGCTGAGCCCGACAGCGAGACGATGGAGGCGGCGCTGGACGACGCCAGCGCCGCGCTGACGGGCGAGAAGGTGCGCCTGCGCGAGCTGCGCGACGCCGACCTGCCGCGGCTGGTGGCGTGGTGGCGTCACCCGGAGGTCGCCGTCTTCAACGACCGGGTCCTCCCCCGCCCGGACCGGCCGGTCGAGGAGATGTTCCGCGGCTGGAGCGACAACGGGTCCTCGGGCGCTGCCGCCTTCAGCGTGGAGAGCCGTGAGGGCGAGCTCGTGGGGCACGTGTCGCTGTGGGGTGCCGAGGTCCGCAACCGGTGTGCCACGTTCGGCATCGTCATCGGGCCGGAGCACCAGTCGCGGGGACTCGGCACCGAGGCCACCCGGCTCATGGTCGACTTCGGTTTCCGGGAGATGGGGCTGCACCGGATCGAGCTCACGGTGAACGCCGAGAACGGGCGCGGCATCGCGGCCTACCGGCGGGCCGGCTTCGAGCAGGAGGGCGTGTTCCGGTCGAAGCTGTTCTACGGCGGGCGGTTCCACGACCAGGTGTGCATGGCGGCGCTGAGCCCGTTCGGCTGATCCCGCGCCCCGCTCCCCACCGACCGGACACCCGTTCCGAGAGCGTTCTCGGGCATCTCCCTCGAGTGCGCTCTCGGAAGCCGTGTCCGGTCGGTGGGGGCGACCGGACGTCAGGAGGTCGGGCCGGCGCCCGGGCCCCTGCCGTAGTCGGTCGACGACGGCGAGACCGGGCTGCCCGGCTCGTTCGACGGCGGCTGGCCGGCCCCGCCGGGAGCCGCTCCACCGGTGGCCGTGCCACCGCCGCCCGGGCCGGTCTGCCCGAAGCTGACCTGAGGCGCCTCGCGCTGGGCCTGGTCCTGCACCTCGAAGTACTCGGCCTCGCCGATGTTGCCGATCCCGGCGATGATGTTCGTCGGGATCGTCTGCACCTTGGTGTTCAGCTCGCGGACGTTCGCGTTGTAGTAGCGACGGCCGGCGGCGATCCGGTCCTCCGTCGCGGACAGCTCCTCCTGCAGGGCGAGGAAGTTCTGGTTCGCCTTGAGGTCCGGGTAGGCCTCGGCGACGGCGAACAGCCGGCCGAGCGCCTGGGTCAGGACGTTCTCGTTCTGTGCCGCCTCGGCGGGGGTGCCCCCGCCCGACATCGCGGCCGACCGGGCGTGCATGACGTCCTCGAGCGTGCCCCGCTCGTGCGCGGCGTACCCCTTCACCGTCTCGACCAGGTTGGGGATCAGGTCGTGCCGGCGCTTGAGCTCGACGTCGATCTGGTGCCACGCCGCCTCGACCCGGTTGCGCAGCTTGATCAGGCCGTTGTACATCGCGATGCCCCACACGACGAGCAGCACGATGATGACGATCACGATGATCGCGATGATGATCCCGGTCCCCATGTCCTGGTGTCCCCGCTCTCGCGTCTGGTGCCCTTTCGAGGATCGTAGCCTGCGACGGGCCGCACCCCGCGCCCGAGAAGTTGCGGCCGGAGCGTGACGTGTGTGTCACGCTCCGGCCGCAACTTCCCGCAGGGTTCAGGCCAGGCCGAGGTCCTCCAGGGAGTAGACGAAGCGGTACTCCAGCGCCTCCGCCCTGATCTTGTCCCCGGCTCCCGTGGCCCGGTCCGCGATCGTCGCAACCGTGACCACCTCACCACCCGCCTCGCGTACCGCGGCGACCGCCTCCAGTGCCGACCCGCCCGTGGTGGAGGTGTCCTCGACGACGAGCACCCGGCGGCCCTCGACCGACGGCCCCTCGATCCGCTGCTGCAGCCCGTGCGCCTTGCCCGCCTTGCGCACGACGAAGGCGTCCAGCCGCTCCCCCGCTGCCGCAGCGGCGTGCAGCATCGCGGCCGCCACCGGGTCTGCCCCCAGCGTCAGGCCGCCCACCGCGTCGAAGGTCAGGTCACCGGTGAGCTCGCGCATCACCCGACCGACCAGCGGTGCCGCCTCCCCGTCCAGCGTGATCCGGCGCAGGTCGACGTAGTAGTCGGCCTCCTTGCCGGAGGACAGGGTCACCCGTCCGTGCACGATGGCCTTGTCGCGGATGAGTTGCAGGAGTCGGGTCCGGTCGGCAGTGGTGTCCGTCACGGGACGCCAGCCTATCCGCGCCGGCGGCCGGCTCCGATCGCCCCGGAGACGCGCCGCACCACCGCTCGCGGCGCCAGTTTGGCGACCAGCACCGTCGCCTTGTATGCCGGGCCCGGCACGCTGACGACGCGCCCTCGCGCGACGTCGGCGAGACCGTCGCGCACCAGCCGGTCCGCGTCGAGCCACAGGGGGCCGGGCAGGCGGGACATGTCCATGCCGGCCCGGCCGTGGAACTCGGTGCGGGTGAAACCGGGACACAGGGCGGTCGCGGTCACGCCGGTCCCGCGCAGCTCGTTCGCGAGCGCCTCGGAGAAGACCGTGACGAACGACTTCACCGCCGAGTAGCTGCTCATCACCACGAACCCGGACACCGAGGAGACGTTCACGATCGCCCCGTGGCCCCGCGACCGCATCGCGCGCGCCGCGGCGTGGGAGAGCACCATGACGGCACGCACCATGACGTCGAGCGCCCGCTGCTCGGCCGCGAGGTCCCCGTCGACGAAGCCCTGCCCGAGCCCGAACCCGGCGTTGTTCACCAGCAGGTCCACCGGGCGCCCGGCGTCGGCCAGGCGCTCCGCCACCAGCCGGGTCTCCACCTCGTCGGACAGGTCCGCGGACAACACCTCGACGGCCACCCCGTGCCTGGAGCGCAGCTCGTCGGCCACCTCCTCCAGCCGCGGCATGCTGCGTGCCACGAGGACGAGGGCGTGGCCACGCCGGGCCAGCTCCTCGGCGAACGCGCGGCCGATGCCGGCCGTCGCGCCGGTCACGAGTGCGGTTCCCACCCGCCCGACGCTAGTCGTCCCGGCCCGCCCCCGCTTGCCCGCGGGCCGACGGCTGCGGCTGCCGCTCGGACGGCATACCCGTGCGGTCGGTGGCGGCTCGTAGGGTGAGCGCGTGCGCATCGCTACCTGGAACGTCAACTCCATCCGGAGCCGCATCGGACGCGTCGAGGCCTTCCTGCAGCGGCACGACGTCGACGTGCTGTGCCTGCAGGAGACCAAGTGCCGGGACGACCAGTTCCCGCTCATGGTGCTGACCGAGCTCGGCTACGAGGTGGCCCACCACGGCCTCAACCAGTGGAACGGGGTCGCGATCGCCTCGCGGGTCGGCCTGGAGGACGTCCGGATCGGCTTCGACGGGATGCCCGGGTTCGGCGAACCGCTCGCCCCGGAGGCACGTGCCCTCGGCGCCACCTGCGGGGGCGTCCAGCTGTGGTCGCTCTACGTGCCCAACGGCCGGGCGCTCGGCGACCCGCACCTGGCCTACAAGCTCGACTGGCTGACCCAGCTGCAGGTGGCCGCCCAAGGGTGGCTCAAGGAGGACGACCGCGCGCGGATCGCCCTCTGCGGGGACTGGAACATCGCCCCCCAGGACGACGACGTCTGGGACATGACGGTCTTCGAGGGCGCCACCCACGTGTCCGAGCCGGAGCGCGCCGCCTTCCGCGCCATCGTCGACACCGGGTATGCCGACGTCGTCCGCCCGCACGCCCCCGGCCCCGGCGTCTACACCTACTGGGACTACAAGCAGCTCAGCTTCCCCAAGCGCAAGGGGATGCGGATCGACTTCGTCCTCGGCTCACCGGCATTCACGGAGCGGGTCGAGGCCGCGATGATCGACCGCGAGGAGCGCAAGGGCAAGGGCCCGAGCGACCACGCCCCGGTCATCGTCGACCTCACCGACTGAGCGCGCCCGTAGCGGGTCAGCGCTGCGGCACGAGGACCAGCGCGTCGTCGGCCTCGTCGAGATCGACGACGACCGTGTCGCCGTCGCGCACCTCGCCGGAGAGCAGCAGCTTGGCGAGCTGGTCACCGATCTGCGTCTGCACCAGCCGGCGCAGCGGACGAGCACCGTATGCCGGGTCGAAGCCAGTGAGTGCCAGCCACTCCCGTGCCGCGTCGCTCACCTCGAGCGTGATGCGCCGGTCGTGCAGCCGCGTGGCCAGGGCGTCGACCTGCAGGTCGACGATGCGGGCCAGCTCGGCGGTGGTGAGCGCGTCGAAGACGACGATCTCGTCGAGCCGGTTGAGGAACTCCGGCTTGAAGGACTGGCGCACCGTCGCCATGACGGCGTCCTTCTTGGCCTCGTCGCTCAGCTGCGGGTCGATGAGGAACTGCGAGCCGAGGTTCGAGGTCATCACCAGGATGACGTTGCGGAAGTCGACCGTGCGGCCCTGGCCGTCGGTCAGCCGTCCGTCGTCGAGCACCTGCAGCAGGATGTCGAAGGTCTCCGGGTGGGCCTTCTCCACCTCGTCGAGCAGGATCACGGAGTAGGGCCGGCGGCGGACCGCCTCGGTGAGCTGGCCGCCCTCCTCGTAGCCGACGTAGCCGGGTGGCGCGCCGATCAGCCGCGCGACCGCATGGCGCTCGGAGTACTCGCTCATGTCGATGCGGACCACCGCCCGCTCGTCGTCGAAGAGGAAGTCCGCGAGCGACTTGGCCAGCTCGGTCTTGCCGACGCCGGTCGGGCCGAGGAAGAGGAACGAGCCGGTCGGCCGGTCCGGGTCGGAGATCCCGGCCCGCGAGCGCCGGACGGCGTCACTGACGGCCCGGACGGCGGCGGTCTGGCCGATCAGCCGCTGGCCGAGGTGGTCCTCCATCCGCAGCAGCTTCTCGGTCTCGCCCTCGAGCAGCCGGCCGGCGGGGATGCCGGTCCAGGAGCTGATGACGTCGGCGATGTCGTCGGGGCCGACCTCCTCCTTGACCATCGGGCCCTCGCCGCCGGCGGTGGACGAGGTGGCCTCGTTCTGCTGGGCGGTGTCGAGCTCCTGCTCCAGCTGGGGCAGCTGGCCGTAGAGGATCTGCGAGGCCGCGGCGAGGTCGCCCTCGCGCTGCAGCCGCTCCGCCTGCCCGCGCAGGTCGTCGATCTTGGCCTTGATCTCACCGACCCGGTTCAGGCCCGCCTTCTCCTGCTCCCAGCGGGCGTTGAGCGCGGCCAGCTCGGACTCCCGGTCGGCCAGGTCCTGACGCAGCTTGTCCAGCCGCTCCTTGCTGGCCTCGTCGGTCTCCTGGGCGAGCGCGAGCTCCTCCATCTTGAGCCGGTCCACGCTGCGCCGGAGCTCGTCGATCTCGACCGGGGAGGAGTCGATCTCCATCCGG
>DASSKF010000238.1:0-4068 GCA_035690725.1 Segeticoccus sp.
CGGCATGTCGGTGCGGGGCGCGGGACCGCATACGAAAAGATGGGGGCTGCCAACTGTCGTCCACACGGCCGCGCGAGCGGTCGGCTGATCCAGGAGCACCCACCGCATGGCCCGTCGCAGCTCGAAGAAGTCCGGACAGCAGGAGCTGGATGGCTTCACCGAGAAGATCGTCGACATCGACGTCGAGCAGGAGATGCAGGGGGCGTACCTCGAGTACGCCTACTCGGTCATCTACTCGCGGGCGCTGCCCGACGCCCGCGACGGCCTGAAGCCGGTGCAGCGGCGGATCCTCTACGGCATGAACGAGCTGGGCCTGCGCCCGGACCGCCCGCACGTGAAGAGCAGCCGGGTCGTCGGCGAGGTGATGGGCAAGTACCACCCGCACGGCGACGCTGCCATCTACGACGCGCTGGTGCGCATGGCCCAGCCGTTCACCATGCGGCTGCCGCTGGTGGACGGGCACGGCAACTTCGGCTCGCTCGACGACGGGCCGGCGGCGTCCCGCTACACCGAGGCGCGGATGGCCCCGGCGGCGCTGCTGATGACCGCCAGCCTCG
Organism: Segeticoccus sp.; assembly: GCA_035690725.1. Lineage (GTDB taxonomy): Bacteria > Actinomycetota > Actinomycetes > Actinomycetales > Dermatophilaceae > DASSKF01. The sequence continues at coordinate 558 of DASSKF010000238.1, forward strand.
ACGAGGACACCGTCGACTTCGTCCCCAACTACGACGACTCGCTGGAGCAGCCCGGCGTGCTGCCGGCGGCGTTCCCGAACCTGCTCGTCAACGGCGCCAGCGGCATCGCGGTCGGCATGGCCACCAACATGCCGCCGCACAACCTGGTCGAGGTGATCGGCGCGGCCCGGCACCTGATCTCGCGCCCGGACTGCTCGCTGGACGACCTGATGAAGTTCGTCCCGGGTCCTGACCTGCCGGGGGGCGGAAAGATCGTGGGGCTGGAGGGGATTCGCGACGCGTACCTCACCGGGCGTGGCAGCTTCAAGACCCGGGCGACCACGCGGATCGAGAACGTCACCGCCCGCAAGAAGGGCATCGTCGTCACCGAGCTGCCCTACCTGATCGGGCCCGAGAAGGTGATCGAGAAGATCAAGGACGGCGTCCAGTCCAAGAAGCTGCAGGGCATCAGCAACGTCCTCGACCTGACCGACCGTCACAAGGGCCTGCAGCTCGTCATCGAGGTCAAGAACGGCTTCAACCCCGAGGCCGTGCTCGACAAGCTCTACAAGCTGACGCCGATGGAGGACTCCTTCGGCATCAACAACGTCACCCTGGTGGACGGCCAGCCACGCACCCTCGGGCTGAAGGACCTGCTGCGCGTCTTCGTCGACTTCCGCACCGAGGTGGTGCGGCGGCGCAGCGAGTACCGGCTGCGCAAGCGCGAGGAGCGACTCCACCTCGTCGAGGGTCTGCTCATCGCAATCCTGGACATCGACGAGGTGATCCAGGTGATCCGGTCCTCCGACGACGCGGGCATCGCGCGGCAGCGGCTGATGGACGTGTTCGACCTGTCCGAGCCGCAGGCGACCTACATCCTCGACCTGCAGCTGCGGCGGTTGACCAAGTTCTCCCGGATCGAGCTCGAGAACGAAAAGGCCGAGCTGGAGCGGCAGATCGAGGCGCTGCGGGCGATCCTGTCCGACGAGAAGCTGCTGCTGAAGACGGTGTCGGACGAGCTGGCCGAGGTCGCCAAGACCCACGGAACGCCCCGGCGGACGGTGCTGCTGGAGTCAGCGGGCCAGCCCGCGGCCGCCGCCCCGCTCGAGGTCGCCGACGACCCGTGCTGGGTGCTGCTCTCCTCGACGGGGCTGCTCGCCCGGACCACGGACGCGGCTCCCCTGTCCGGCGAGGGCGCCCGGCGCAAGCACGACGCCATCACCGCCGCCGTGCGCACCACGGCACGGGGCGAGTTCGCCCTGGTCACCTCGACCGGCCGGCTGGTGCGCCTGTCGGCCCTCGAGCTGCCGACCCTGCCGCCGACCAACGGCGCCCCCAACCTGTCCGGCGGCGCGCCGCTGGCGGCGTTCGTGGACCTGCCGAAGGGCGAGGAGCCGATCAGCCTCGTCTCCCTGGACACCGACTCCCCCGGCATCGCGCTGGGCACCGCCCAGGGCGTCGTGAAACGGGTCAGCACCGACTACCCCGGCAACAAGGACTCCTTCCCGGTCATCTCGCTCAAGGACGGCGACACCGTGGTGGGCGCGGTCGAACTCACCAGCGGCAGTGAGGACCTCGTCTTCGTCACCGACTCCGCCCAGCTGCTGCACTTCGGCGCGGACGCGGTGCGCCCGCAGGGCCGCGGGGGCGGCGGCGTCGCGGGCATCAAGGTCTCCGCCGGGGCGAAGGTCGTGTGGTTCGGCACGGTCGACCCGGGGGCCGACAACGTCGTGGTCACGGTCAGCGGCTCGTCCTCCGCGCTCCCCGGCACCGAGTCCGGGTCGGTCAAGGTCACCCTGTATGCCGAGTACCCGGCCAAGGGCCGCGCCACCGGCGGGGTGCGCTGTCACCGGTTCCTCCGGGGAGAGGACGCGCTGATCCTCGCGTGGGCGGGTGCCGCCCCGGCACGTGCCGCCGGGGCCAGCGGCGTGGCCGTCGACCTGCCCGAGCCCACCGGCCGGCGCGACGGCTCCGGTGAGCCGGCTGCCGCGCCGATCGCAGCCGTCGCACCGGACGTCGCCGCCCTGACGGTCGAGCGCTCGTGACGACCGGCGCCGCCTGGACCGACGAGCACCCGGAGACGGCCCACGGCCGCAGCCGGCCGGACGCCTGCTCGGTGCAGTGGGAGCTGGCACGTGCCTCTGCCATGGGGACGGCCTCGGTGGCCCGGTTCTGGCTGGCGTGGGAGCAACCCGGGCCGTGGGGACGCGACGCCGCCCGGCAGTCCCACCTCGACCCGGCACTCGGCGACGAGCTGAGCACCCGCAGCGCCGACGCGGGCGGGCGGTTCATCCTCGTGCGGCACCCCGGTGGCCACGCCGAGCGCCAGCGCTCGGGCGACCCGGCCGGCACGCAGCCGGCCGGGCACCGCGTCCTGGTCGGGTGGGCCGGCGAGGACCCCTGGCTGTTGAGCGTCCAGGCGCCCAGCGCCGGTGACGTGCTGGACCGGCTGGACTGGGAGGCCGTCGCCGCCGGAGACCGTCGGGCCGTCCTGGCCGGTTGGCCGGACCTCGAGGCCGCTGCCCCGGTCCTGCTCGTGTGCACCAACGCCAAGCGCGATGTCTGCTGCGCCGTGCGCGGCCGGCCGGTCGCCCTCGGCGCCGCGGCGGAACGACCCGGCCGGGTCTGGGAGTGCTCGCACACCGGCGGGCACCGGTTCGCCCCGACCGGCGTGCTGCTCCCCCACGGCCAGACCCTGGCCCGGCTGGACGCCGCCCGGGCGGTCGAGGTGGTGGACCGGGCCGCGCAGGGCGAGCTGCCGCTGGGAGCCATCGGGTCGGCATACGACCGCGGGCGGAGCCCGCTGGAACCGGCGGGGCAGGTCGCCGAGTCCTTCGTTCGCACCGAGCTGGGTGAGACCGGGCTGACCGCCCTGGCCACCGGCCTGGAGCCGGTCGGCGACGACACCTGGGTGGCGACGGTGCGGCACCGCGACGGCCGCCGCTGGCAGGTGGACGTGCGCCGCGTGGAGGGTGAGCCGGAGCTGCCGGCGTCGTGCGGGAAGGCGGCCGGGCCGACCGTCACCTGGAACCTGTCCCTGCGCTGAGAGGTGACCGAACGGGCGACTTCTGCGCGACCTGCTGCGGACTCGCCCTGAGATCTGACCGAGCGGGCGACGTCGTCACCGTCGGAGACCCCGGCGAGCGCCGGCCTCAGGCGTCGATGCGCTCCAGGTCGAGGGCGTGGGCCTGCGCGACGAGGAAGTCCTTGCGCGGCGCGACGTCGGAACCCATCAGCAGCTCGAAGACCCGCTCGGCGACCTCGGCGTCCTTCAGGGTCACCCGGCGCAGGGTGCGGTGGCGGGGGTCCATCGTCGTCTCGGACAGCTGGTCGGCGTCCATCTCGCCGAGGCCCTTGTAGCGCTGCGGCGGCTCCTTGGTGCGCTTGCCGCGCTTCTCCAGCGAGGCGCGCGTCTTGCGCATCTCCGCCTCGCTGTAGGTGTAGACGTAGTCGTTCTTCTTCTTGCCCCCGTTGATCACCTCGATCCGGTGCAGCGGCGGCATCGCGGCGTAGACCCGGCCGGCCTCGACCA
>DASSKF010000239.1:0-2864 GCA_035690725.1 Segeticoccus sp.
GTGCGCGTTGATCGGCTGCTCCATCTTCATCGCCTCGAGGACGACGACCAGGTCGCCCTCGCTGACCTGCTGACCGTCCTCGACCGCGATCTTGACGATGGTGCCCTGCATCGGGGCGGTGAGTGAGTCGCCGGACACGGCAGCGCCCGAGCGGCCACCGGCCGAGCGCTTCGGCGCCTTCTTGCGGCCGCTGCCGCCACCCCCGCCCCCGAGGTTCAGCTCGGCGGGCAGGACGACCTCGAGGCGCTTGCCGCCGACCTCCACGGTGATCGCCCGGCGCTCGGCGGCCTCGGGCGCCTCGCCCGGGTCGCCGCTCCACGGCTCGATCCGGTTGTCGAACTCGGTCTCGATCCAGCGGGTGTGCACCGAGAACGCCTGGTCCGCGTCGGCCGGCGCGAACGCCTCGTCCTCGACGACGACGCGGTGGAAGGGCAGCACCGTCGGCATCCCCTCCACGACGAACTCCCCGAGCGCGCGCCGGGACCGGTCCAGCGCCTGCTGCCGGTCGCGGCCCTTCACGATGAGCTTGGCGAGCATCGAGTCGAACGCGCCGCCGATGACGTCGCCGGACTCCACCCCGGAGTCCAGGCGCACGCCGGGGCCGGACGGCGGACGGAAGACGGTGACGTTGCCGGGGGAGGGGAGGAAGTTGCGTCCCGCGTCCTCGCCGTTGATCCGGAACTCGAAGGCGTGGCCGACCGGCTCCGGGTCGTCGTAGCCGAGCGCCTCGCCGTCGGCGATGCGGAACTGCTCGCGCACCAGGTCGATCCCGGTGACCTCCTCGCTGACCGGGTGCTCCACCTGCAGGCGGGTGTTGACCTCGAGGAAGGAGATCGTCCCGTCCTGGCCGACGAGGAACTCGCAGGTGCCGGCGCCGACGTAGCCGGCCTCGGACAGGATCGCCTTGGAGGCGCGGTGCAGCTCGGCGTTCTGCTCCTCGTCCAGGAAGGGCGCGGGCGCCTCCTCGACCAGCTTCTGGTGCCGCCGCTGCAGCGAGCAGTCACGGGTGGAGACCACGACCACGTTGCCGTGCGTGTCGGCCAGGCACTGGGTCTCCACGTGCCGGGGCTTGTCGAGGTAGCGCTCGACGAAGCACTCGCCCCGCCCGAACGCCGCCACGGCCTCCCGGACCGCGGAGTCGAACAGCTCGGGGATCTCTTCGACCGTGCGCGCGACCTTCAGCCCGCGACCACCGCCGCCGTAGGCGGCCTTGATCGCGATCGGCAGCCCGTGCTCCTTGGCGAACGCGACCACCTCGTCGGCGTCGGCGACCGGGTCGGCGGTCCCGGCGACCAGCGGCGCGTTCGCCTTGGCGGCGATGTGGCGTGCCTTGACCTTGTCGCCGAGGGAGTCGATCGCCTCCGGGCCGGGGCCGACCCACACCAGCCCGGCGTCGAGGACGGCCTTCGCGAACGAGGCGTTCTCGGAGAGGAACCCGTAGCCCGGGTGCACCGCGTCGGCGCCCGACTTGCGGGCCACGTCGAGCAGCTTGTCCTGCACCAGGTAGGAGTCCGCGGGCGTGGTGCCGCCGAGGGCGTAGGCCTCGTCCGCGATCTTGACGTGGAGCGCGTCCCTGTCCGGGTCGGCATACACCGCGACGGAGGTGAGCTCCGCGTCGGTGCACGCGCGGGCGATGCGGACGGCGATCTCGCCGCGGTTGGCGATGAGGACCTTGGTGATGGGCGCCATGTCAGCGGACTCTAGCGCCTGGGGACCAGGTCCGATGCGGCGGTGGAGAGCCCTCCTGCCGGGTCGGGCGACGGTCGGTAGTGTCGAGGACATGACCGCTCCCACCGATGTCCCCACCGTTCACCTGCGCACCGGAACGGGCACGATCCCCATGCCCCAGCTCGGGTTCGGCGTCTTCAAGGTGCCGGCCGACGAGGTCGTGGCCGCCGTGGGCAAGGCCCTCGAGGTCGGCTACCGCAGCATCGACACGGCCAAGCTCTACGCCAACGAGGAGGGCGTCGGCCAGGCCGTCCGCGACTCCGGAATCCCTCGGGAGGACCTCTTCGTCACCACCAAGGTCTGGAACGACGAGCAGGGGTATGACGAGACCCTCCGTGCGTTCGACGCCTCCTCCCAGCGGCTCGGGATGGATGTCGTCGACCTCTATCTCATCCACTGGCCGTGCCCCGGGCAGGACACGTACGTCGACACCTGGAAGGCGCTGCTGAAGCTGCGCGAGGACGGCCGCATCCGCGCCGCCGGCGTCTGCAACTTCCAGCCCAAGCACCTGCACCGGCTCATCGACGAAACCGGTGAGGCGCCGGCCATCAACCAGGTCGAGCTCAACCCCTCCTTCCAGCAGGAGGAGGTCCGCGCGTTCGACGCCGAGCACGACATCCTCACGGAGGCCTGGGCGCCGCTGGCCCAAGGACGCGACGTGCTGCAGGACGAGACGATCGCCCAGATCGGCAAACGGCTCGGCCGCACCCCGGCCCAGGTGATCCTGCGCTGGCACCTGCAGCTCGGCAACGTGGTCATCCCGAAGTCCGTCACGCCGTCGCGGATCGAGGAGAACTTCGCGCTGTTCGACTTCGAGCTGACCGACGACGACATGCAGGCGATCGCCGGCCTCGACCGGGGCGACCGGCACGGGCCGGACCCGGACACGATGGGGGCCTGACCGCGAGCCGGCAGGCCGGCATACTCCCTCGGACGGCCGGTCAGCCACGCCTCGTCGCCCCGCCGTCTCTGGCGGGGCTGGGGCGGGGTCGCTCGAGGTGCCATCGGACGCCGGTTTTGGTGACGGTGGCGGTGATGTTGTCGCGGTGGACGATGACGTGGTGCCGTTCGCAGAGGAGGGCTGCGTTGTCGATGCTGGTGGTGCCGCCGTTGATCCAGTGCGTGACGTGATGCAC
>DASSKF010000240.1:0-2656 GCA_035690725.1 Segeticoccus sp.
AGCAGGATGAGCAGCCGCCAGTCGGCGGTGCCGGCGACGACGACCGTGCCGATCGCCATGGCGAGGTTGCTCACCGTGTTGAGCAGCATGTTGAGCGCGTTGCCGAGCGTGCCCTGCTGGTCGCGCAGCACCTGCAGCTCGTCGAGGTAGCGGGCCGACTCCAGGTGGTCCAGCGTCGGGATGGTGGCGGTCAGCTCGGCGATCTGCTCGTCGAAGGCGAACCCCACCCGCTCCTTCTGGGTGATCCGGGCGTTCGTGCCGGCCAGGTGGAAGAACATGTTGAGCCCGGCCGCCCCCACGAGGCCGGCCAGCCCGGCGACCACCCACGGCCGGTCGTGGTCGAGCAGGCCGGCCACCAGCCAGGCGAGGAACAGCGGCAGCAGCATGTCGAGGCACTTGGCGACGACCTCGAGCATGCTCAGTGACGACTGCCACGGGCTCACCCGCACCGACGTGCGGACGACCAGCCACAGACCGCGCAGCGTCCTAGGCATCGGCGGCCTCCTCGCTGGCCGAGGGGCCCGACGCGTCCTGCTCCTCGGCGACCCGGAACCGGGCCGCCTGCAGCTCGAACATCTCGGCGTACGCCCCGCCCCGTGCCATCAGGTCCTCGTGGCTGCCGTCCTCGACGATCCGGCCCCCGTCGATGACGACGATGCGGTCGGCGTGCCGGACGCTGGACAGCCGGTGGCTGACGAGCACGGTCGTCATGCCGCGGGTCACCTCGAGGAAGTGGTCGAACAGCGCCGCCTCCGCCCGCACGTCCAGCGCCGCGGTCGGCTCGTCGAGGACGAGCACCCCGGCGCCGTCGGCCAGCGAGGCCAGGGCCCGGGACAGCGCGACCCGCTGCCACTGCCCGCCGGACAGGTCGGTCCCGGCGGTGTACCCGGACGACAGCACCGTGTCCCAGCCGTGGTCGAGGCGCTCGAGCAGGACCTCCGCGCCGGCGTCGCGCAGCGGGCCGGCCAGCTGCTCGGACTCCGCCTCCGGCGCGCCGGGCCGGGCCAGCCGCACGTTGTCGCGCAGCGACAGGTGGTAGCGCACGAAGTCCTGGAAGATGACCGCGACCCGCCGGCGTGCCCGCTCGTCCGCGCCGGGGTCGGCCCCGTCGACGCACACCCGCCCCCCGGTGGGCTGGTAGAGCCCGCACAGCAGCTTGATCAGGGTCGACTTGCCCGCGCCGTTGACCCCGACGACGGCGATCGACTGTCCCGGCGGCACGTGCAGCTCGAGGTCGTCGAGCACCGGCTGGTCGTGGCCCGGGTAGTGGAAGGAGACCTCGGCGAACACGATCTCGGCCGGCTTCCCCGCACTCGGTGCCCCTCCGCCCGTCGGCGCCGCCGGTGCCGCGGGTGCCCCGGGTGCCGCGGTCGCCGGGGCGGCCCACCCGCGACGAGACGGTATGCCGGGAAGTCCCAGCTCAGTGCGCACCGCCGCCAGCTCGGTGGTCGTGGAGGTGCTCGCCCCGAGCGCGGTCTGGATGTCACCGACCGGACCGAAGAGCTCCATCTGCTGGGCGGCCTGGACCATCGCCGCGACCGTGCCGATCCCGACGGCGCCGGCCCACGCGTCGCGGGCGAGCAGCCCGTAGCCGATCAGGTAGACCCCGACCAGCAGGACCGTGGCGCCGACGGCGGGGCGCAGGGCGCGGGTGCGGCTGCGCCAGACCGGCTTCATGGCCGCCAGCCAGGTGCTGTGGTAGCGCCCGGTCAGCCACCCGGCCAGCCCGAACAGGCGGATCTCCTTGGCAGCATCGTGGCCGAGCAGCACGGACCGCAGGTAGTTGGCGTGCCGGCGCTCGTTGCCCGACACGTCCAGCACGTCGTCCCAGGCGCTGGAGATCCACGCGGAGAAGGACTTGCCGAGCACCAGCCACCCGGCGAGCAGCACGAAGGGCACCCACCACCGCCAGGTCGCGAGGACGACGAACGCGCCGATCCCGCTCAGCCGGTAGCCGAGCATCTGCCAGGTCGCGTTGCACCCCCCGACGAAGGTCCAGTCGCGGGAGGCGTTCGTGAGGGCCTGCAGGCGCGAGGCGGTGTCGGCGTCCTCGAGGTGGCCGATGCCCGCGGGGGCCAGGCAGGCCTCGGCCAGCCCGTCCGTGACGAGGACGAGGTAGCGCGCGGTCAGCGAGGGCGCGAGCGCGGTGGCCAGCGCGGCGAGCACCGGCTCGGCGACGAGCACGAGCGCGACCCCGACGAAGGACTGCCAGGCGCTCGTGGCGGCCGCCGAGTGGGCACCGTCCTGGACCGCCCGGGCGAGGTCGCCCACGAACCGACCGGACAGCAGCAGCACCGCGGTGCTCGCGAGCGCCTGGGCGAGGACGACAGCGGTGAGGGCCAGTGTCAGGAGAGGCGAAGCGCGCCAGAGCAGCCGTGCGTGCAGCACGTACCGGCGCAGCATCGACACGTCACTCCTATCCCTCCCCCGAGCGGATCGCCGCCATGGTGCCTCATTCCCCCGGCACCGACGGCCACTCTTTACCGAGTCCTGAACCTATCGTTTGCCGACCGCAACACGACCGCATGCTGAGACGGCCCGTGGCCTAGCATCGCGCCGTGCCCTCGCCTCCGCCACTCGCGCGCTCCTCGGACGCGGCCTACCGGCACCTCCTGCGCCCGGTGCTGTTCCGGGTCGGCGGCGGCGACGCCGAGCG
>DASSKF010000241.1:0-2504 GCA_035690725.1 Segeticoccus sp.
CGGGTGAGCAGGTAGGTCGCCGGCAGGGAGATGAGGACCATCAGCGCGGCATACGGGGCGGCGGCTCCGTAGTCCATGCTCGACTGGTTGGCCCAGAACTCCGTGGCGAGGGTACGCGTGCCGATGGGGGCCAGCAGCAGGGTGGCCGTCAGCTCGGTGGCCACCGCCAGGAAGACCAGGGCCGCGCCGGCGCCGAGCCCGGGGGCGATGAGGGGGAGCACCACCCGTCGGAAGGTGCGCGCGGGCCCGAGGCCGAGCGAGCGGGACACGTCGCCGAGGACGGGGGGCGCCTGCACCATGGCGGCCTTGGCGCTGACCATGGCGCGTGGCATGGAGATGATCGCGTAGGCCCCGAGCAGCAGCCAGACCGTCTGGTAGACCGGCGGCAGCGCGGCGAGCGAGACGCTGACCAGCGCGAGCGCGACGACGATCCCGGGCAGCGCGTTGCCGAAGTAGGTCGACCGCTCCAGCAGGGTCGACACCGCCGACCGGTGCCGCACCGCCAGCCACGCGACCGGGACCGCGAGGGCGGTGGTGACCACGGCGGCCACGGCGCCGAGGCCGATCGAGGTGGCGGCGGTGGCCACCAGGGTGCCGACCGGGAAGGCCGTGGAGGACCCGACGAGCAGCCAGTGCAGCAGGCTGCCGAGCGGCACACCGAGGGCGAGGACCACGACGAGGAGCACGGCGAGGAGTGCCGGGACGGTCAGCCGTCCCAGCCGCCGGGGCTCGGCGTGCCGTGCCGTGCCGCCGCCGACCCGGGCGTAGCGCCGGTGCCCCCGCAGCCGCAGCTCACCGAGCAGCAGCACGAGGCAGCACAGCACCAGCACGCCGGCCAGCATGTTGGCGGCCGGGCCGTTGAAGCTGGAGCGGTACTGGTCGTAGATCGCCGTGGTGAACGTCGGGAAGCGCAGCATCTGCAGGGCGCCGAACTCGGCGAGCAGGTGCAGCCCAACGAGGAGCGCGCCGCCGAGGATCGCCGGCCGCAGCTGTGGCACCACGACACGCACGAACGAGCTCCACGGCCCGAGGCCGAGCGAGCGGGACGTCTCCTCCAGGCCCGGGTCGAGCCCACGGAGGGCGGCCGCCACGGGCAGGTAGACGAGGGGGTAGTAGGAGAGGGTCACGATCAGGAGCGCGCCGGCATACCCCTCGACGGCGTGGGTGAGCGAGACCCAGCCGTAGCTGTTGACGAAGGCGGGCACCGCGAGCGGGGCCGCCAGCAGCAGGTGCCAGACCCGGCGACCCGGCAGGCTGGTGCGCTCGACGAGCCAGGCCGCCCCCGTCCCGATGGTGATGCTGAGCAGCACCGACCCGGCCACGAGGGCCGCGGTGTGCTCGAGCAGCATCCCGACGCGGGCGCGGAGGACGAGCCGGCTCGCCTCGGCCCAGCCGATGCTGACGGTGTAGCCGGCGACGAAGAACAGCGGGATGAGCGCGAGCAGGACCACCAGGACGGAGATCCCCAGCAGGACCGGGGGGTGGCGGCCGGTCCCGGTGGACGGCCACCGCCGCCCCCGCCCCGGTGACTGCTCCGCCGTGGTGGTCGTGCTGGCGGTCGTGCTGGTGGTCGTGCTCGTCACCGCCTCAGAGCAGCCCGGCCTGCTGCATCAGCGAGATGACCTTCGGTCCGTTCAGGGTCGAGGGGTCGATCTTCGGTGCGTCCAGGGAGTCGAGCGGCTTGAGCGGCTTCGGTGCCGGGACCTTCGGGTTGAGCGGGTACTCCATGGTGCCGCTGTCGGCGAGGCGCTCCTGGCCCGCCTTGCTCGTCGCGTAGGTGACGAACCGCTGGGCCTCCTCCTGCTGGTCGCTGGAGGCGAGCACGCCGAGGCCGGAGACGGAGACGAACGCGCCCGGGTCCTGGTGGCCGAAGTAGTGCAGCTTCACGTGGTCGCTGTTCTCGCCGGACTCGGCCTGGTCGCCGTACCAGTAGTAGTGGTAGATGATCCCGGCGTCGATCTCACCGTCGTTGACCGCGGTCATGACCGCCGTGTTGCCGTCGTAGACCTTGCCGTTCTCCTTCAGCCCCTCGAGCCACTGCTCGGTGGCCTGCTCGCCCTTGAGGTCGAGGACCGCGCTGACGATCGCCTGGAAGTCGGCGCCCGCGGGGGAGAAGCCGATCCGGCCCTTCCACGTCGGGTCGGCCAGGTCCATGATCGAGTCTGGCACCCGGGACTGCGGCAGCTTGTCGTTGACGGCGAGCACCGTGGAGCGGGCGGCGAACCCGGTCCACTTGTGGTCGCTGGGCACGTAGCGGTCCGGGATCTGCTGCAGGGCCTTGTTGTTCACGGTCGAGAACAGCCCCTTGCTCGCGACGAGGTCCATCGCGGGGGAGTTCTCCGTGAGGAACACGTCGGCGGGCGACTGCTCGCCCTCCTGCACGATCTGGTTGGCGAGCTCGGCGTCGTCGCCGTTGCGCATCTGGACCTCGATGCCGGTCTTCTGGGTGAAGCCGTCGACGATGGCCTGGGTGAGCTCCTCGTGCTGGGCGTTGTAGAAGGTCA
>DASSKF010000242.1:0-13678 GCA_035690725.1 Segeticoccus sp.
CTGCCGTGTCGCTGCAGGGCCTCGGCCAGCAGGCCCGGTCGGGCCTCCATCAGCCCTTGGTCGGCGAGCTCCCGCCAATCGGCCCAGCCCGGCACGCGCACCGCGTGGCCGTCGATCGGCTCGGGCCGCGGGACCGGGACGCACGGTGGTGACGCCTGGGCACCCCCCGGGCTGGAGGACGCGCGCACGCCCGCCGAGAGACCGAGCCACCCGTCGAGGGGGCAGGTCGTCGCGTGCACCGACCGGACCACGAGCGCGGCGGAGCCGCCGTCGGCCAGCAGCGACCACAGGTGCGGGGCGGTCCGGGGGTTGACGTCCTCCCACGTCAGGGCACCGACCCCGACGACGACGGTGGGACCGGTCGGGACCGGTGCCCGCGCGGACGGGAGCGACCGGTCCATCGCCGGCCCCAGCGCGAACGTCCCCGCGACGAGGGCCGCGAGGAGCAGCAGGCCGCCGAGGCTGCGGAGCAGGCGGCCGGTCGTCACCGGGTCAGGCTAGACGCGCCGACACCGGCTTGAGGCGAGCACCGGCCACGTCAGATCGGCAGGTCAACCCCGAGGATCTCGAGCAGCGTGATGAAGGCCAGCAGCAGGCAGACGACCCCGCCGACCCGGCGGATCGTGGCCAGGCGCACCCGCTTCAGCAGCGTCCGCCCGAGCGCCGCCGCGAGCGCCGAGACCGTGGCGAGGGCGACGAACGCGCCGACGCCGATGCTCAGCGGGTCGTGGGTCCGCACGACGAGGGCCGCCGTGAGCAGCTGGGAGAGGTCACCCCACTCGGCGACGAACAGCACGAGGAAGCTCGCCCCGACGGCGCGCAGGCCGTGCACCCCGGCCCGCGCCTTGCTCGCGACTTCGGCCTCCTCCTCCTCGGCCTCGCGGTCGGCCTTGTTCGCGCCGGCGATGAGGATGATGCCGCCGGCGAGGAACAGCAGCCCGGCGACGATCTCGACGGGGGTGCGCGGCAGGTTGGCGATGAACCCGCCCGCCGTCGCGGCGACCGCCGTCTGCACGAGGAACGCGGCCGTGACCCCGATCCAGACCATGAGGGCGCGGTAGCGGGTCGCCAGCACCAGGGTCGCGATGAACGTCTTGTCCGGCAGCTCCACCGCGAAGATCGTCACGAACGCGGTCAGCAGGTGGGCGAGACTCATGGCCGTGCCACCGTACCGGCCGCCGGGACCGGGACCGGCGCGGGTCCGCGCGGACAGCCGTCCCACGCCCCGGCCCGCTCCCGCCGACAGGTGCGCGGACGGCATACCCTGCGCCTGTGCACCTCAGCCCGGCCGTCACGGCGACCATCGCCGTCCTGGCCTGCGCGGTGGCGTTCCTCGCGCTGCTGCTGGCCCTCACCGCACACCTGCGCCTGCGACGGCTGCGCCGCAGCTTCCGGGTGCTGTGGGGCGACGGCCAGGCGGACGTCGCCACCCTCGCCGCGCGGCAGCACCAGCGGCTGGGTTCGCTGCGCGCCGAGGTCGATCGGCTCCGGGGCCGGGTCGAGTCGGTGGCTGACGACACGACGCAGAGCCTGCGCAACGTGGCGGTCGTGCGCTACGACGCCTTCGGTGACATGGGCGGCCGCCTGTCGTTCTCCGCGGCCATCCTCGACGACCGCGGCGACGGCGTGGTCATCAGCTCCATCCACGGGCGCGGGGAGTCACGCACCTACGCCAAGGGCGTCGTCGACCGCGACAGTGACGTGACCCTGACCCCCGAGGAGCAACAGGCCCTCGCTGCCGCCCGCACCGGGAAGGATCTCTGATGAGCGACACCCTGCGCAAGCCGGTGCGCTACGGCTTCCTGGGGCCGGCCGGCACCTTCACCGAGACGGCGCTGCGGGAGCGGCTGTCTGCGATGGCCGCGAGCGGCCCGGACGGCGTCGGCGAGGAGGAGCTGGTGCCGTTCGGCTCGGTCGAGGTCGCGCTCGACGCGGTCCGTGCCGGTGACGTGCGCGCCGCGATGGTGCCGATCGAGAACTCGGTCGAGGGCGGGGTCAGCGCGACCCTCGACGCCCTCGCGCGGGCCGACCAGCTGTTGATCATCGCTGAGCAGCTGGTGCCCATCAGCTTCGTGCTCGCCGCGCCCCCGACCCCTCCCGGCGACCCCGGTATGCCGGTCACGCACGTCCGCGCGGTCGGCACCCACCCGCACGCCTGGGCCCAGGTCCGCGGCTGGATGGCCGCGAACCTCCCGGAGGCCGAGCACATCCGGGTGTCCTCCACCGCGGCGGCCGCGGAGGCGCTCGCCACCGGCCCGGCGGGGCCTGCGGGACGGGCAAGATCCTCGGGGGACTCGGGACCGGCGGGGGGCGGCGCAGGTGAGGCCCCGGCATACCAGGCCTGTGTCTGCTCACCGGCGGCGGCGCGGGACCACCGGCTGCGCGTGCTGGCCGAGGGCATCGAGGACAACCGGGGGGCGGTGACCCGCTTCGTGCTCGTGGCCCGGCGTGGGCGCCTGCCGGAGCCGACCGGCGCGGACAAGACCACGCTGGTGCTCCACCAGCGGGAGGACCGGCCGGGGGGGCTGCTCGACCTGCTCGAGCAGTTCGCGACCCGGGGGATCAACCTGAGCCGGATCGAGTCGCGGCCCACCGGCGAGGGGCTGGGCTCGTACTGCTTCTCGATCGACTGCGAGGGACACGTGGCCGACGAGCGGCTCGGGGAGGCGCTGACCGGGCTGCACCGGGTGTGCCGCCACGTGGTCTTCCTCGGGTCCTACCCGCGGGCCGACGCCCGTCCGATCCCGGTCAGGGCCGGGACGGCCGACGACGACTTCGTCGCCGCGCGCTACTGGCTGCGCTCGCTCCGCGGCGGCTGAGCCATCCTGACACCGGCGGGCCCCGCCGTTAGCCTGCGGGGATGCCGTGGCTGCAGGCGCTGGGATGGATCGGCGCGGTGCTCGCCGTCTACTCGGTGCTGCAGGCCCGGCTGCTCTCGTTCCGGGTCGCCAACGTCGTCGCCTGCCTGCTCCTCGTCCTCTACAGCGCCTCGCTGCACATCTGGCCGATCGTGCTGCTGACCGGGGCGCTGGCCCTGGTCGACCTGTGGCACATCGTCCGGCTGCTGCGGGAGCGGCACGACAGCCACGCGTTCACGGTGCTCGAGGTGGGCCCGCTCGACGAGTACCTGCGTCACGTCCTGCGGGTCCACGCCGTCGACATCGAGCAGTTCCAGCCCGGGTTCGTCTGGGACGGAGCGGCACCCGGCCACTCGGCATACCTCGTGCTGCGGGACGACGAGGCGGTCGGCGTCGTGCTCGTCCGCGACGCGGGGGACGGCGTGGCGCAGGTGGAGCTGGACTACGTCACGCCCCGGTACCGCGACTTCGCCCCGGGTGAGTTCGTCTACCGGCGCAGCGGGCTGTTCCGCTCCCGTGGGTTCCACACGGTGGTGACCCCGCCGGGGATGGTCGAGCCGTACTACGACCGGCTCGGATTCGAGCGCCGGGGCGACTCCTACGTCATCCCGGTGCGGTGAGACCGGCGCCCGTGGTTCAGTCGTTCGGCATCGCGATCCACAGCGCGAGGTAGACGAGCACCTGCGGGCCCGGCAGGAACAGGCTCAGCTGGAAGATCAGCCGGACCATCGTCGGCGAGACGTTGAACCGGCGACCCAGGCCCGCGCACACGCCGGCGATCACGCGGCCCTGCCGGGGGCGGGACAGGCTGTGCGACATCGGTTCCTCCCGAGGGGCGTTGACTGGTCAGCGCGTGGTGCTTGCGCCGAGCACCTCCGGCGGCACCCGCACGGTGAGCGCCTTGGGCTCGATCTTCGCGGAGATGGCCCGGGCGCGGCCGATCGTGTCGCCGTCGAGCTGGACCTCCTCGGGCCCGTTGGTGCGGACGGCGATCTCCTTGATCCGGTGGTGGTCGACCCGCTCGTGGCCGCGGGGCCGGCGCGCGATCACCCGCAGGGCGACGGCCACCCAGCCGGGCAGCCCCTCGGGGGAGAGGATCACGCTGTCGAGCCAGCCGTCGTTGACCTTGGCCTGGGGCAGCAGCACGAGGCCGCCGGTCAGCTTGCCGCAGTTGCCGATCAGGATCGTGCGGGCCTTGCGGGTGAACTCCGGCTTGTCGTCCACTCGCACGCGCGCGGTGAACTGCGCCCCCTTCAGGTGCTTCACGCCGGACACCCCGTAGGCGAGCCAGCCGACGCGGGCCTTCAGCTGCTCGGGGGCGTCGGCCATGATGTCGGCGTCGAAGCCGACCCCGGCCATGACGAGGAAAACGTGCTCCTCCGGACGCTGGTGCTCCCCGGACGGGTTGACGGTGAGCCGGCCGACGTCGACGCGCAGGTCGGTCCCGCCCATCGCGGCCCGGAGCGCCTTGTCGAGCTCGTCGAACGGCACCCCGAGGTTGCGCGCGAGCAGGTTGCCGGTGCCCCCGGGCAGCAGGCCCAGCGGGGTGCTGCTGCCCACGAGGGCGCTCGCCACCGAGCGGGTCGTGCCGTCGCCCCCGAGCGAGCACACGAGGTCCACGCCCGCGTCCAGGGCCTGCTGGCCCTGCCCGAAACCGGGATCCTCCTTGGTGGTCTCCAGCCACAGCGGCTCGTCCCAGCCCGCCTGCGTGAAGACCGTCGCGACGTGCCGCCGGGTCGCGCGGACGTCGTCGAACTTGGTGGGGTTGACGACGACGGCGGCCCGCTTGAGCGGCTGCGCCCCCTCGACGGCCTGGGTCTCGGCGCGCTGCCGGTAGGCCCCCGGTGGCCGGGCGCGGGTGCTGCGGCGGCGCTCGCCGGCGTCGTGTGTCGAGGTCTTGTCCGGGGGGTCGCCGGAGAACACGGCGATGGCGCCCACGGTCAGCAGGATCAGGATCGCGAGCGCGACCATGACGAGGACCCCGGTGGACGTATCGAGCACAGCCCGACGCTACCCGACCGGCGGCCCGCTCACTCGTCGACGAGGAACTGTGCCTCCGGGTCTGCGCGGGGTCAGCGGGACCGGGGTTGTTCCGCGCCCAGCGCGGCCGGCTGCTCCGGCCGGTCCAGGTGACCGGCAGCCTCGGCACGGGCCCGCTCCCGGGCCTCGCGGGCGCGACGGCGCTCGGCCGCCTCGTACGTCGAGGTCTTCGTGGGCGGGTTCGCCCCGAGCGCCACGACGATGAACAGCGTGAGGGCGATGAGGACCGCGAGCGCGATCATCACGACGACTCCGGTGGACGTATCGAGCAGCACGCATGCGACGGTACCCGACGTGTGCACGTGACCGAGCACGGGCGGTGCGTCGATAGGCTCGGGTGCGTGATCGACATACGGACCCTGCGCGAGGACCCCGAGCGGGCCCGCGCGTCACAGCGCGCACGAGGTGAGGACGAGGGGATCGTCGACGCGATCCTGGCCGCGGACGAGCGGCGCCGGTCCTCCCTGTCGGAGTTCGAGCGGCTGCGGGCCGAGCAGAAGTCGGTCAGCAAGGGCGTCGGGCAGGCGATGGGCGCGCTGAACAGGGCGCGCAAGTCCGGTGCCTCGGAGGACGAGGTGGAGCGGCTCACCGGCGAGGCCGACCGTGCCCGGGTGGACGCCGGCGAGCTGTCCGACCGGGTCAAGGAGCTCGAGGCGCAGGCCGACGAGGCGGTCGCCGAGCTGGACCGCCTCGTCCGCACGCTGCCCAACCTCATCGTCGAGGGCATCCCGAGCGGCGGCGAGGACGACTACGCGGTGCTGGAGACGGTCGGCTCGCCGCGGGACTTCGCGGCCGAGGGCTTCGAGCCGCGCGACCACCTCGAGCTGGGGCAGCTGCTCGGGGCGATCGACATGGAGCGCGGCGCCAAGGTGTCCGGTGCCCGGTTCTACTACCTCACCGGTGTCGGCGCGCGGCTCGAGCTCGCGCTGTTGACCATGGCCGTGGCCCAGGCGGTGACGGCCGGGTTCACGCCGATGATCACGCCGACCCTGGTCAAGCCCGAGGTCATGGGTGGCACCGGCTACCTCGACGCGCACGACGACGTGTACCACCTCGAGGCCGACGACCTGTACCTCACCGGCACCTCCGAGGTCGCGCTCGCGGGCTACCACGCCGACGAGATCATCGACCTGTCCGCCGGACCGAGACGGTATGCCGGGTGGTCGGCCTGCTACCGCCGGGAGGCCGGGTCGCACGGCAAGGACACCCGCGGCATCATCCGGGTGCACCAGTTCCACAAGGTCGAGATGTTCAGCTACTGCCGGGTCGAGGACGCCGAGGCCGAGCACCAGCGGCTGCTCGACTGGGAGAAGGACATGCTCGCCAAGGTCGAGCTGCCCTACCGGGTCATCGACACCGCCGCCGGAGACCTCGGCGGACCCGCCGCCCGCAAGTTCGACTGCGAGGCGTGGGTGCCGACCCAGGGTCGCTACCGTGAGGTCACCTCGACCTCGAACTGCACCACCTACCAGGCCCGCCGGCTGGGTGTGCGCGAACGTGGCCCGGAGGGATCCGGCACCCGCACGGTCGCCACCCTCAACGGCACGCTCGCCACGACCCGGTGGCTCGTGGCGATCCTGGAGAACCACCAGCAGGCCGACGGCTCGGTGCGGGTGCCGGCGGCCCTGCAGCCGTTCCTCGGTCTCGACGTGCTCCGCCCCGTCGACCTCTGATCCCACGTCGACCGGACACGGCTTGCGCGAGCGCACTCGGGCGAAACGCCCGAGTGCCCTCGCGCAAGCCGTGTCCGGTCGGGGCTTCGGCGCCTCTCCACGCATGCGGGGAACCGTTCCGGCCGGGCGCGCGTCCCACCGGCATGAACCGAGGTGCCGCTGCCGCCGTCGTGGTGGCGCTCGCTGCCGTGGTCACGTCCTGCGCCGCGAGCGGAGGCGAGGACGGCGGTGGTGGCGGGCAGGCTGCCGCGTCCTGTGCGGCGCTGATGGACTTCCGCGGCGTGCGCTACGCCGGCTACGGCGGCACCACGCGGACCCCGGTTGCCGGGAAGCGGCTCGGCACCGGCACGCTCCCGCCCTGCAACGACACCGGCGAGAACGGCCGGAACGGGCCGACCGAGCCGGCGACCCCGGTGACGGTCCGGGCGATCGCCGGCGTCGACCCGGGGACGGCCGTGCTCACCGGCGGCGACCAGCTGTGGGTCCGGCGCTCGATGGTGGACGCCGGACGCCCGTCCGCCGTCGACCTCATCCGCACGGCCCGACGCCCGGTCCCGTGCACCCTCCCGGCACCGACCACGATCACCGGCACCTGGACCGGTATGACGTCCCCGCACCCGGCGCGCGCGGACGGTGACGTCCGGACCCCGTTCACCGTGGAGCTGCGGACCGGCGACCGCGCCGTCGTCCCGACGGGGTGGGCAGCCGTCCAGCTGCGGGCGAGGGCGGCCGACGGTGCTCCGGCCCCCTCGAAGGAGCAGGTCCGGCAGCTGCTGTGGCACGACCACCCGAGCGCCTTCGGCCTGCACTGCGACGGGGACCGCTTCGTCCTGGACCACCTCAGCGGCGTGCAGCGCTGACGTGCTCGGAGCGCCGGGGCACCTCCCACTCGCGGGGGAGGCCCACAGGGGGACGACCTGACGGGCGGAGCCGCTTAGGCTGGGGCCCGTGCGCAGTGGGGTACCGGCGAGGGCGGAGGCGTTCTTCGCCCTCGACGACGACTGGGTGCGGCGGCCCGGTCGGACGGCCCTGCGCAACGACGCGGTCATCGCGGTGGCGTTCGTCGCGTTCACCCTGCTGAGCCTGGAGCTGGTCCGCAGCCTCGGCGGGCTCGACGAGACGCACGTGTCGGTCCCGGTGATCTACCTGGTCCTCGCGCTCGGCTGCCTCCCGATCGTCCTGCGGCGGCGGTGGCCGCTCACGGTGGCGGTGCTCGGATCGCTGCACTTCCTGGCCATCGGCCTCACGATGCCCGCGGTGATGAGCCAGCTGCCGAGCCAGGCGCTCTACTTCTACCTATTGTTCAGCGCGGTCGCGTGGGCGCGGGACCGCCGGCAGATGCTGCTCGTCATGGCCGGCGTGCTCCTGCTGATGTTCGGCTGGCTGACCTGGCAGTTCGCGGTCGGGAGCGGCGTGGAGGGGATCCTCGAGTCGCTGCGCGGTGAGCCCGAGCCGCACGGCCTGTTCTCCCCGGTCGTGGCGGGCGTCGCCTACACCTTCCTCATCAACGTCGTCTACTTCGGTGGCGCCGTCCTCGGCGGGCAGGTCGCCTGGCGCGGTGCTCGCCAGCGCGCCAGCCTGGCCGACCAGGCCGCCACGATCGCCCAGCAGACCGACGAGCTGCGCGAGCACGCCGTGGTCGAGGAACGGCTGCGGATCGCCCGTGAGCTGCACGACGTCGTCGCCCACCACGTGTCCGTCATGGGCGTGCAGGCTGCCGCCGCGAGGCGCGTGCTCGCGAAGGACCGCGAGGCGGCGGAGGGCGCGCTCGCCGAAGTCGAGGAGTCGGCCCGCCAGGCGGTCGGCGAGATGCGCTCCCTGCTGGGCACCCTGCGCCGGGACGGCCAGCCGAGCTCCGGCACGAGCCGCGCCCCCGAGCCGGGGCTCGGTGACCTCCCGGGGCTGGTCGAGCAGTTCGACAGTGCCGCGCTGCGCGTGTCCTGGTCCTGCGTCGAGGACCCACCGGGCGCCGTGCACGAGGTGGCGGCCCCGATCGGCCTGTCGCTCTACCGCACGGTCCAGGAGGCCCTGGCCAACGTCCGCCGCCACTCCACGGCCACCAGCGCCGGCGTCGTGCTGCGGGTGCAGTCCGAGCCCGTACCCGGGACGGCGCCGTATGCCGAGGTGGAGGTCCTCGACGACGGTCGCCCGCGCGGCCACACCAGCGGGACGGGACTCGGGCTGCTCGGCATGCGCGAGCGGGTCACCCACCTCGGTGGCAGCAGCGAGATCGGTCCACGCCTGACCGGCGGCTTCCGGGTCCGGGTCCGCCTGCCCCTCGACGGCCTCTCGGCCGGCAGCGGCCGGCTGGAGGACAGCCGCCGGGGCAGCGCCGGCCACCCGGCGGGGGTCGTGTGAGCGCGCAGGGGGAGCAGCTGCGCGTGGTGGTCGCCGACGACCAGCAGCTGGTGCGCTCGGGATTCGCGCTGATGCTCTCGGTGGAGGACGGCATCGAGGTGGTCGGCGAGGCCTCGGACGGGCGGCAGGCGGTCGAGGTGATCCGCCGGCTGCGTCCGGACGTCGCGCTGATGGACGTGCAGATGCCGGTGCTCGACGGCATCGAGGCCACCCGGGAGATCGTGGCGCAGGACCTCGCCAAGGTCATCATCCTCACCACCTTCGACCGGGACGACTACGTCTTCGACGGGCTGCAGGCGGGCGCCAGCGGCTTCCTGCTCAAGAACGCCGGCCCCGAGCGGCTCGTCGAGGCGGTGCGGGCGGTCGGGCTGGGCCACGCCCTGCTCGCCCCCGAGGTCACCCGCCGCGTCATCGCCCAGATGACCCCTGCCGTGGCGAGTGAGGCGTGTGGCGACCGGCAGTCCGAGGCAAGCACACGGCATACCGGAGCGCACCGGCACGAGGCGGAGCTGGCGCGCCTGACGCCCCGCGAGCGGGAGGTGCTGACCCTGCTCGCGCGCGGCCTGAGCAACGCCGAGATCGCGGGCGAGCTGTTCCTCGGTGAGGCGACGGTCAAGACCCACGTGTCGAACTGCCTCACCAAGCTCGGTCTGCGGGACCGGGTGCGGGCGGTCGTCTTCGCCTACGAGGCCGGGCTCATCCTCCCGGGGGAGTAGCGCCACCTCACCACTCGCCGGCAGACCGGATGCTCCTGTCGGCTCCCCCTCGCGGCCGATCCGAGAGCCACCACCGCGCGCCTAGCGTGTCTCCCGACAACGCGAACCTCGGGACTCTCCGCGCAACCTCGGGAGTTTCCGGGCGCAAAGTACCGAGGTTGCGCGGAGAGTCCCGAGATCGGCGAGAGTGAGGAGGAACGTGATGTTCGAGGTAGACGAGCTGTCCAGGAGTTTCGGGGACCACCTGGCGGTCGACCACGTGACGTTCACGGTCCCGGCCGGCGGGCTCACCGGGTTCGTCGGCGGCAACGGCGCCGGCAAGACCACGACGATGCGGATGATGATGGGCATCCTCGAACCGGACTCGGGGCAGGTGCGCTGGCGGGGGGCGCCCGCCACGCGGCGGGTGCAACGCGACTTCGGCTACCTGCCCGAGGAGCGCGGGCTCTACCCGAAGCAGAAGGTGCTCGACCAGCTGGTCTACCTCGGTCGGCTGCACGGCATGAGTGCCCGCGCGGCGAAGCAGGCGGCGCAGCGCTACCTCGACCGCTTCGGTCTGGCCGGGCGCGCCGGCGACAAGCTGGAGTCGCTGTCGCTGGGCAACCAGCAGCGGGTGCAGGTCGCGGCGGCGGTGCTCAACACGCCGGTCGCGCTGGTGCTCGACGAGCCGTTCTCCGGGCTCGACCCGGAGGCGGTCGACGCGATGGCCGACCTGCTGCGCGAGGAGGCGGCACGTGGCGTGCCGGTGCTGTTCTCCTCCCACCAGCTCGACCTGGTCGACCAGCTCTGCGACCGGCTGGTGATCCTGCGCAGCGGCCGGGTCGTCGCCGCCGGCAGCTCGGCCGAGCTGCGCCGGCGCGGCCGGCTGCTGCACCGGCTGGTCCTCGGCGGCGACGCCGGCTGGGTCCGGGGGATGGGCGGTGTGCAGGTGGTGGACGTGGACGGCCCGGTGGCCCTGCTCGAGCTGCTCGAGGCGGATGCCGCCGACCGGCTGCTCACCGAGGCGCTGCGCCGGGGCACGGTGCGCGAGCTGGCCGAGCAACGGCCGTCCCTGGCCGAGATCTACCGGGAGGTGACAGCGTGAGCACGGAGCTGGAAACCCGCTCGAGGCAAGCGGATCCGATCCGCGAGGGCGACGGCGGCGAACCGCGGGAGGCCCCGTGGGTCGTGGTGCTCGGCCGCGAGGTGATGGTCAAGCTCACCGACAAGACGTTCATCGGCTCGACCGTGGCGACCGTGGTGCTGCTGGGTGTCGTCCTCGGCATCCAGGCCTTCGTGGCCAGCCGGTCCGACACCGTGTCGCTCGCGGTGGCCGGCGCCCAGGGTCGCACGGTCGCCCAGCAGGTCGACGCCACAGCGCGGGACCGCGGCGAGGACCTGCGGATCGACGTCCACCGCGTCGGCAGCGCGAGCGCGGTCGAGGACCAGGTGTCGTCCGGGGACGCCGACGCCGGCCTGGTCCATGACGACCGCGGATGGCGGCTGCTCGGCCAGAACGAGCAGGACCAGGTGCTCGCCGCCCATGTCCGTGACGTGGTCCAGCACCGGGTGCTGCAGGACGCCGCGGACCGGGCCGGGACCACGGTCGCGGACCTGACGGCCGGCTCGGACGTGCGCTACGAGCTGCTCGACGTGGACGCCGACAGGGCCGGCTTCGCCAAGGCCGTCGGCTTCGTTCTCGCGATGCTGTTCTACATGGCCGCCATCGGGTTCGGGATGATGATCGCCAGCAGCGTCGTGGAGGAGAAGCAGTCGCGCGTGGTCGAGATCCTCGTCACGGCGATCCCGGTGCGCCAGCTGCTGTTCGGCAAGGTCATCGGCAACACCCTGCTCGCGCTCGGGCAGATGGCGCTGTTCGTGGGGATCGGCCTGGTCGGGATCACCTTCACCGACTACGCGAGCTTCCTCACCGCCGTCTCGGGGCCGGTGGTCTGGTTCGTCGCGTTCTTCATCGCCGGGTTCGTCGCCCTCGCGTGCGTCTGGGCGGTGGCCGGCTCACTGGCCACCCGCAACGAGGACCTGCAGGGCACGACGACACCGCTGACGATGGGTCTGGTGCTGGCCCTCTTCGCGGGCATCTTCCTGGAGGGCACCTGGCAGGTGGTGGCGTCCTACGTCCCGGTGGTCTCGACGATCGCGATGCCGATGCGGCTGCTGACCGGGTCCGCGCAGTGGTGGGAGCCGGTGCTGTCGCTGCTCCTCACCGCCGGGTTCGCGGCGGTCACGGTGACCGTCGGTGAGCGTCTCTACCGCCGGTCCCTGCTGCACACCTCGGGCCGGATGAGCTACCGGCAGGCCCTGCGCGCCACCGACTGAGCGCCGCCCAGCGGCGACGTCGCAGGAGCCGCGAGTCAGCTCTCACATAGGGTTCCCCCGTGGACCCACAGACCGAGGAGAGCGCCGTGGCGGCCGTGCCGGAGGCGCGCGAGGCGACCGGCACGGCATACAGCTCGATGCTGGTGGCGCTCGACGTGGACGGGACCACGATCCACCACGACGGCAGCATGTCCCCGCGCGTGCGGGACGCGGTGCGGGCGGTCGCACGCTCGGGCCACCACGTCGTCATCGCCACCGGTCGCTCGGTGATCGCGACGCTGCCGGTCATCGAGGAGCTCGGCCTCACCCACGGGTATGCCGTGTGCTCCAACGGCGCGATCACGCTGCGGTTGGACAGCTCGCTGCCGGAGGGCTACGAGCTCCTCGAGACCGTGACGTTCGACCCGGCGCCGGCGCTGAACCTGCTGCGCGGCTCCTGGCCGGACGCCGTCGTGGCGGTCGAGGAGGTCGGCGTCGGCTTCAAGCTGAGCGCGCCGTTCCCGGACGGGGAGCTGGTGGGACAGCTGCGGGTGGTGCCGTGGGAGGAGCTGGTGTCGGCGCCCGCCACCCGGGTGACCTTCCGCAGCCCGAGCGGGACCAGCGAGGACTTCCTCGAGCTGGTCGAGCGGATCGGCCTGCACGGGGTGAACTACGCGGTCGGCTTCACCGCCTGGCTCGACATCAACCCCGAGGGCGTGTCCAAGGGCACGGCGCTGGAGCAGGTGCGGCGGCGGATCGGCGTCGACCCGTCGTCCACCGTGGCCGTCGGCGACCAGCGCAACGACCTCGAGATGCTGCGCTGGGCCGCCCGCGGCGTCGCGATGGGACAGGCGCCGGTCGAGGTGCAGGACGTCGCGGACGAGGTCACCCTGGACGTCGACGAGGACGGGTTGGTGCCGGTGCTGCGCTCGCTGCTGTTCTGAACGTTGTGCTCGTTTCAACCCGCTTTGCTCGGTTCAGGCCGCTTCCCGCGTCGCGGGAAGCGGCCTGAACCGAGCAAAGCCGTCTCGCGCGGGCAACGGTGTTTGACCTGAGTGGCGTCGCCTCGTACGGTCGGGAACTCGTTGGGGGCGGACCGGTCGCCCGCGCACGGTGGTGCGGCACGGCATACGCGCTGCGCGGGGGCTAGGCACCTCTCGGCGGAGTGTGTACGCTGACGGATTGTCGACAAACAGACGATCCGAGTACCGCTGACAACCTGAGGCATGCGGAGTCCGACCTCGACGCCACGGCCGCAGGCGCACCCTGACCGGGTCCGCCCGGTTTCACCACCAAGGACCGTGGCCTGTCCCGGGGCGCGGTCACAGCAGGAGGACCGCGCATGGGAGCAAGCCACACCGAGCCCGCACCTGGTTCCATCCCCCAGGACGGAGAGGTGTCGAACAGTGTGCTGAGGCGCGCGGTCGGCGCCTCGATGATCGGCAACGCCACCGAGTGGTACGACTACGGCGTCTACGCCTACGTCGCTGGTGAGATCGGCAGGAACTTCTTTCCCGGGGAGCACGAGACGGTGGGCACCCTGCTCGTCTTCGCGGTGTCCTTCGTGCTGCGCCCACTCGGAGGGGTCGTCTGGGGTCCGATCGGGGACCGGATCGGCCGCAACAAGGTCATGGCGATGACCATCATCCTCATGTCGCTCGGGACGTTCCTCGTCGGCGTCATCCCCACCTACGACAGCATCGGTGTGTGGGCGATCGTCCTGCTGGTCCTCCTCCGC
>DASSKF010000243.1:0-2022 GCA_035690725.1 Segeticoccus sp.
GGTGGCGCAGGAGATCGTCGGCGGCTCGGACAGCCAGCTGTTCAGCCCGGAGGACATGGAGGCCATCCGCACCCGGCGCGACGACATCGCCCAGCGGATCGCCACCCGTGAGGAGGAGATCAACCGGCTGCTGGAGCCACCGGAGCAGCAGTCGGTCGAGGTGGTCGAACAGCCGCCGGCCGAGGAGGACCTGCCGGGCGCCGACCGGCTGGAGGAGATCCGTCGTTCCGTGGCCGACGCCGCGGCTGAGGGGAGCGACCAGTGAGCGAGCAGGCGATGCAGCAGGCGCAGCAGGACGCCATGGCCACTGCCCAGCAGGCCGGTCGTGGCCGTGGCATGTCCTCGATCAAGGAGGCGCTCGCCTCCTGGGGCGACATCGCCTCGCTGCTGCGGGGCGGCGACCGGGGCGCGATCGTGCCCGTGGTCATCCCCCGCGACAACCGCGGACTGAAGTGGACCGCGTTGCTGTGGCTCGCGGCATACCTCTTCCTCACGGCGATCGTGGCGGGCCTCGCCGACTGGAGCGGGATCCCGGCCGCAGCCGCGGTGCTCGGGGTCCTGTCGCTGCTCGTCGCGGGACTGTGGTGGTGGCGCTCGTCGATCATCGAGATCGAGGAGGGCACGATCGGCGTGCTGACGAAGTTCGGCGCCATCGAGGGCACCGGCCTCACGCCCGGCCGGCACTACCTGTGGCACCCGTGGAAGCGGGTCGACTACGTCGTCGACGTCACCACCGAGATTCCCTACACCGCACCGGTGCTCGCTTGCCCGACGCACGAGAACGTGCCGCTGAAGTCGATCGAGTTCTTCCTCAAGTTCCGCATCGTCGATGCGATCCGCTTCGTGCGCGCCATCGGCGCCGGCAACTTCGACCTCGTGCTGTCCAACGCTGTGCAGGACGCGATCCGCCAGCGCAGCCGGCAGGTGCACACCGAGCAGGCCTACGACCTGCGCGGGTCCGACGTCGCGGACATGCAAGAGCTGCTCAACCGGCAGCTGCAGCGCTACGGCGTGCAGATCATGGGGTGCAACATTCCCGACGTGCAGCTGCCGACCCAGTACCGCGAGCACATCTCCACCCGGGAGCGGGTCGCCAAGGAGGCCGCGGCCTACGAGAAGGAGTGGGACCTGACGCGCAAGCGGCGGATCGACACGCTCCTGATGGACATCGAGCGGTCCAAGAAGGTCCGTGACGCCAAGGTGGTCGAGGTCAGCGCGGCGCTCAACCAGGCGCGCAAGGACGTTGCGCACATGCTCGAGGAGAAGGAGACCGAGGCCCAGGCGGTGCGCTTCGAGATCGAGACCCGCGGGCGCACCAACCTCGTGGCTGCCCAGGGCGAGGCCAAGGCGCAGGAGCAGCTGGCCACCGCCTACCGCGACAACCGCGCCGTGCTCGGCTACGAGCTCGCGCGGCGCCGGCTCGACGTCGGCGCCCACCTCGCCGAGCAGGCCCCGCGGCCGGTCATCGTGCACACCGACGGTGGCGGCACCGACGGGTCGGCGCTGTCCACCCTGCTGCTCGCCCAGCTGCTTCCCGCTATGACGGGTGCTCGCGACGGTGCCCGCCGCGCCCTGGCGGGCGGTGACACGAACGGCAACGGCAACGGGTCCGGCGACCAGCACCGGGCGTCGGACGCGGTCCGCTCGGCGGCGCAGGGCGCCGTGCAGGCGGCCGGCGAGGCGGCCCGGCGCGCCGGCCGCCGCGACGGCTGAGCCCGGCGGCGCCCGAAGAGGTCGCCGAGGCGGCCGGCGGCACCAGTCGCAGAGCCGTCGTCGTCCCTAGATCCGTGGCGGAACGTCCCGGTCGAGGCCGTCCCGGCCGAGGCGGTTGGACGCCTTCCCGGGCGGCGGCTCGCCGGCACGGTCCGGGTCCGGCCCGTCGCCGCCGTCCGGGTCCAGCTCGTCGGCGCGGCGCAGCTGGTCGTCCCGCTCCGAGCGCGTGGTGCGGGCGCTCTCCTGGCGCTCGGTCGCATCTGCCTCGAGCTGCTCGGCTCGCGCCCGGTGCTCCTCAGCCTCCGCGCG
>DASSKF010000244.1:0-2588 GCA_035690725.1 Segeticoccus sp.
ATCGGGCTGGCGCTGAACTGCGACATCGCGGAGTGGTGCCGGTTCGCGCGGAAGAACTACTTCTACCCGGACATGCCGAAGAACTTCCAGACCTCGCAGTACGACGAGCCGATCTGCTTCGAGGGCTGGACCGAGGTCGAGGTCGAGGGGGAGACGTACCGGGTCGAGATCGAGCGCGCGCACATGGAGGAGGACACCGGCAAGTCGCTGCACGTCGGCGGCGCGACCGGCCGCATCCACGGCGCGGACCACTCGCTCGTGGACTACAACCGGGCGGGCATCCCGCTGATCGAGATCGTCACCAAGCCGATCCTCGGCACCGGTGACAAGGCCCCGCTGGTGGCCCGGGCGTACGTTGCGCAGCTGCGCGAGCTGCTGCTGGGACTCGGGGTCTCCGACGTGCGGATGGAGCAGGGGTCGCTGCGGTGCGACGTCAACCTGTCGCTGCGCCCGTCGCCGGACGCGCCGCTGGGCACGCGCACCGAGACCAAGAACGTGAACTCGTTCCGGTCGGTGGAGCGTGCCGTCCGCTACGAGATCCAGCGACAGGGCTCGGTCCTGGCGGACGGCGGGTCCGTCGTGCAGGAGACCCGGCACTGGCACGAGGACACCGGGATCACCACGTCCGGTCGGGAGAAGTCCGACGCCGAGGACTACCGGTACTTCCCGGAGCCGGACCTGGTCCCGGTGGCCCCGGCGAGGGAGTGGGTGGAGAAGCTGCGCGCCGAGCTTCCCGAGCCGCCGCGGGAACGCCGGGCCCGGTTGCAGGCGGAGTGGGGCTTCTCCGACCTGGAGATGCGCGACACGGTCGGCGCGGGTGCGCTGGAGCTGGTGGCGGCCACCATCGAGGCCGGCGCCGCGCCGCAGGCCGCGCGCAAGTGGTGGCTGTCGGAGATGGCCCGTCGGGCCAACGAGGCCGGCGTCGAGCTGGCCGAGCTGGCCATCACACCCGCGGACGTGGCCCGCGTGCAGGCGCTGGTCGACGAGGGCCGGATCAACGATAAGCTGGCTCGGCAGGTCTTCGACGGCGTGCTCGCCGGTGAGGGCACCCCGGAGGAGGTGATCGCCGCCCGCGGGCTCGAGGTGGTCTCCGACGAGGGTGCCCTGTCGGCCGCGGTGGACCAGGCGATCGCCGCCAACCCCGACGTCGCGGCGAAGATCCGTGACGGCAAGGTGGCCGCCGCCGGGGCGCTGATCGGCGCCGTGATGAAGCAGATGCGCGGTCAGGCGGACGCGGGCCGGGTCCGGGAGCTGATCCTCGAGAAGCTCTCCTGAGCCGGAGCTGCTCAGAGGACCCGGTGCAGCGGGATCTCCTTGCGCTCGGCGTTGCCGAACGCGGACTCGAGCTCCCGGTCCCAGGCGCTCATCGCGACGTGCCGGCGGGTCGCCCAGAGCGCGACGGCGGCCACCAGTGCGGACAGCATGAACAGCACGAGCACCACGGCAGACCCCTCCTGAGAATCTCCTCCCGGCGCAGTGCCGGGCCTTCCCCCACGCTCGACCGTACGCCGGGGAAGCGCCCGGTGAGTCGGATTTTACCGAGACCGTCGGGCAGTCAGGACATCAGCCCGAGCGGCGACGGCGTCAGGCCGGGGAAGACCTCGGCGGCCGACCGCTCCGGGAACCGCCGAGCGACCACCTCACGGAGCACGTCGCGGTAGTCGGTGGTGACCGGCAGGTCGTCGTCGACGGCGGTGCCGAGCCCCGGCCAGCGGCCGTAGTACTTCCCGCCCTTCACCCCGCCGCCGGCGACCAGCATCATGTTGCCCCAGCCGTGGTCGAGCCCGCGGTTGCCGTTCTCCTTGGCCCGCCGGCCGAACTCGCTGATCGTCACCACCGTGACCCGCTTCCGCAGCGGACCGAGGTCACGCAGGAACGCGTCGAGTGCGGCGGCGAAGCCCGCGGTCATGCTCTGCATCTCACCCCACTCGAGGGTGCCGTAGTCGCTGTGCATGTCCCAGGAGCCGTAGTCGATCGAGACGACCTCGGTGCCGATGTCGGCCTTCACCATGCGCGCGGTGTCCTTCAGCGCGTCCGAGAGGTCCGCGGCCGGCCAGGCACGCGGATAGGTCACGTCCGGCGTGTAGGTCCGCGCCGCCACCGGTGCGACGCGGTCGACGGTGCGTACGGCGGAGCGGTACCCGTCGTGCAGGGTGCTGTGTCCCGACCACATCCGGTCCAGCTGCCGGCGGCGCCGGGCCGACCATGCGTCCTTCTCCTCGGCGCCCACGAGCGAGATGCGGTCGAGGGCTTCCGCGGCCAGCACCGGCGACGGCCCGGCGAGCATCGTCGGCACGATCGACGTTCCGAGGTGCACGGCCTCACCCGGCTCGTTGCTCGCGTCCAGCCCGATCATCCGGTTGACCCACCCGCGCCGGGCCGACGAGCCGGGGTCGGCATCCTCGACCTCCTCCATCGCCGAGAAGTGCGAGCGGTTCGGAACCGGCAGCCCGACCGCGTGCACGGCGGCCAGCTCGCCGGACGTGAACGCCCACTCCAACGGCTTCATGGCGGGGTGCAGCCCGAACATCGCGTCGGTGGCGAGCAGCGACGTCCGCGGCACCGCGATGGTCGGTCGTGCCGTGTAG
>DASSKF010000245.1:0-13235 GCA_035690725.1 Segeticoccus sp.
CCACCTCACGCCGGCCGAGCGGGCTGAGCGCGGGTCCTACGTCGGCTGCATCGCCGGCGCCCTGTCGCGCAGCGAGTACCTGGACGGCCTCGCCGCTGCCGGGTTCGTGGACGCCGAGGTGACGTTCACCCACGAGGCCGCGGACGGCATACACAGTGCGATCGTGCGGGCGCGCAAGCCGGCCTGAGCTGTTGCGGTCCCCCGGGCCGTCGGGGATGTATCAGGACGCGGCCGTGCCGCCTCGATGGGAGTGACGCCACTGCGGGGAGGCACGAACGATGGATCCGGACGAACACCTACAGCTGTGCCGACGAGTCGCGACGGCGCTGGGCGAGCTCGTCGCCGATGCCGCCGACCAGATGCAGGGCCGCAGCCAGGACAGCCTCGTGCTGCTCGGTGCCGCGGACCGGCTGGTGTCGGCGCTGCTGGACGACGGGCTGCTCGCCGGGACCGGGGAGCAGGGCGCGGACACGGGCGGACAGCTCGGCGAGGCGGAACGGCTTGGCCAGGCAGTCGTCGGCGCCGGCGTCCAGCGCCACCGCCAGGTCCACCTTCGCGGCGCGGGCGGTGAGGACGAGGACCGGCAGGGTGTGGCCGCTCGCGCGCAGGCGCCGGCACAGGTCGAGCCCGTCCACGTCAGGCAGGCCCACGTCGAGCAGCAGCAGGTCGTGCGGTCGGGCGAGGGCCGCCAGGGCGGCGTGGCCGGTGGTCTGCACCTGCACGGCATACCCCTCCCGGCGCAGGGCGCGCGATAGGGGGGCGTGGATGGCGGGGTCGTCCTCGACGAGCAGTACCCGTGCTGACCGGTCCCGGGGGAGGGGCACGACCCGTGCGTTCATCGGCGTGGCCCCTCGGTGTGCGGGATGCCCGCGGACCGGAGCGCGGCGGGCAGGTCGGCGAAGACCCGCTGGGCCGGCAGGGCGAGGAGCAGCTGCAGGGCCGCCGGCGGGGCGTGGTGGTGCACCGCCAGCTGCAGCAGCTCCTCCCGGTCGGCGGGGAAGCAGCCGGGCGGCAGGTAGTGGGCCAGCTCCGCCGCCGCCGGCGCCCGGTCTCCGGCGGCGTGCTGGGTCGAGCGCCGCGCGCGTCCCGGCTGGTCGCTGCTGAGGTTGAGCGCCACCGTGAGCGTGGCGAGGGCCCGCGTCTCCACCGGTGTGGGCCGCTGCCCGACCCGGGAGCGCAGCCGGGCACGGGCGCCGGCCAGCACCGCACTCCGCAGCACCGCGTCGTCGGGGTGGACCTGCGCCACGAGCTGCTCGGCCGGGCGCAGGAGGGACCAGTCCGGTGCCGTGGCCTGGCGCAGTGCCCAGGCCAGCACGGAGCCGACGGTCCGGCCCGGCGCGCGAGGGACGGGGGCGCCATGCGGGTGGTCGGGAGGGGCGCCGGTCTCGCCGGGCGGATCGGCGGCAGGGGAAACCTGGTCCATGACTGCCTCCTGGCAGGCTGACGCGGTGCCGCCGGGGTCCAGGGAGGCAGATCGGGGAGCGGCCGGGTGCGTGGCCGCGCCGCTCATCCAACGCCGCGGAGCCCGATCGGTCAACTGTTGCTGTTGTCGGGAGCGTCCCGGTGGGTAAGGGCTCTTCCGCTCCCCGCGTGCACGCACTGCGGCTTCGTGAGGAAGGAGGGCACCGCCATCCACGACCACGAGCTCTACCTGCGGACGCTGTCGGAGTTCACCGCCACGCTGCTCACGCCGTACGAGATCGATGGTGTGCTGGACGAGCTCGCCCAGCGGGTCACCAGCGTCCTCGGCCTGCTCGGCAGCAGCGTGAGCCTGCTCAGCGGGGACCGGCTGGAGTTCGGCACCGCCGTCAACCCGGCCATCGCGGCGGTTGAGAGGACCCAGCAGCGCACCCAGGCGGGGCCGTGCGCCACCGCTGCTCGCACGGGGGAGGCGGTGCTCGTCCCCGACCTGTCGGCGCTGGACGGCGACGACAGGTGGCCGGAGTACCGGCGCGCGGCCCGGGAGGCCGGCGTGCTCTCGGTGGGCTCGCTGCCGATGCGACTGGCCGGTCGGACCGTCGGGGCGCTGAACCTCTACAGCGAGGCCGCTCGGCAGTGGCAGCGCGAGGACGTGGCCGCCGCGACGGTCATGGCCGACATGGCCACCGGCTACCTCATCAACGCCTCGGTGCACCACCGGCAGGCCCAGCTCAACGAGCAGCTGCAGCAGGCCCTCGACAGCCGGGTGGTCATCGAGCAGGCCAAGGGCATGGTCGCCGCCCGGCACGAGATCGACGTCGGTCAGGCCTTCGAGCGGATCCGCGGGCTCGCGCGCAGCCGGGGTGTCACCGTGCGCGTCGTCGCCGAGGCGGTCGTCCGGCTGGGGCTGGACCCGCCGGCCGGCGGCACGTGACACCGGTGGGCGCCCGGCTCGCCCGACGTGGTCAGGAGCGGGTGCGCTGGTACCAGCGGTAGCCTCCGCCGACGACGAGGAACACGGCGAGCCCGGCCAGCCACAGCAGCAGGCCCTGCAGCGGCTGGGCACTCGGGGTCACGGCATACGTGGTGGTGTCGGCGGGCTGGAAGGGCTGGGGGTCTCCGGGCGTCTTCGGGCGGGCAAGGGCCGGGCTGCCGACGAGCACGAGCAGGCCGGTCAGGAGTCCGGCCAGCACCACCTTGGTCCGGATTGCTGCGCGCACCGAGGCCCCTCCTCCCGAGTCGGCTGTTGAACTCTCAAGCGCATTCAAACAACCCGACGACGCCCGAGGTCAAACTTCTTGGATCCGGCAGGTGCGTTTCGCAAGAAGGGGGCCGAGGACCCGATCTCGGGGATCGTGTGCGGCGGTGGGGCCGGGACGCGTTCGTGGGACCCGATCTCGGGGATGGTGTGCGGGTGAAGCTACGCCGCGACGTGATCCGCTGACGGCGCCCGGTATGGTGCCGGCCGACACTTCTCCCGCGCACATTGTGGCTCCGCCCACCATGGCCCCCGTCACGTCCTGTTCCTAGCGTTCACGAAGCACTCCCCGACGACCGATCCGACGGTCGCGGGCGAGGCTCCGGACGGAAGGAACAGCGTGACCGCACCAGACCGCGTGGCCCTGCGCACGGTGGGACTGACCAAGGTCTTCCGCGGGTTCACGGCCGTCGACGCGGTCGACCTCGAGGTCCGCGAGGGCGACGTGCACGCCCTGGTCGGGCCGAACGGCGCCGGCAAGACCACGCTGTTCAACCTGCTCACCGGGTTCCTGTCGCCGTCGGCCGGCACGATCACCGTCTTCGACGAGGACGTCACCGGGCTGCAGCCCGAGCAGATTGCGCACAAGGGGGTCGCGCGCTCGTTCCAGATCACCAGCCTGTTCGAGTCGATGACGCCGCGCGAGCACGTCGAGCTGGCCCTGCAGGGCCGGACCAGCCGCGGGCTGTGGTTCTGGCGCTCGGACAAGCTGCTGCGGGGCTACCGGCAGCACGTCGACGAGCTGCTCGAGCAGGTCGGGCTCCTCGGCCTGGCCGACCAGCCCTCGGCCCTGCTGGCCTACGGGCAGAAGCGCGCCCTGGAGATGGCGCTCGTCCTCGCCCTCGACCCGACGGTGCTGCTGCTCGACGAGCCGACCGCCGGCATGGGCATCGAGGACGTCGACCGCACGATCGAGCTGGTCCGCCGGATCGCCACTGACCGCACCGTCGTGTTCGTCGACCACAACATGCACGTCGTCGGCAGCCTTGCCGACCGGGTCACCGTCCTGCAGCAGGGCGAGGTCCTGGCCGAGGGCACCTACGACGACGTCCGGGGCGACCAACGCGTCATCACGGCATACCTCGGGGAGGCCAGCCATGCTTGAGGTGCGCAACCTGCAGGCCTGGTACGGCGAGGCGCGGGCCCTGCACGACGTCACCCTCGACGTCGGCACGGGCGAGGTCGTCACCCTCGTCGGCCGCAACGGCGCGGGCAAGACGACGCTGCTGCGCAGCCTGATCGGGCTGCACCGCCAGGTGAGGGGCGCGGTGCGCCTCGACGCCTCGGACGTCACCGGCTGGGCGCCGCACCGGCTGGCGCGCGCCGGGATGGGCTGGGTGCAGGACGACCGCGGCATCTACGCGACGCTGTCGGTGGAGGAGAACCTCCTGCTGCCGCCGGCGGTCTCCGCCGACCGGGCCTGGCCGCTGGAGCGCGTCTACGAGTCGTTCCCCGCCCTGGCCGACCGCCGTCGGGCACCGGGCACGACGCTGTCGGGCGGGGAGCAGCAGATGCTCGCGCTGGCCCGGGTGCTGCGCACCGGGGCCCGCCTGCTCCTGCTCGACGAGCCGTCCGAGGGCCTGGCGCCGGTGATCGTCTCCCGGATCGGGCAGATCATCCGCGACGTCAAGGCCTCCGGCACCAGCGTGCTGCTGATCGAGCAGAACGTGAAGTTCGCCGCGACCGTCGCCGACCGGCACTACCTGCTGGCCCAGGGACGTGTCGTCGAGTCCCTCGACAACGACCAGTTCGTCGAGCACGAGACGGAGCTGCTCGAGCACCTCGGCATCTGAGCGCGGCACCGCGCACCACGACAACCCCACGAACGAGAGGGAAACCACGATGAGGACGAAGTTCGCGACCGGTGTGGCCGCACTGGTCTCCGGCGCTGTCGCGCTGACCGCCTGCGGCGGAGGACCGAGTGCGTCCGGCGGTGACTTCACCGACGGCAAGCTCGTGCTGGCCGTGCTCAACGACCAGTCCGGCGTCTACAAGGACCTGTCCGGCCCCAACAGCGTCACCGCCGTGAAGATGGCAGTCGCCGACTACACGAAGAAGTACGGCGACGACGCGGTGGTCAAGGACATCGAGGTCACCTCCGCCGACCACCAGAACGAGCCGGACGTCGCCAACACCAAGGCCAAGGAGCTCTACGACCGCGAGGGCGCCGACATCATCCTCGACGTGCCGACCTCCTCCGCGGCGCTCGCGGTGGCCGGCGTCGCCGCGCAGAAGCACAAGCTCTACATCAACATCGGGGCCGGCACGACGGAGCTCACCGGCGACCAGTGCAACAAGTACACGTTCCACTGGGCCTACGACACCTACATGCTCGCCAACGGCACCGGCACCACGGTCACCAAGGGCGGTGACAAGAACTGGGAGATCATCTACCCCGACTACGCCTTCGGCCAGGACATGACCAAGTCCTTCAAGCAGGCCGTCACGGACGCCGGCGGCAACGTCATGGGGACCATCGCCACGCCCTTCCCGAATGACAACTTCGCGACCTACCTGACCAAGGCCGCCGCGAAGAAGCCCGACGTCATCGGCACGATGCAGGCCGGCGGTGACCTGATCAACGTGGTGAAGCAGTACAACCAGGCCGGCCTCGCCAAGAAGGGCATCGACCTCGCCGTCGGCCTGATGTTCATCACCGACGTGCACTCGGTGGGCGCCGAGGCGTTCCAGGGCACCAAGTACACGACGTCCTGGTACTGGGACGCCGACGACAAGAACCGCAAGTGGGCCGACCGGTTCATGGACAAGACCGACACGCGTCCCTCGTTCGCGCACGCCGCGAACTACTCCGCGGCGCTGCAGTACCTCGAGGCGGTCCAGGCGACCGGCACCGACGACGCGGACAAGATCGTGTCCAACCTCGAGGGCAAGAAGATCGACGACGTGTTCCTGCGCGACGGCCAGGTCCGCGCCAAGGACCACAACGTGATCCACGACGTCTACCTCGCCGAGGTCAAGGACCCGGCCGACGTCGAGGGCGAGTGGGACCTCGTCAAGATCCTCGACACCATCCCCGCGGACGAGGCGTTCATGCCCGTCGACCAGTCCGGCTGCTCGATGGCCTCGAGCTGACCCATCGTCGATGACCCCGGGCGCCACCGGCGCCCGGGGTACCGTCGGGAAAGGAAGCGATGGACGCATTCCTCCAGTACCTCGTGCAGGGCCTGGCCGCCGGCAGCTTCTACGCCCTGTCGGCCCTCGGCCTCGCCATCATCTTCGGGGTGCTCGGCGTCGTGAACTTCGCCCACGGTGCCTTCTACATGCTCGGGGCCGTGGCCACCGCCGTGCTGCTGAACACCCTGCACCTGAGCCTGTGGTGGGCGCTGCTGCTGGTCCCGGTCCTGATGTTCCTCTTCGGCATCGTGGTCGAACGGCTGCTGGTGCAGTGGCTGCTCGGCCTGGACCAGCTCTACAACTTCCTGCTCACGTTCGGCCTCACCCTGGTGCTCGTCGAGCTGGTCAAGCTCCGGTATGGCGTGTCCGGCCTGCCGTACCACCGTCCCGACCTGCTGGGCGGCCGGATCGGCGTGTTCGGGATCTCGCTGCCCACCTACCAGCTGTTCGTCCTCGGGCTCTCCCTCGTGGTCTGCCTGCTGGTGTGGCTGCTGATGACGCGCACCCGGGTCGGCATGATCGTGCGCGCCTCGACCGAGAAGTCCGACCTCACCCGCGCGCTCGGGATCAACGTCGGCCGTTGGGTGACACCGGTGTTCGGCTTCGGCGTCGCACTCGCGGGACTCGCAGGGGTGCTCGCCGCCCCGATGCGCGCGATCACCGCCGACATGGGCAGCAACTTCATCATCATCCTGTTCGCGGTCGTCGTGATCGGCGGACTGGGCTCGATCGTCGGGGCCGTCGCCGCCGGGTTCCTCGTCGGCCTCGTCGAGGCGTTCGGCCAGGCCTACGCGCCGACCTACGCGCAGATCCTGATCTTCGTGCTCATGGCCGTCGTGGTGCTGCTGCGCCCCGGCGGACTGTTCGGACGGGAGGAGACGGCATGAGCCACCCCGGCATGAGCCGCTGGATCCTGCTCGCGATCGGGCTGGTCGTCGCCCTGGTGCTCCCGTGGGTGGTCTACCCGCCGGTCGCCATCGACATCGCCGCCTGGGCGCTGTTCGCCGTCGCGCTGGACATCCTGCTCGGCTTCACCGGGCTGCTGTCCTTCGGCCACGCCGCGTTCTGGGGCAGCTCGGCCTACGTCACCGGCTTGGTCGCCATCCACCTCGGCGTCCCGTTCCCGCTGGCGATCCTGGCCGGCGCGCTCTTCGCGATGCTGCTGGCGCTGCCCATCGGCTACCTGTCGGTTCGCCGCTCGGGCATCTACTTCGCCATGGTCACCCTGGCGTTCAGCCAGATGGTGTTCTTCGTCGCCTACCAGTGGAACAGCCTCACCGGCGGCGAGAACGGCCTACAGGGCGTGCCCAAGTCCTTCTTCGGCATCGAGCTGGTCGAGACCGAGGCGTTCTACTTCTACTACGCGGCCATCCCGATCATCGGCCTCGGCATGTGGGCCGCCTGGCGGATCGTGCACTCGCCGTTCGGCCGGGTCCTGGTCGCCGTGCGCGACAACGCTCCCCGCGCCCGGGCCCTCGGCTACGACGTGGAGAAGTACAAGGTGATGTCCTTCGTGCTCTCCGCCGGCCTGGCCGGGCTCGCCGGCGGCGTCTTCGCCATCGGCCACGGCTTCGTCGCGCTCCCCGCGGTCAGCTGGACCACCTCCGGCGAGGTCGTGCTGATCACCGTGCTCGGTGGCATCGGCACGCTGTGGGGCGGGATCGTCGGCGCGTTCATCATCGTCGTGCTCGGCGACCAGCTCGCCTCGTCCGGCTTCGAGGGCATCAACCTCATCACCGGCAGCGTCTTCGTGCTGGTCGTCCTGCTCTTCCGCCGCGGGGTGTGGGGCACCGCCCGGCACCTGTGGCTGGGACGACAGGCTCGGCATACCCCCGGTGCGGTGGAGGCGGTCGAGGAGCCCGAGGAGTCGAGGACGCGCGTGCGACGCTGATTTTGCTCGCGACGCCGGGTTCAGCGTTGCCGTTCCCATGACCGCGCGGCGGTCGATCAGTCGTCTGCAGGTTGCTAGCTGCGCACGAGGTCAGGTGGCAGCGAGCTCGCCTTTGATCGTTCGGACTATGTCTGGAACATCGATTTCAATCGTCTTCCGCACGATGCTGGAGTCCACCAGCAAATAGCCGTGAGCAATGCGGTTACGCATCCCCGACATGAACGGCCAGCTGTCCCCGAACAGACGGGTCCGCACGTCCGGGTCGAGTCGAGCAAGCACCTCGACGCCGGCGGAGAGTCTCATGCAGATGGCGTCGATCACCAGCTGGTCCAGGTCTTCGCCGCCGGCGTACTCACCAACCAACTCCAGGTGGACGAGTGCCTCGCGCAACAACTCCTGGGACGACCGACTCACAATGCCGCCGCTTCGGACATGACCCGGTCACGAAGGTCGGGCCGAAGCGCCGACTCGGGCACGAGGTCGACCGGCACGCCCAGCAGTTCCGTCAGTCGCTGCTCCAAACGGCCCAACTGCATCAGGCTGAGCGGCTCCGTCATCACGAACAGCAGATCCACGTCGGAGTCGGTGTGGTCCTCGCCCGTGGCGACCGATCCGAAGACCCGTACCCGCGTGCCGCCAGCTTCTGCCACGAGTTGTCGGATCTCGTCGGCGTTTCGGCGCACATTGCGTGCCAACGGTGAGGTGCCGTGGAAGCGCAACAGTCGCGACACCTCCGGCTGACTACGTCCGATCTGCCGGGCGATCTGGGTCTGTGTCATACCCCCTGCTGCAGCCCTCCTGACAGCGCGAACGAGCTCGGCACGGGCCTGCGTCGTGACCTCATCAGTGTGGCGCGCCACGTCCGCCAACTCGGTCGTCATGGAGCCAATATAGCAATAGTTATAGGGGGTCACTCACTGGAGCCCGACGGTGACTACCGCACGAGCCGGTGGAGCCGGAGCGCGAGCTGCACCTCGAGCTCGCGCTCCGGCTCCTGCCACTGCTCGCCGAGCAGCCGGGAGACCCGCTCCAGCCGCTGGGTGACCGTGTTGACGTGCACGTGCAGGTCGGTCGCGGTGCGGCTGAGGTTGCCGCCGTGGCGGAAGTACGCCTCCAGCGTGCCGACGAGCTTGGTGCGGCGCTTGGTGTCGTAGTCCAGGACCGGCCCGATCGCTGCGCGCACGAACGCGCCGACGTCCTTGCCGGCGCCGAGCAGCAGCCCCACGAACCCGAGGTCGTCGCTGGTGGCCACCTCGCCGGTGCGGCCGAGCGCGAGCATCGCGTCGAGGCACTGCGCGGCCTGGTCGTGGGCGGCGAGGATCGCGGCCGGGCCACCCGAGGCGGGGCCGGCCGCGCCTGCGGTGAGCCGCCGGTTGCCGAGCGGCCGCAGCCCATCGAGCAGCACGGTCGCCGCCTCGCGCGGGCTGAGGCCGGGCAGGATCGCGACCAGCCGGCCGTCGTGCGGCGCCGCGAACCCGCCCCGCGTTCCGGCGAGGTATGCCGCAGCCTGGGCCGTCCGCGTCCGGTCGCCGACCAGCTCGGTCGCCACGACGGCGTGCGGCCGGTCCAGGTCCGCGCCGAGGATGCGGGCGCGCTCGCGCAGGCCGGCGGGGTCGCGGTCGGTGCCGGTGAGCAGGTCCTCGAGCAGCTCGCCGCGCACCCGGGCCTCGGCCTCGGCGACGCCGCGGCGGAAGAGCAGCAGCAACGCGGTGACCAGCGCCGAGCGCTCGAGGATCTGCCGGTCGGCCTGGTCGAGGTGGGCGGCCCGGCGCAGCAGGAGCGCCCCGAACTGGTCGTCGCCGGCGACGACCGGCGTCGCGAAGAAGCCGGGCCCGTCGGCGCTGCGGCTGCGCCCGAGCGCGCGCCGGGCGGCGCTCAGCTCCTCGTCGGAGGGCCGGGTTGCCTCGTCGGTGGAGGCGATCACCGCGCCGCTGGGGTCGGTGACGACGACCTCGCCGCCGAGGACCGCGCGGACCTCGTGGACCACGTCGTCGACCCCGCCGCCGCGCAGCACGATCCGGGTGAGCCGGTCGTGGGCGTCGGCGGCGCGCTCCACGCTGGCGGTGCGCTGGCGCAGCAGCCCGCTGGCCGACTCGAGCTGGTTCAGCGCGAGCTGGGTCTCGGCGAGCAGCCGGGTGTTGTCGATGGCGATCGCGGCGTGGGCGGCGAGTGACACCAGCAGCGCGACCGCCTCCTGGCCGAACGGCTGGCGCTCCCGGTTCGCGGCATAGAGGACGCCGATGACCTGCTTGCCCAGCAGCAGCGGCACACCGAGGATCGCGTTCAGCCCCTCGTCGGCCACCGCGCCGTCGATCGTGTCGGTGTGGTCGAAGCGCTCGTCGCGGAAGTAGTCGGCGGAGGCGTACGGCGTCGCGGTCTGGGCGACGAGGCCACCGAGGCCGGCGCCCATCGGCAGTCGGACCGCCTTGAACGACGGGGCGATGATGCCCTCGGTCACCCGCATGTAGGTGTCGCCGTGCTCCTCGTCGTTCAGCGAGAGGTAGGCGACGTCGCTGTGCAGCAGCAGCCGCGCGCGGTGCACGATCGCCCGCAGCATGTCGTCGACGTCATTGAGCGCGGCGAGGTCGCTGGCGGTCTCGAACAGGGCGGACAGCTCCGCCTCGCGCCGCCGGCGGCCCTCGAGCACCTCGCGCACCTGCAGGGCGAGCACCTTGGCGCGCTGCAGTTCGTGCAGCGCGTCGGCGTCGGCGCCGGAGGCACGCGCCGCGACGAGCGGCCCCTCGAACTCGATCGGGGCGGCGTCGCGAGCGAGCAGCTCGAGGAACTCCAGGCCGGGCACCCGGGTCATTCTGGACGATGGCACTACTGCGCCGACCACCCGCCGTCGATGACCAGGTCCGTGCCGGTGACGAACCCCGCGTCCGCCGAGCACAGGTAGGCCACCGCGGCGGCGACCTCCTCCGGCTCGATCAGCCGCTTGATGGCCGGGCGGGTGAGCATCACCTCCGACAGCACCTGGTCCTCGGAGATCCCGTGGGCGACGGCCTGGTCGGCGACCTGCTTCTCCACCAGCGGCGTGCGCACGTAGGCAGGGTTCACGCAGTTGCTGGTCACGCCGTGCTCGGCGCCCTCGAGGGAGAGCACCTTCGACAGCCCCTCGAGGCCGTGCTTGGCGGTGACGTAGGCGCCCTTGAACGCGCTCGCTCGCAGGCCGTGGGCGCTCGAGACGTGCACCAGCCGGCCCCAGCCCCGCGCGTACATGTGGGGGAGCGCCGCCCGCGAGAGCAGGAACGGCGCCTCCAGCATCACCCGCAGGATGAGGGCGAGCCGGTCCGGCGGGAACTCGTGCACCGGCGCCACGTGCTGGACCCCCGCGTTGTTCACAAGGATGTCGGCCTCGAGCCGGAGCTCGGCCAGCCGGTCCGTGTCCGCCAGGTCGACCACCCACGCCTCGCCGCCCACGGCCTTGGCCACCCGCTGCGCCCCCTCGCTGTCGCGGTCGGCGACCACCACGTGCGCGCCCGCGTCGGCGAGGCGCGCGGCGACCGCCGCGCCGATGCCGCTCGCACCGCCGGTGACCACCGCCCGCTTGCCGCTGAGGTCCGGGGAGGTCGCGGCGCGGTCGGTGGCGTCCATG
Organism: Segeticoccus sp.; assembly: GCA_035690725.1. Classification (GTDB taxonomy): domain Bacteria; phylum Actinomycetota; class Actinomycetes; order Actinomycetales; family Dermatophilaceae; genus DASSKF01. The sequence continues at coordinate 11,302 of DASSKF010000245.1, forward strand.
ATCCGACAACCTAGGTGCGGTGCCGGGCCGCATCGATGGTGCTCACCCACACAATTGGGGGCCCACTGGTGTGGCGGACGCACGCTGACCCGACCGGACCCACCCTCACCCGACCGGACACGCGTTGCGCGAGCCCTTCCGGGCGATTTGTGCGAGGTCGGTCGCGCAACGCGTGTCCGGTCGCATGGTGTTCGGCCGCCGGCCGGGCTTCGCGCGCTGCACGTGCTCCTGGTCGGGGCGACGTGTCAGAACAGGGTGTAGCCGCCGTCGATCGTGACCACGGAGCCGGTCATGAAGCTCGACGCGTCGGACGCGAGGTAGACGACCGTCGGGGCAATCTCCTCCGGGACGGCATACCGCTGCATCGGCGCGTCCTCGATCCAGCGCTGCCGGAACCGGGGCTCGTCCACCGGCGCCATCTCCGTCTTGACGTAGCCGGGCGCCACCGCGTTGACCCGGATCCCGAGCGGGGCCCACTCCGCCGCGAGCGACTTGGTCAGCTGGTGGACCGCGGCCTTGGAGGCGTTGTAGGCCGGCTGCCACTGCGGGCGGTTGACGATGTCCGCCGAGATCGACCCGACGTTGACGATGACGCCGCCGCCGTGGTCGGCGAAGTGTTGCCCGGCCGCCCGGCTGACCCGCCACAGGCCGTGCACGTTGACCTCGAAGACGTCCTCCCACTCCTCGTCCGGCACCTCCAGCGCCGGCCGGTGGTGGCAGGTGCCGGCATTGTTGACCACGACGTCGAGCCGCCCGGTGGCCTCGGTGGCGGCCTCGACCGCGCGGGTCACCGACGATCCGTCGGCCACATCGAGCGGTATGCCGACCACGCGCCGGCCGGTCTCCGTCGCCAGCTCGTCGGCCACCTTGCGGCAGGCACTCCCGTCGCGGGCGCCGATCACCACGTCGGCGCCCGCCTGGGCCAGCGCGCGGGAGAAGGCCAGGCCCAGTCCGCGGTAGCCGCCCGTGACCAGCGCGGTCCGGCCGTCCAGCCGGAAGGTGGAGAGGACGTCGCTCATCCCTGCGACACCACGACGACGGACTTCATGCTCTGCGGGTCGGCGTCGCTGGTCAGCGCCGCCTCGACCTCCTCGAGCGGGTACTCCGCCGTGACCAGGTCGTCGAGGCCGACGTCGAACTGCCCGGCGGCGCCGATCGCCTTGGGCCAGGTGTCGACGTAGCGGAAGATCCCGGTGAGCGTGATCTCGCGGGTGGCGATGTGCTGGACGGGCAGGCTCATCTCCTCGTCGCCGAGGCCGACCATGACGGCGGTGCCGCCGCCACGGAGTGCCTCCAGCCCGCTGCGCATGGCCGGCGTGGCTCCGGAGCACTCGATGAAGGCGTCGGCCCCGAGCGAGGTGGGGTCGAAGGCCGGGTCCGCCGGGTCGACGGCAGCGCTGGCCCCGAAGTCGAGGATGCGCTTGCGCCGGGACTCGACCAGGTCGGTGACGACGACCTCGCTGGCGCCGTAGGAGCGTGCCGCCAGGCAGGCCAGGGCACCGATCGGCCCGGCGCCGGTGACGAACACCCGCGAACCGGGCTCGATTCGCGCCTTGCGGCAGGCCCACAGCCCCACCGAGAACGGCTCGAGCAGCGCCGCCGCGTGGTCCGACAGCGTGTCGGGAACCGGGTGCGCCATGTCGGCCGGGGCGACCACGTAGTCGCAGAACGCGCCGTCGATCGGCGGGGTGGCGTAGAACTCCATGTGCGGGCACAGGTTCAGCTCGCCGCGCTGGCAGTGCCGACAGCGGCGGCACGGTCGCTGCGGCTCGATCGCCACCCGCTGGCCGACCCGGCTCTCCTCCACGTCCTCACCGACGGCCGCGACCACGCCCGACACCTCGTGCCCGAGGACCAGCGGGGCGGTGACGACCATGTCGCCGATCCGGCCGTGCTCGTAGTAGTGCACGTCCGAGCCGCACACCCCCACGGAG
>DASSKF010000246.1:0-8267 GCA_035690725.1 Segeticoccus sp.
GGCAGCGTGAGGAACTCGGCGAAGTCGTCGGCGACGGCCACGTCGAGGAAGGTCGCCTTCGCGTCGGCGTAGTCCGACGGATCGCCGGGTAGCGTGGCGATCTCCTCGTCGACGATGCGGTTCACGAGCTCCTTCGTGACCGTCTCACCGCTGTCCAGCTCGACGTCGTTGTGCAGCCACTGCCAGACCTGGGAGCGCGAGATCTCGGCGGTCGCGGCGTCCTCCATCAGGTTGAAGATGCCCACCGCCCCCTGGCCGCGCAGCCACGAGGCGAGGTACTGGATGCCGACGCTGATGTTGTTGCGCAGCCCCGCCTCGGTGACGTGGCCGGGCGTCTCGCCGACGCTGAGCAGCTGCTCGGCCGTGACGTGGACGTCCTCGCGCTTGCGGTCGATCTGGTTCGGCCTGTCTCCGAGGACCCGGTCGAACTCCTCCCGGCAGATGGGCACGAGGTCGGGGTGGGCCACCCAGGAGCCGTCGAACCCGTCAGTGGCCTCGCGCCGCTTGTCGTCGCGCACCTTCTCGAACGCGGTCGCGTTGACCTGCTCGTCCTTCCGGCTCGGGATGAACGCCGCCATCCCGCCGATCGCGTGGGCACCCCGCCGGTGGCAGGTGCTCACCAGCAGCTCGGTGTAGGCCCGCATGAAGGGCACGGTCATCGTCACGTCGGCGCGGTCCGGCAGCATGAAGTCGCGGCCCCGGGTGCGGAACTTCTTGATGACGCTGAAGATGTAGTCCCAGCGCCCGGCGTTGAGGCCAGCGGAGTGGTCCCGCAGCTCGTAGAGGATCTCCTCCATCTCGAAGGCCGCGGGGTAGGTCTCGATCAGGCAGGTGGCGCGGATGGTGCCCTGCGGGATGCCGAGGTGGTCCTGGGCACGCACGAACACGTCGTTCCACAAGCGTGCCTCGAGGTGGGACTCCATCTTGGGCAGGTAGTAGTAGGGCCCCTTGCCGGCGTCGAGCTGCCGCTGGGCGCAGTGGAACAAGTAGAGCCCGAAGTCGACCAGGCTGCCGGACACCGGCTGTCCGTCCACGAGGACGTGCTTCTCCGGCAGGTGCCACCCGCGCGGCCGGGCGACGACGGTGGCCAGCTCCTCGGCCGGCTTCAGCGCATAGGTCTTGCCCTGCTCGCTGGTGAAGTCGACCTGCCGGTCCAGGGCATTGCGCAGGTTCAGCTGCCCGTCGATCACGTTGCGCCACGCGGGAGTCGAGGCGTCCTCGAAGTCGGCGAGCCAGACCTTCGCGCCCGAGTTGAGCGCGTTGATCGTCATCTTCCGGTCGGTCGGGCCGGTGATCTCCACCCGACGGTCGACCAGGCCCGGAGCCGGCTGCGCGACCTGCCAGTCCCCCTCGCGCACCTCCCTCGTCTCGTCGGGGAAGTCGAGCATCTCCCCCTGCGTGAGCCGCTGGTAGCGCTCCTCCCGCGCCCGCAGCAGCTCCTGTCGCCGCGACTCGAAGGTGCGGTGCAGGTCGGCGAGCAGCTCCAGCGCCTCCGGAGTGAGGATCTCCCGGTCGTTGTCGGTCTGCTCGACGGTGATCTCCACACCGGTGGGCTCGGTCATCAGTGGTCCTCACATTTCGTATGCCGGAAACTCACTCTTGCTTCGTGGTCAACCGTATGGTCTGGTCCCCAGGTGGTCAACGGCTCGCCGCGATCGCACGAAGGCGCCGGCCGGCTATCGCTCGACCTGGGCCAGACGCGCTGCGGCAGCAGCGATCCCGAACACGGCGACACCGGCAGCGACGAAGAAGCCCGTGACCGCGACGACGAAGAGGGGCCAGACGGCGTGCACCAGGGCCCAGAAGCCGGCGAAGAACGCCGCGAGCACCATGACCCCACCACCGAACATGCACAGCGCGTCCCGAGTTGCGGGGTCCTGCGCCGTGTCGGGCCCGTCCGCGGCCAAGGAGGCGGCATGCGGGTGGCGGAGCCGGGCGAGGTACTCCTCGGCAGCGGCCGGGTCCTCCTCCGCGAACTGGCTCCACCCGCGCAGCCACCCGTGGTCGGTCAGCGGGAAACGCCGGGCATACCGCCGGGAGAAGGGTCCGGTCGCGGCCAGGAAGTAGAAGCCGTCACCGTGGCCGGTGAGCTTCATCCCGAGGACCCGCTGCGCTCCGGACTTCACCGGCACGTCGCCGCTGGCGCCAGGGCGCGGCACCACCCGGGGCGGGGCGCCCTCCCACAGCTCGGCGCCGTCCGCGCCGCTGCCAGCCATGTCGCCTGTCATGACCGCCCCTTCCCCGTACTCCCCAGCACTCTAGCTCTACCGATCCAGCAGGTCCGCGAGCTGCCTCGCGTTGGTCTGGGCGTAGTCCCGGTAGCAGTTGTTCATCAGCACGTGCGTCTGCTCGGCCTCCCGGGAAACCTCCCGCACCCGCGGCGCCCACTCCTGCAGCTCCACCTCGCTGTAGTGGTAGCCGAACCGCTCATGGATGTCCTTGCTGGTCCACTTGTCGCTGTGCCCGTGGAAGCGGACGACGGCCAGGTCCCGGCTGGTGGCGGCCACGACCGGCGGGATCGAGGAGGTGTGGCCCTGGGGCATGTCGACACAGACGTACGGCACGGCATACGAGCGGAGGAAGTCGAGCGTGTGCGGCGCGTTCCGCTCGGACATCCAGGTGTGGTTGCGGAACTCGACGCATACGCGGTAGGGGGCGCAGCGCTCCCGGCAGCGCAGCAGGTACTCCCGGTTGCGGGTGCCGATCGGGAACCACTGGGGGAACTGGAAGAGCACCGCGCCGAGCTTGCCGGCCTTGTGCAGCGGGGCGAGGGCGGACAGGAAGCGCTCCCAGACCTCGTCGACGACGTCCGCACTGAGGTCCTTGAGGTAGACGTTGCGCTTGTCGGTCTGCGGGCGCAGGTCCTTGTAGAGCGCGGACACCTTCGTCGGGTGCTCGGTCAGCAGCGAGAACGCCTTGACGTTGAAGGTGAACCCGTCCGGGGTCCGCTCGGCCCACAGCCGGGCGGTGTCCTCGCTCGGAGGGCTGTAGTAGGTGGCATCCACCTCCACGAGCGGGAACTGGTGCGCGTAGTAGTCGAGGCGCTGCTCGGCGGTCGTGACGTCCTTCGGGTACCAGCCGGAGGCCAGCAGGGTCCGGTCCGTCCAGGAGGCGGTGCCCACCTTGATCCGTCCCATGTCACCGTCCTACCGCAGGAGCGCACCGTGCGGCCCACGAACGGGCGGCCGGTGCCGAGCGGTCAGCCCTGTGCGCGGACCTCGATCTGCCCGTCCCGGGTGCGCGTCTCGAAGACCGGCTGGGGCGTGCTCGCCGGACCCCGGCGGATCGTCCCGTCACCGAGCTCGAAGACACTCCCGTGCCACGGGCAGGTGACGCAGCCGTCGGCGAACGTGCCCTCCTCGAGCGGGCCGCCCGCGTGCGTGCAGACGCTGTCGAGCGCGTAGGTGCGCCCGCCGCTGCGGTGGAGCAGGACGGGGCTCCCCGCGGCGTCGACCCGACGGCTCTGGCCCTCGGCGAGCTCGGCGTCGGGAAGCACCGGCGTCCACTCCGAGGGCGGCGAGTGGAACGCGGTGTGGTTCACGTTGACCCCGCGCGAGTAGGCCAGGTGGCCACCGAGGTAGCCGCCCACGCCCAAGGCCACCATCCCGAGGCTGCTGAGCACCCTGCCGCCGCGTCGGTGCCCGGTCAGGCGGGCCACGAGGGAGGCGCCGTAGAGGCTGAGCGCCACGGAGTTCGCGGTCGCGTGCACCAGCCCGACCCGGCTCTCCTCGCCGAGCAGGTCGGACCAGTCGTTGAGCCCGCTGGCCGCGGTCGGCACGGCAGCGGCGATCCCGGCGCCGACGAGCCCGTCCGCCGCTGGTGCCGACCGCTCCCCGCCGACGGTGTCCAGCAGGGCCGCCATCGTCCAGGCGCCGATCGGCACGTCCGTGAGCATGGGGTGCAGCGGGTGCCCGAGGTTGGTTCCGCTGAGCAGGTTGCGCACCAGGCGCGGCTGCACCAGCCGGGTCACGGCGGAGGACAGGGGCTTTCCGACCCGGTCCAGCTGCTGCAGCTGCTCGAGGCGGTGAGCCAGGCTCGGGAGCAGGGCCATGGGGGTCTCCTGGTGTCGTCGGGGTCCGTGGCCGGCACCTGCCACGTCGCCGGCCCGTGTGCTCCACCGTCTCTCCCCCGGGCGAGGTCGGCAACCGGAGTTCCTCCCCCGGCCACGGTCGCTGCTGCAGGTGCGCCGCCCGGTGGGCAGCACGACACGCGATGATCACGGCATGCGGTCTCCCACCCCAGGATGCACGGTCGTCATCGCCGCCTTCCTCACGTCCGGTGTGGTGCACCTGCTGCGGCCGCAGGTCTTCGAGCCGATCGTGCCGCGAAGGCTGCCGGCCAAGCGGATGCTGGTTCATGCCTCCGGGGTGGCGGAGCTCGCGTGTGCCGTGGGCATGCTCGTGCCGGCATCGCGCAGGTATGCCGGCCCGGCTTCGGCCGTGCTGCTCGCGGCAGTCTTCCCGGCCAACGTGCAGATGGCGGTCGACGCCCAGCGGACGATCGCCCGCCGTGGCTCGACTGCCTCCCGCCAGGCCGTCCGCGCCGCAACCCTCGCCCGGCTGCCCATGCAGGCGCCGCTCATCCGATGGGCCCTGCAGGCTGGCCGCTCGTAGGCGGCTGGCGGCCGGGGCCTCCAGGAGGCCTCGGGGCTCGGCCGAAAAACTCGGTTGTGGTCCTGCCGTCGTGCTGGTTGAGTCCCGGCCGTGGACTTCCCGACAGCACGGTTGATCCTGCACCCGGTGGACGAGGTGGAGGCGCGACGCATCCGCGACGGCGCGCCCCACCCCGGCGACAGGTGGGCGGCCGACTACCCCTTCGACGGCGACCTCGCGGCCATCGGCAGCCTGCTGCGCGCCAGCGAGCAGGACGGCGACCAGCGTCCGTTCGGCTACTACCAGCTCCGGCGCCGGTCCGACGGCCTGGCGGTCGGCGGCGTCGGCTTCAAGGGGCCACCCGATGCCGGAGTGGTGGAGGTTGGCTACGGCCTGGCGCCCTCGGCCCGTGGACAGGGCTGTGCGGCGGAGGCGCTGCAAGCGCTCCTGCACATCGCCGCTGACCTCGGCGTGGCGACGATCCGCGCCGACACCGAACCGGACAACGCCGCCTCGCGGCGAACCCTCGAGCGCGTCGGCTTCACCGAGCTCCCTGCTGGACCCGGGCTGCGTCACTACGCGGCCCACACCAGCCACGCGGTCACGCCGTAACGCATCTCGGCTCAGAAGCCTCTGCCCGGGTTGAGGATCCCGTTCGGGTCCAGTGCCCGCTTGATGGACCGCTGCACCTCGAGCGAGTCCGGCCCCACCTCGAGCTCGAGCCAGCGCTGCTTGAGCACGCCCACACCGTGCTCGCCGGTGAGGGTGCCCCCGAGCTGCAGCGCCGTGCGGAACACCTCGTCGGCGGCCGCCCACACTGCCGGTGGCGCATCGCCGTCGTCCTGCGGCGCGAAGACGAAGACCGGGTGCAGGTTGCCGTCGCCCGCGTGGGCGACCGTCAGGATCGTCACGCCGTGCTCGGCCGCGGTCCGCTCGATCGCCTCGATCATCTCGGGCAGCCGGGACGGGGGCACGCCGACGTCCTCGACGAGGCACCGCCCCAGCCGTTCCGCCGCCGGGTAGGCCAGGCGCCGCACCTCCAGAAGCTGTGCCGCCTCGGCCCGGTCGCTGGAGACCGCGACGAAGTCGGCTCCCGCGCGGTAGAACTCGTCCCGGACCCGCGCGGCGACTTCCGTGGCGTCCGCCGAGTCGAGCTGCGCGATGAGCATGGCCTCCGTGTCGTCGTCGAGGTCCATGTGCTTCCAGTCGTAGATCGCCCGCAGCGTGTGGCGGTCGAGGAGCTCGAGCAGGCTCGGGCCGATCCCCTCCCGCACGACGGCCGACACGGCTTCCGCGGCCGCGCGCAGGGACGGGAAGCTGCCGACGATCGTCACCGGGTCCACCGGCGGCAGCGGCCGCAGCCGCAACGTGGCACTCGTGACGATGCCCAGGGTGCCCTCCGACCCGACGAACAGACTGGTCAGGTCGAGCCCCGCGACTCCCTTCACGGTCCGTCGGCCGGTGTGGATGATCCGCCCGTCGGCGAGGACCACCTCGAGGCCGAGGACGGAGTCCCGGGTGACGCCGTACTTCACACAGCGCAGCCCGCCGGCGTTGGTCGCGAGGTTGCCGCCGATCGTGGAGATCTCGTAGCTGGACGGGTCGGGCGCATACATGAGGCCGACCTCACCTGCCGCGCGACCCAGGTCCGCGTTGACGACCCCCGGCTCCACCACGGCATACATGTCGTCGGTGCTGAGCTCGCGGATCGCGTCCATGCCGGCCAGGGACACGACCAGGCAACCGTCGAGCGCCGCCGCCCCGCCCGCGAGGCCGGTGCCCGCCCCGCGCGCGACCACGGGCAGCGCTCGCTCGTTCGCCCAGCGCAGTGCCGTGGCGACGTCGGCGGCGCTGTCGGCGAGCAGCACCGCACAGGGCCAGCCGGGGACCACCAGGTGGGCGTGGTCGCGCCGGTAGGCGTCCATCACGTCGCGGTCGGTCACCAAGCGACTGCCCCGGAGCGAGCCGGCCAGCTCCTGCAGGGCCGTCGGCGAAGGGGGTGGCGCCACGGGACCTCCTCACGATCGCCCGTCGTGGGGAGGCTATCTCGCAGCCTCAGTGGCCGGTGGCGGCACCCACTTCCTCCTCCTCGATCTCGGCCGCGGCGACCGACTGGTCGATGTGCTCCTGCACCCGGTCGGGGTGCAGGCAGACCCACTGGGCGATCGCGTAGATCAGGACCGACAGCGCGAGCAGCACCACGATCGACACACCGAACCCGAGGACGCCGATGCCGCCGTAGTCGCCGAGCCAGGACACGAGCGTCAGGCCGCCGAGCCAGGGCAGGTACCAGCCCGCCCCCGACGCGAAGTCGATCGGCGGGGTGTCCTTGCGCAGCTGGAAGAACGCCAGCAGCACGATCCCGATCAGCACGGCCACCATGAGCTTCCAGACGGTGGTCCAACCCGACCAGTAGACGATGAGGTTGGACGACCAGAACGCCAGCACCGGGATGATGTGGCCGCCGGGCACCCGGAACGGCCGGTGCTGGTCCGGGATCTGCTTGCGCATCGCGGTCAGCACGAGCGGTCCGGAGGCGAAGGACATCACCGTGGCGGAGGTGATGAACCCGACCAGCTGCTGCCAGCTCGGGAACGGCAGGAACGCGATGAGCCCGACGACGAAGGCCACGATCAGACCGACGAGCGGCACGCCACGGCTGGTCGTCTTCGCCAGGCTCTTCGGGGCGTTGTTGTTGCGCCCCATCGCGTAGGAGATCCGGGCCGTGACGGTGGTGTAGATGAAGCCGGTGTCACCGGGCGACACGATGGCGTCGATGTAGAGCAGCACGGCCAGCCAGCTCAGCCCGAGCAGGGTCGCCAGCGCTGCCAGTGGGCCGAAGTCGTTCGCGAAGGACAGCTTGGCCCAGGAGCCGCTCTTGGCCAGGATGCTCGGGTCCAGGCTGCCGATGAAGGCGGCCTGCAGCGCGACGTAGATGACGCCGGTGATCAGCACCGAGCCCACGACGGCGAGCGGCACGTTCCGCTTCGGGTTGTCCGTCTCACCGGCGAGCTCGATGCCCTGCCGGAAACCGAGGTAGGAGAAGACGATGCCCGAGGTCGCGATCGCCGTGAAGACACCGTGCCACCCCTCGGGCCGGAAGCCCATCGAGCTGAAGTTCTCCGGGTGGAAGGCGGCGACGAAGAAGGCGATGATCACCAGCACGATGATGAACAGCTTCCACCAGACGAGGACGTTGTTCACCCGGGCGAACCAGCGCACGCCGAAGTAGTTGATGACGACGAACAGCGCCATCAGCGCCGCCGCCGTGCCGTAGCCCAGCGGCGTCAGGGTGTGCACGATCTCGCCGTTCACCGTGTGCTCGCGGGTGAAGTCGGCGTAGCGAGTGGCGTACTGCAGCACCGCCTCCACCTCGATCGGCGCGGTCGTCACGACCGCCACCCAGGTGATCCACCCGGTCAGGTAGCTGGCGAACGAGCCGTACGACATGTGGGGAAAGCGGACCACCCCGCCGGACAGCGGGAACATCGTGCCGAGCTCGGCGTAGACCAGGGCGATGAGCAGAATCATCACGGCGCCGATCGGCCACGACAGGATCGCGGCCGGCCCCGCCTCCCGGGCGGCGTTCAGCGCCCCGAACAGCCAGCCGGAGCCGATGATCGAACCGACACTGGCGAAGAGGAGGCCGGTCCGCCCGACGTGGCGCTTGAGGCC
>DASSKF010000247.1:0-31238 GCA_035690725.1 Segeticoccus sp.
CCGGCCGCAGCTCGTGTGAGGGCGGCGTCCGCCGCCCCGTGGTCGACCGGGCGGCGTCAGCCGTTCGGGGTCGACCGGCCGGAGCCGTCGCAGTCGTGGGAGTCGCCGGAGTCGCCGCGGACCGCACGGGCCAGCTCCTCCCCGCCGATCTCGCGCTCGATGTCCTCCAGCGGCCCGCGGCGACCCACCCAGTCCATCAGCAGGATCGCAACGATCGTGGCGATGAAGTTGGTGAGCCCGACGATCACCGCGCAGCATGACAGCCCGGTCGGTGCCGAATCCGGTGTAACCGATGATCGTGCTGGCGAAGTAGATCACCGTGTTGACGCCGACGAACTGCTGGAAGACGGCCGGACCGATGCCGACCAGCATCAGCGAGCGCACCTACAGTCCACTTCCGGCTGAACTTCCGCGACAGGTGGCCGGAGACGGGGCCGGCGGGCCAACCCGTGCGGTGGCGGTTAGCCTCGGGTGAGCGCATCCGCCCGCGACGACGCGGGCACCAGGAGAACCGCCAGTGGAGGGAGCAACCGGTGTCCGAGATCTTCAACGTCACGCGCATGGCGTCCACCCAGCTCGAGCGGGCCCGCGAGGGCAGCGCCGGCCGCTCCGCGGCCCACCTCTACGGCGGACCGCAGTCGATGATGACTCACACGCTCGTCGCGCTGGTGGCCGGTCAGAAGATGCACGAGCACGAGAGCCCGGGCGAGGCCACCGTCCTGGTCGTGGAGGGCCGGGTGACGATGGGCACCGCGGACGGAGCGACCGCGGTCGAGGGCCAGACCGGCGACCTGCTGCGGGTCCCCCTCGAGCGGCACTGGCTCCAGGCCACGACCGACTCGGTCATCCTGCTCACCGCCGCCAAGACCCGCGGCCAGTCCGCCGGCTGACCCGACCAGCGGGGCTCAGCGGCGGCGCTGCAGCTCGCTGCGCTCCCAACCCCGCCGCGGCCCCCGCGTGCCGAGCCGGCTCTGCGGCTTGGCCCGGTAGACCACGTAGGGGCGCCACAAGTAGCCGATCGGTGCACTGAACACGTGCACCAGCCGGGTGAACGGCCACAGCGCGAACAGGAAGAACGCGAGCAGGCCGTGCAGCTGGAACGACAGCGGCGCCTCGACCATCAGCTCCGGGTGCAGGGAGAACCTGAAGATGCCGCGGAACCAGACCGAGACGCCCTCCCGGTAGTTGTACTCGTCGATCACCTGCCCGGCGGTGTTCGCCAGGCCGAGCACGATGACGACGGCCAGCACGAGGTACATGAACTTGTCCATCCGGGTCGTCGCGCTGAACACCGGGCCGACGGTGCGCCGCCGGTAGATGAGGATGATCATCCCGACGATGGTGCAGAAGCCGGCGATGGACCCGATCCCGATCGCCATGACGTGGTACATCGTCTCGGAGATGCCCACCGCCTCGGTCCACGACTGCGGCACACCGAGCCCCATGACGTGGCCGAGGAAGACGAACAGGATGCCGAAGTGGAACAACGGGCTCCCCCACCGCAGCAACCGCGACTCGTACAGCTGCGAGGACCGGGTGGTCCAGCCGAACTTGTCATAGGTGTAGCGCCAGACGTGCCCGAGGACGAAGACCGCGAGGCAGACGTAGGGCCACACCACCCACAGGAAGATGTCCGCTGTCGAGGCGTCCGTCATGACCGTGACCCCACTTCCCTCATCTCCGGCAGTCCGTACGGTTCGAGGCCGACGTCCTCCTGGGGCGGGCCCTGCGCGACGAGCTTGCGCACCGCCTGCTCCTCGTCGCCCCGCAGGGTGGGCAGGGTCGCGGACACGGCCGCGAGCACCGCCTCGTATGCCGACCCGGTGTCCCGGAGCGCCAGGCGCAGCAGCTCCAACCCCGCCCGGTTCTCCAGGAGCAGGCGGCGGCCCTCGTCGAGGTCGACGGTCGCGGCGAACTCCAGCACCACCGCGAGGTGGTCGGGCAGCTCGCGGTCGTCGAGCACCACCCCGGCACGCCGGTAGGCGGACTTGAAGTTGAGCAGCGCCATCCCGCGGGTCCGGGTGTCACCGTGGGCGTAGTACGTCAGGTACGGGCAGCACCTGCGCTTGAGGTCGAAGACCTGCACGTAGTCGCTCTGCACGTCGACCAGGGGCCTGGTGGTGAGCTGCTCCAGGAGCGCCTGGAGACCCGCGGCGACGGCCGGCGGCTGGCCGGCCGCGACCGACAGCAGCAGGTCGGCCCGCTCGAGCAGCTGCTCATCCGGGTACTGCAGCAGCAGAGAGGCCGCCTGGTAGAGCGCCCGGGTCCGGTCGTCAGCGGTCACGGTGCTCACCGGGCGCCTCCTCCTGGTTGGCCGTCTCCTTCGGGCGCCGCCCCGGGAACAGCCCGGAGGGCAGTCCCTTGCCGTCCCAGTTGAGCAGGTTGATCCGCCGGTGCCGGTCCGGCGGACCCATCCGGTCCGACGTCTGCCGGCTCTGCAGCGCCTGGAAGCTCTCGACCGCGACCGGCTGACTCTGTCCGCCGGAACCCTCGCCGAACGGGCCGGACTCGGCCAGCTCGCCGTCGTAGTCGACCGGGCAGTCGGTCGGCAGCTCCTCGAGGTACTGACCCTGCTCGGCGTGCGCCGGAGGGATGACGTAGCGCTCGTCGTAGGGCGCCAGTGCGAGCAGCCGGTACATCTCGAACATCTGCGCACCGGTCATGCCCACGCCCTCGGCGATCTCCTCCCGCGGGTCCCGGCCGAGGTTGATGTCGCGCATGTAGGAGCGCATGGCTGCCAGCTTCTGCAGCACGGCGGTGACCGTGGCGGTGTCACCGGCGGTGAACAGCTCGGCGAGGTACTCCACCGGGATGCGCAGCGCCTCGATCGCCGCGAACAGCGTGTCCGCGTCCTCGGCATCCACGCCGCTCTCGCGGACCTGGTCGACCACCGGCGACAGCGGCGGGATGTACCAGACCATGGGCATGGTGCGGTACTCCGGGTGCAGCGGCAGCGCCACCTTGTAGTCGTTGATCAGCCGCCACACCGGGGAGCGCTGGGCCGCCTCCACCCAGTCGTGCGGTATGCCGGCCCGCTCCGCCTCGCGCTGCACCTCGGGGTCGTCCGGGTCCAGGAAGACCGAGCGCTGGGCCTCGTAGAGGTCCTGGTCGTCCTCGGTGGACGCGGCCTCGAGGACCTTGTCCGCGTCATACAGGACCAGCCCGATGTAGCGGAGGCGACCCACACAGGTCTCCGAGCACACGGTCGGGATGCCGACCTCGATGCGCGGGAAGCAGAAGGTGCACTTCTCCGCCTTGCCGGTGCGGTGGTTGAAGTAGACCTTCTTGTAGGGGCAGCCGGTGACGCACTTGCGCCAGCCGCGGCACTTGTCCTGGTCGACGAGGACGATGCCGTCCTCGCTGCGCTTGTAGATGGCGCCGCTCGGGCAGGATGCCGCACAGCTCGGGTTGAGGCAGTGCTCGCAGATCCGGGGCAGGTGGAACATGAACGCCCGCTCGTAGTCGAGCTTCACGTCCTCGGAGACCCGCTTGAGGATGGGGTCGTTCTGGGTCAGCGTCGGTGCCCCGCCGAGGTCGTCGTCCCAGTTGGCGCTCCAGCTGATCTTCATCGGCTCGCCCGAGATGAGCGAGTACGGCTGGGCGACCGGGGTGTGCTTGGTCAGCGGCGAGCTGACGAGCGTGTCGTAGTCGTAGGTCCAGGGCTCGTAGTAGTCCTGGATCGACGGCATCGTCGGGCTGGAGAAGATCGTCACGAGGTTCTTCAGCCGGCTGCCGGCGCGCAGGCGCAGCCGTCCGCGCCCGGTCAGCCGCCAGCCACCCTGCCAGCGCTCCTGGTCCTCGTAGGTGCGCGGGTAGCCCTGCCCGGGCCGGGTCTCGACGTTGTTCCACCAGACGTACTCGACGCCACTGCGGTTCGTCCACGCCTGCTTGCAGGTGACGCTGCAGGTGTGGCAGCCGATGCACTTGTCGAGGTTCATCACCATGGCCATCTGCGCCATGACCCTCATCGGTAGGTCACCTCCTGGCTGCGCCGGCGGATCACCGTGACCTCGTCACGCTGGTTGCCGGTCGGGCCGATGTAGTTGAATCCGTAGCAGAACTGGGCGTACCCGCCGATCAGGTGACTGGGTTTGACCAGCACCCGGGTCGCGGAGTTGTGGATGCCGCCGCGCTTGCCGCTCGCCTCCGCGAGCGGGACGTCGATGACGCGGTCCTGGGCGTGGTACATGTACACCGTTCCCGGCGGCATCCGGTGTGAGACCACGGCGCGGGCCACGACGACACCGTTGCGGTTGACCGCCTCGATCCAGTCGTTGTCCTGCACCCCGATCGACTCGGCGTCCTGCGCGCTCATCCAGATGTTCGGGCCACCGCGGGACAGGCTGAGCATGAGCAGGTTGTCCTGGTACTCGGAGTGGATCGACCACTTCGAGTGCGGCGTCAGGTAGCGCACCGTCAGCTCCGCCCCCTGGGTGCCGAGCTGCGGCTCCCCGAACAGCCGGTGCATGTCCAGCGGCGGCCGGAACGTCGGCAGCGCCTCGCCCATCTCGTGCATCCAGTCGTGGTCGAGGAAGAAGTGCTGCCGCCCGGTGAGGGTGTGCCACGGCTTGAGCCGCTCCACGTTGATGGTGAACGGCGAGTAGCGCCGGCCGCCGTGCTCGCTGCCGGACCACTCCGGTGAGGTGATCACCGGCTGCGGCCGGCTCTGCGCGTCGGCGAAGGTGATCCGGTCGCCCGAGCGGTCCCCGGCGAGGTCGGCCATGCGGGTGCCGGTGCGCTCCTCGGCCTGCGTGAAGCCGGCCTCGGCGAGGCGCCCGTTGGTGGTGCCGGACAGGGCGAGGATCGCCTCGCACATGTTGCGGTCGGTCTCCAGGGAGGGCCGGCCGGCCCCCGCCCCCTCGTGCAGCGTGCCGTTGCGGTTGCGCAGCCAGCCGACCTCCTGGTCGGGGTGGATGGTCACGCCCTTGGTCGTCAGCCCCAGCGAGTCGACCAGCGGGCCCACGCTGCGCATCTTGTCGGCGACCGCGGCGTAGTCACGCTCGACCACCAGGAGCTTGGGCATCGACACCCCGGGCACGGGCTCGCAGTCGCCGGCCCGCCAGTCGCGCACGGCGCCGGTCGTGTTCGCGATCTCGTCCGGGGTGTCGTGCGTGAGCGGCACGGCCACCACGTCCCGCCGGGTGCCGAGGTGGTCCTTCGCCATCGCGCTGAACGCCTTGGCCAGGTCCTGGAAGGCGGTGAAGTCGGTGCGGGTCTCCCACGGCGGGTTGATCGCCGGGTTGAACGAGTGCACGAAGGGGTGCATGTCGGTGCTGGACAGGTCGTACTTCTCGTACCACGTGGCCGCCGGCAGCACGATGTCGGAGAACAGGGTGGTGCTGGTCATCCGGAAGTCCAGCGTCAGCAGCAGGTCGAGCTTGCCGTCGAGCTGGCCCTCGGAGTTGTCGCGCCAGACCATGTCCTGCCCGCGGGAGCCTTCCGGCGCCTCCTGCGCCTGCACCGCGGAGTCGGTACCGAGCAGGTGCTTGAGGAAGTACTCGTTGCCCTTCGCCGAGGACCCGAGCAGGTTCGAGCGCCACACGGTCAGCACCTTGGGCGCGTTGCCGGGTCCGTCCGGGTCCTCCGCCGCGAAGCGCAGCCGGCCGGCCTTGAGCTCGTCCACGACGTGCTGCTGGGGGTCGGCCCCCTGCTCGTCGGCCTCCGCCACCAGTTCCAGCGGGTTGCGGTCGAACTGCGGGTATGACGGCATCCAGCCCAGCCGTGCGGACAGCGCCAGCAGGTCGGCCGTGGACCGGCCGGCGAACTGCCCCTGGCCGATCGAGGACGCCAGCGTGGAGGCGGGGTAGGCGTCGTAGCGCCACTGCCCGGTGTGCAGGTAGAAGAACCCGGTGCCGATCATCTGGCGCGGTGGACGCGACCAGTCCGTGGCCATCGCCATCGTCGTGTAGCCGGTCAGCGGCCGGACCTTCTCCTGCCCCACGTAGTGCGCCCAGCCGCCGCCGTTGACCCCTTGGCAGCCGGTCAGCGTGGTCAGCGTGAGGAAGGCCCGGTAGATCAGGTCGGAGTGGAACCAGTGGTTGGTGCCGGCGCCCATGAGGATCATCGAGCGCCCGCCGGAGTCGATGGCGTTCTGCGCGAACTCCCGGGCGATGCGCGTGGCCTGCTGCGCCGGGACGCCGGTGATCTGCTCCTGCCAGGCCGGCGTGAACGGCACCGGGTCGTCGTAGCCCTCCGGCCACTCCCCCGGCAGCCCGTCGCGGCCCACGCCGAACTGCGCAAGCAGCAGGTCGAAGACCGTCGTGACGAGTCGGCCGCCGACCTCCCGCACCGGCACCCCCCGGGTGAGCGCTCCCGCCGTGCCGTCCGGCTCGTCGAACCGCGGCAGCTGGAGGGGCACCGAACCGGACCCGCCCGCGGACGGTGAGCTCCCGCCATACAGGCTGAGCATGGGGTCGACGTCGCCGAGGTCGAGGTTCCAGCGGCCCTTGCCCTCCTCGCCGTAGCGGAAGCCCAGGGACCCGTTGGGCACCACCGGGTCTCCCTGCGCGTCGAGCAGCACGGTCTTGGAGCCGGCGTTCTCGGCCCGCGCGGCGTCGCCGCCGAGGTCCGCGGCGGTGAGGAACCGGCCGGGGACGTAGGCGCCGTCGCGCTCCTCGAGCGTGACGAGGAACGGCAGGTCGGAGTAGCGCTGGCAGTACTGGTCGAACTGCTCGGTGCGCCGGTCGACGAAGAACTCCTTGAGGATGACGTGCCCCATCGACAGGGCGAGGGCGGCGTCGGTGCCGGGGTGCGCCCTCATCCACTCGTCGGCGAACTTGGTGTTGTCGGCGTAGTCCGGCGAGACGACGACGACCTTCTGGCCGCGGTAGCGCGCCTCGGTCATGAAGTGCGCGTCCGGGGTGCGGGTGACGGGGACGTTGCTGCCCCACATGATCAGGTAGCCGGCGTCCCACCAGTCGGCCGACTCGGGCACATCGGTCTGGTCGCCGAAGACCTGCGGGGAGGCGACGGGCAGGTCGGCGTACCAGTCGTAGAAGGACAGCATGGTGCCGCCGACGAGCTCGATGAACCGGGAGCCGACCGCGTGGGACACCATGGACATCGCGGGGATCGGCGAGAATCCGGCGACCCGGTCCGGCCCGACCGTGCGGATCGTGTGCACGTGCGCGGCCGCGGCGATCTCGATCGCCTCCTGCCAGGACGCCCGCACCATGCCGCCCTTGCCGCGCACCTGCTTGTAGCGCCGGGAGCGCTCGGGGTCGGAGACGAGGTCGGCCCACGCCTCCACCGGGTCGCCGCCGACCCGGCGCTTCGCCTCGCGGTAGAGCTCGAGCAGCGTGCCGCGGATGTAGGGGTAGCGCACGCGGGTGGGCGAGTAGGTGTACCAGGAGAAGGCGGCGCCGCGGGGGCAGCCGCGCGGCTCGTACTCCGGGCGGTCACCGCCGATGGACGGGTAGTCGGTCTGCTGCGCCTCCCAGGTGATGATCCCGTCCTTGACGTAGACCTTCCACGAGCAGGACCCGGTGCAGTTGACGCCGTGGGTGGAGCGCACCACCTTGTCGTGGCTCCACCGGTCCCGGTAGAAGGTGTCCGCGTCCCGTCCGCCGGTCTTGTGCAGGGTGCGCAGGTCGGTCGAGACCCCCTTGCGGAAGAACCGCGAGGTCCGCAGGACCGCCTCGGTCACCTCGTCGTCGAGGGCGGGGGTCCGGCGGCGGCTCGGTGGTCCGTCCGCCTTCCGTCCGGTCGGGGTGGTGGTCACCGGGTGCTCCCTTCGGTCGACATACCGGTGGTCTGCTGGTCAGCCGGCGGCGGCTCGGGCCGCCCGAAGACCCGCCAGGTGAAGACGGCGAGCAGCAGGCTCGCGAGCGCGAGCAGCAGCAGCCCCCAGAGGTAGTGGCCCGTCGCGTCGTAGAGCAGGCCCATGACGAGCGGCGGCACGAAGCCCCCGAGGCCGCCGGCGGCACCCACCACGCCGGTCACCGCTCCGACGGAGGCCGGCTCGACGCGGGTGCCGACGAGCGCGAACACCGCGCCCGATGCGGCCCCCAGCACCGCCGCGAGGCCCAGGAAGGCCACCGTGCTGGCGGGCAGCAGGTTGAGCCGGAACGCGGCGAGGGTGGCGAACACGGTGCCGGCGAGGAAGCAGACCTCGAGCACGCGGGGCGCGCCGACCCGGTCGGACAGGGCCCCGCCCACGGGGCGGGCGACCACGGCGAGCACGACGAAGCCGGCGGTGCGCAGGGCCGCGTCGCCCCGGCCCAGGCCGTAGCTGTTCACCAGGTAGGTCGGCAGGTAGACGCTGAACGCCACGAACCCGCCGAAGCCGAGGGCGTACAGCAGCGCGAGCTGCAGCGTGATGGGGCGACGGAAGGTCGCGAGCACGCTGCTTGCCCTGCGCACGCCCCCGCCGGACTCCGCGTCGCGCAGGGTCAGCCAGGCGACCACGGCGAAGACCGCGAGCACCGCGGCGACGATCAGGAACGGCAGCGGCCGGCCCCCGGCGCCGGCCAGCTGCACGGTGGAGAAGGAGGCGACGGCCGTGCCCACGGTGCCGGCGCCGAAGATGCCGAGGGCGGTGCCGCGGCGCTCGGGCGGGAACCACTTGTTGACGAACGGCACGCCGACGGCGAAGGCGGTGCCGCCCACGCCGAGGAAGAACCCTCCGATGAGGAGTGCCACCAGGCTGTGGGCCACGAACCCCACGAAGAGCACCGGGACGACGGTGACGGCGCTGACCAGGGGGAACATCACCCGCGCGCCGAGCCGGTCGGTGAGGGCCCCGACGGGGATCCGGCCCAGGGAGCCGACGACGACCGGCACCGCGACGACGAGGGCCTGCTGGAAGCCGCTCAGGCCCAGCTCGTCGGCGTAGGTCGAGCCGAGGGGGCCGATCAGCGCCCAGGCCCAGAAGTTGACCGTGAAGCCGACGGTCGCGAGCGCAAGCATCCGGCCGGCCTGCCCCTGGCTCGGCATCGCAACTCCCCTGTGCTTCGGTCGGGCCGGCGAGCCCGGGCATCGCCGGAGGATCCTCGCCATCTGCGGACGAGGCTAGCCTGCCAGCCCCGACGCCCACGGCAACCGGGGCCTTGGTCCCGTGTCGCCCGGCCGGTGCGTCCGGCCCCGGCCCGGCTCAGCCGCCGGACAGGGCGGCGGGTGGCCCCCGGCGGGCCCGCACCACCCGGACCACGTTGTTGACGACGGCGACCAGCGGCACCGCGACGAACGCGCCGAAGATCCCGCCCACGAGCGCCCCGCCGGTGACCGTCGTCAGCACGGCGAGCGGGTGCAGCTGGACCGCGCGGCCGAGCACCCACGGAGTGAGCAGGTTGCCCTCGACCTGCACGGTGAGGAAGAGCGCGATCGCCATGACCACGGCCATCGTGACCCCGTGGGTGACGAGGGCGACGAGGACGATCACCACGCCGGCGACGAGGATCCCGATCATCGGGATCATCGAGCCGAGGAACACCAGCACGCCCAGGGGGACGACGAGCGGCATACCGGCGACGGCGAGGATCACGACCATGGTGAGCGCGTTCACCACCCCGAGCAGCACGGAGAAGCGCATGTATGCCGTGAGGGTCGCCCAGGCGACCTGACCCGCGCTGGCAGCCCGCTCCCGTGCGTGCTCGGGGAACAGGCCCACGCACCAGCGCCAGACGGTGCCGTCGTCGAAGAGCAAGAAGAGGGTGACGAACAGGCACAGCACGACGCCGGAGATGACGCCGATGGCCGACGTGGCGGTGTGGAAGATGCCGGCGACGAGGGTGTCGCGGTTGCCGCGGATCGTGCCGCCGAGCTCGGTGGTGAACTCGTCGACCTGGGCGGCCGGCACGTGCAGGGGACCGTGGACCAGCCAGCTGCGGATGGTCCCCGCCGCGCTGTCCAGCTGGCCGCTGAGGTCACCCCAGCTCGTGGTCACCTGCACCACGACGAACCAGGTTCCCGTCACGATGATCGCCACGCCGAGCACGAACACGAGGCCGGCGGACAGCGGTCGCGGCAGGCCCAGGCGAGTGAGCCGGGCCACCTCGGGCTGCAGCAGCGCGCAGACCATGACCGCGACGACGACCGTGATCGTCACGAGGCTGACCACGTTGAGCAGCCAGATGAGCACCCACAGCGCCCCGACGACGAGCAGGAAGCGCAGTGCCCAGGCGGCGGCCACCCGCATCCCCCAGCTCACGCTGTCCGCGGGGTTCGGTGCCGGGGCGGGGCCGGGGGTTCCACCTGCCGAGTGGGCCGTCCCGGCGGGTTCGTCCGCAGCGCGATCCTGCGCAACGCGGTCCTGGGCAACGCGGTCCTCCGGCGCCCGGTCCTCCGGCGCCCGGAGGTCCGGCTCCGCCGGCCCACCGCGGCCGGGCGCGAACAGGTCGGCGCCCACGGACCTCCACCACCTCATGACAGGACTCTCGCAGGTCGCGGCACCGGGTGCGAGGGTCTCCCCTCAGCCGATCTGCCGGGCGATCGCGCGGCCCGCGACCCGGCCGGTGAAGAGGCACCCGCCGAGGAACGTGCCCTCCAGCGACCGGTAGCCGTGCAGCCCACCGCCGCCGAACCCGGCGACCTCGCCCGCGGCATACAGGCCGGGGACCGGGGCGCCGTCGGGTCCCAGCGCGCGGGCGGACAGGTCGGTCTGGATCCCACCGAGCGTCTTGCGGGTCAGGACGTGCAGCTGGACCGCGACGAGCGGGCCGGCGGCGGGGTCGAGGATGCGGTGCGGGGCCGCGGTGCGGATGAGCCGGTCCCCCCGGTAGGAGCGGGTCCCGCGGAGCGCGACGACCTGCGCGTCCTTGCCGAAGGGGTGGTCGACCTCCCGGTCACGCGCCACGACCTGCCGCTCCAGGTGGGCGGCATCCAGCAGCGGCTGGTCGGTGAGCCGGTTCATGCCGTCGACGAGGTCGGGCAGGCGGTCGGCCACGACGAAGTCCGGGCCGTGCTCGAGGAACGCCGCCACCGGCCCGGGAGCACCCGGCTTGACCCGGGCGAGGACTTGCATCCAGTCCCGGCCGGTCAGGTCCGGGTTCTGCTCGGAGCCGGAGAGGGCGAACTCCTTCTCGATGATCCGCCGGTTGAGGACGAACCACGAGTGGTCGTGGCCGGTGCGGCGCAGGTGCGCCAGCGTGCCGAGCGTGTCGAAGCCGGGGAACAGCGGGGGCGGCAGCCGGTTGCCGGTGGCGTCGAACCAGAGCGACGACGGCCCGGGCAGGATGCGGATCCCGTGCCCCGGCCACACCGGGTCCCAGTTGCGGATGCCCTCGACGTAGTGCCACATCCGGTCCCGGTTGACCAGCCGGGCGCCGGCCCGCTCGGTCACTTGCAGCATCCGTCCGTCGACGTGGGCGGGCACCCCGGTGACCATGCTGGCCGGCGGTGGGCCCAGCCGCTCCGGCCAGTACGAGCGGACCAGGTCGTGGTTTGCGCCGATGCCACCCGAGGTGACGACGACGGCCTGTGCGCGGGCGGTGAAGCCACCGACGACATCCCGGTTGGTGGCCCGGCCCCGGGGAGCCTCCGCCGGCGCGAGGACGGACCCGGAGACGCCGGTCACGGCGCCGGCCCCGACCATGAGGTCGTCGACCCGGTGGCGGAAGTGGAGCTGCACCCGCCCCCGCGCCGCGGCGTCCTTGACCCGCTGGACGAACGGCTCGACCAGTCCGGGGCCGGTGCCCCAGGTGATGTGGAAGCGGGGCACCGAGTTGCCGTGACCGGTGGCCGTGCCGTCGCCGCGCTCGGCCCACCCGACGACGGGGAAGAACCGGACGCCCCGCTCCTGCAGCCAGGACCGCTTCTCGCCAGCGGCGAAGTCGACGTAGGCCCGGGCCCACTGCTGCGCCCAGTGGTCCTCACCGGCGAGGTCGGCGACCCCGCGGTCGAAGCCGGCGCTGCCCTGCCAGTCCTGCCAGGCGAGGTCGACGCTGTCGTGGATGCCCAGCCGCCGCTGCTCCGGGGAGTCGACGAGGAACAGCCCGCCGAACGACCACCACGCCTGGCCGCCGAGGTTGCGCCAGCTCTCCTGCTCGAGCAGCGTGACACTGCGCCCGGCGTCGACCAGCTCGCACGTGGCCACGAGGCCCGCCAGGCCGGCACCGACGACGATGACGTCGGACGGCGGCAGGCTGGGCTCGGTGGCCATGGTCAGAGTGTGCCCGAGCAGGTCAAGGGTCTGCCGGGCCGGGTCAGCGTGTGCCCGAGCAGGTCAGACCTTGTCGGAGCAGAAGGAGTGCAGCTTCGTGGAGTGCCGGGTGAGGCGGTGGCCGGACGAGCTCGGCACGTCGTCGCCCTGCTCGATGAGCGAGGCGATCGTCCCGAGGTCGCCGACCACGCGGTTGGACAGCCGGGTCAGCCGGTGGTTCCCGGCCCGCTCGGCCTTGTGGTCGACCGAGCCCGCCGCCTCACGCAGGACTGCGGCCGCGTAGTCGAGGTCGTCCTGGTCCCCGGAGGACACGGCAGCGTTGTAGGTGCTGACCGCCTCGTTGAGGGTCTTGGTGTCGTGGACGCACGCGTTGATGAGGCGCTTGCGCTCGCGGACGTGCCGGCGGCGCCGGTCCGCCTTCTGGTGCTTGGCCTTCTGGTGCTTGGCCTTCTGGTGCTTGGCCTTCTGGTGCTTGGCCTTGCGGTGCTTGGCCTTGTCCCGGTGCCGGTCGCCGGTCGGCGAGGAGGCTCCGCCGGTCGCGGGACCGCTGCTCGCCGTCCCGGACGGCGAGGCACCGGTGCCCGAGGTCCCCGCCGCGCCCGTCGACGGGGCGGTGCTGCTCGGCGAGCTCGAGGACGTGGTGGTCGGGGCCTGTGACGACGGAGCACCGGAGCCGCAGGCGGTGGCGGTCAGCGTCCCGGCCAGGAGCAGGGCCGCTGCTGCGGCGGCACGGCGCGGGGGGAGGGTCATGACGGCGCGTCCTCACGTGGTTTCGCAGGGGGTGGCACGTCGCCGGGGCGCGCCCCCGCCCGGGGCCGGCTGACCCCTTCGCGACGCTCCGGCAAGGATGCCATCCGAGGCAGCAGCCGCCCAAAACGACGGGGCAAGTCGCAGCACACGATCCCCGAGATCGGGCCTGCCGAACCGCCAAGCCGCCCGCCGCCGCACACCATCCCCGAGATCGGGCCGCCTACCCGGGCGCCTCGCCCTCGTTGAAGCGCCGGGCGGCGTCACGCCCCCAGCCCGTGACCCGGCGCAGCACCGACGAGTCGAGGTCGACGTCCGCGGCTCGCCCGGTGACCAGCCCCTCGGGCCGGCCGCCGCCCGCCCCGGGGCCGGGCAGGAGTCGCCCCATCACCTCGAGCAGCGCGACGGTGCTGCTCGGCGCGACACCGTGCACGCGGGTGGCGACCTTGGACAGCGGCGTGAGCAGCAGCACCCGGCGGCGCTGCCGGATGGCGCCCACCATGCGCCGGGCGGCCCGCTCGGCGTCCATCGCGACCAGGGGCGCCGCCGCACCGACCGCGAACCAGGCGTACTCCAGGTCGGACTGCCCGCCGAAGCTCGCGTTGAGGTGGGAGCCGGTGCGCATGAGGCCCGGCACGATCGTGGTGACGGTGATCCCCGAGCCGGCGAGCTCGGCCCGCAGGCCCTCGAACCACCCCACGGCGGCGAACTTCGCCGCGCTGTAGGGCAGCAGGTGCGGCACCCCGATCGCGCCGCCGACCGAGGTCACGGTGGCGATGCGCCCGTGCCGGCGCCGCCGCATCGAGGGCAGCACCGCCCGGGTGAGCCGGAACGGCCCCCAGAACATCGTGGCCATGGCGGCCTCGTAGTCCGCGTCGGTGAGCGTCTCGTCGGGCGCCACCTGGATGATGCCGGCGACGTTGACGAGCACGTCGACCGGACCCAGGCGCTGCTCGACCTCCCCGACCAGCCGGTGCACCTGCTCGCCGTCCGTCACGTCGCAGACGAACGTCTCGACCTGCAGGCCCTCGCCGTCCAGCTGCTCGCGGGCCCGGCCGAGCTCCTGCCGGTCCCGGGCGCAGATCGCCACCCGGGCGCCCTGCCGGGCCAGCTCCCGCGCGATCAGCAGCCCCAGCCCCCGGGAGGCACCGGCGACGAGCGCCACCTCACCGGTCAGGTCGTCCTTGCGCAGGGCCGCGACGCCGACCGCCGCCGTCCCGGCGACCGCCACCCCGGCGGCCGCGACACCGGTGGCCGTGACCCTGCGGAGCCTGCCGCGTCCACTGCTCGTCATCCCGTCGATTCTGCCCGCGCGCCGGGCGCCCCGCACCCGGGACTCAGGCCGGAGGGTGCACCGGGAAGTCGACGTCGGGCAGCGGCAGGGCGTCGGCGACCCAGCGCAGGGCCCCCGTGGCGGCCCGACCCAGCGCCCGGCTGGTGACCGGAGCCGGTCGAGGGATGTCGAGCAGGTCGGTGGCCCACTCCGGCAGCGAACCGACCGCCGCCGTCGCCAGGGCCCGGTAGACCGGCCGGGCCCACGCCGCCAACGGCGGCTCGCGCAGCAGGAACCGCGCCACGTCCCGCGCCTCCGGCGTGCCCTCCAGCTCGGGCCGGAACTGCGCGAGCGCCGCTGCGAGCCCGGCCACCGTCGTCGGCACCCGCCGGGCACCGAGGAGGCGGGCGACGTGCCCGGACTGCGCGACATACTCGTCCGCCTCGGCCGCACTGAGCGGGTGGTGCCCGAACAGCCGGTGCGCCGTGAGGAAGCTGTCGATCTCGGCCACGTGCACCCACTCGAGCAGGTGCGGGTCATCCGCCCGGTAGGCCCGGCCGTCCCGCGTCGTGCCCCCGATGCCGGCGTGCAGCCGGCGCACCCGGCCGATCGCCTTCTCGGCGTCCTCCACGGTGCCGAAGGTCGTCTCCGCGAGGAAAGTGCTCGTGCTCGCCAACCGGCCCCAGGGGTCGCTGCGGAAGCCGGAGTGGTCGGCCACCGCCGCCATCGGCAGCGGGTGCAGCGACTGCAGGAGCAGGGCCCGCAGCCCGCCGACGTACATCGACGCGTCGGCCTGGACCCGGCGCACCGGCGCGTCCCGGGGGAACCAGCGCGGTCCCGGCGACCCGTGGATCCGCTGCCGCGCGTCCTGGCCCTGCTCCCCGGCGACCCGCTCGAACAGCGCGCGGGCGAGCCGGCCCCGCAGCGCCTGGACACCGACCTCTCGCACCCTGACCACCCGCCCAGTGTCGGTCATGGCGGACCGATTCCGCTCCACCACTCGCGCTCGGGCGGGATGGCGAGCACACTGAGAGGTGAGGAATCGAGGTACCCATGCGACTGCCAACCCGAAACGCCACCCGATCGCCCGAACTCGTGCCCGTCCTCAGTGCGGGCAAGCACCGCAACCCTCGACGGGGAGCCTGCTTCATGGAGTTCGCCTCCTACCTCGCGGGCGAACGCTGGAGTGACCACCCCGGGTGCACCCACCCCCTCCTCGCGCAGCTGGCGCGGTGCGTGAACGACTGCATCGGTGACGACTTCCGGGGCAGCCTCGTGCCGTACATCCCGTCGGTCATCGGTCTCACCGGGGACGACCCGCGCATCGACGTCGAGCTGGCCCTGCACGCGGCGACCACGGCCCTGCCGGTCGCGCCGCACTCGCGCCAGGGCGTCATCGCAATCGGCATCCTCTCCGGCGAGCGGATCCTCGCGGTGCTGGACGGCCGGCCGGAGGACGACGTACGGCCGGAGTCGCGCGAGGCCCTGCGGAACGCACCCGAGGCGGCCCGGTGGGCACGTCAGTTCGGGGCGCCGGCCAAGGTGTCGGTGCGCAACTTCTGCCGCAACGCCGCACCGTGCATCGTGCAGGTGAGCGTGGAAGGCATCGCGGAGGCGTGCATCGCCCGTCCCGAGCAGATGCTGCTCGACCTGCTCGACGACTCGATCGTCCGGTGCCGGCAGATGTGCGGCGCCCCGGACGAGCCCGCGCGCACCGTCCGCCGGGTCCCCGGTATGCCGACCGCCGACGAGGCGTCCCTGCCGGCCCCGGTGCCCGGTCCCGCGCGCGCCGCCGACTGACGGCCCGCGCACCCGCCTGACCGGCTTCCCACCCTGAGCCCAGCCGCCGCGCCGTGAGCACACTCCTCCTGCTCGCGGCGCTGCTGGCCGGGGTGGTGGCGCTCACCCCGCTGGCCGGCGTCGTCCGGCTGCCCCCGCAGGTCCTGCTGACCATCTTCGGGCTGCTGCTGTCGGTGGTCCCCGGTGCGCCGGTGCTGCACCTCGATCCCGACCTGATCCTGCCGGTCGTGCTGCCGCCGCTGCTCTTCGCGGCCACGCAGCGCACCAGCGGGCGCGACTTCCGAGAGCGCGCGGCGCCGGTCGTCGCCCTCGCCCTCGGGCTCACCCTCGTCACGGCCGGAGTCGTCGCCGTCGCCGCGCACACCCTCGGGCTGAGCTGGCCGGCCGCGTGGGTCCTCGGCGCGGCGGTCGCGCCGCCGGACCCGGTGACGGCCACGTCGGTCGCCCGCCAGCTGGCGTTGCCCCGGCGGCTCGTCACGGTGCTCGAGGGCGAGGGGCTGTTCAACGACGCCACCGCGCTGGTGCTCTACGCGAGCGCGGTGGCCGCAGCCGCGGGGGACCGCTTCACCTGGAGCGGCGGCGCGGTGCGGCTCGGCCTGGCGATCGGTGTCGGGCTGGCTCTGGGCATCGCCGGGGGCATGGTGGTCCGCACCGTGCTGCGGGTCCTCGGCAGCGCGCCGGCGGAGACCACGCTGACCGCGATGGCCCCCTTTGCGGTGTACCTCGGTGCCGAGCACCTCGAGGGCTCGGGCGTGCTCGCCGTCGTGGCGCTGGGGCTCACGCTGCGCTCCCACCGCCGGGCGTCGCTCACCTCCGAGGGGTGGCTGCTCGGCCGCGCGGTGTGGAACTACGCCGACTTCCTGCTCAGCAGCCTCGTGTTCGCGCTGCTGGGCTACCAGTTCACCAGCGTCGTGACGGAACGGCGAACAGGGACAGCGGTGCTCGTGCTCGCCGGCGTCGTCATCGTGGTGACCATCATCATCCGGCCGGCGTGGATCTTCCCGACGGCCCGGCTCGGGCGCGCGGTGGAGCCCGGCGACGACCCCACCTCCATCAACTGGCGCGACTCGGCGGTGATCTCCTGGTGCGGTATGCGCGGCGTCGTCACGGTGGCGACCGCCCTCGCCCTGCCGATGAGCACCGACAGCGGGGCGGAGTTCCCCTTCCGCCGGGACATCGTCGTGGTCGCGTTCCTGCTCGTGCTGAGCACCTTGGTCATCCAGGGCCTGAGCCTGCCCCTGCTCGTCCGCGGCCTGGCCGTGCGCTCCTCGGAGTCGACGCAGGTCGAGGCCAGCGCCCTGAGCCGACGGGCCGCCGACTGGGCGCTGGAGCAGCTGCAGGGCCAGCTCGAGGACGACGTGCCCGAGCCGGTGCGGCACGCGGCGATCCAGCAGTACGAGGGCTTCATCGCCGCGCGGGAGGCGATGGAGGCGGTGCACGACGAGAGCGAGGGCTCGCAGATGAGCGATCGGCTGCAGGAGCTGCTCAACCGGGCGATCGAGGCGGAGCGCGACTTCGTCCACCGGGCTCGGATGGCCGGGGAGGTCAGCAGCGAGGCGGCGGACGAGGTGCTCAGCGACATCGAGGCGCGTGCCGTGCGCGACTTCGGGTGACCGGCACTCGTGGGGAATGATCGTGGGAGGACGGCGCAGGTTCCTGCGCCTGTCCCCACGATCATTCCCCACGAGCCCCCTCCCCGGCGGGTGGAGCTTGCCGGTCAGCCGCCGAGCGGGAAGGTCTCGACGGTGTCGTAGCGCGGCTTGCCGTTGGGCCCCTCGCCGAGGCGGGACTCGACCAGCACCAGCTCGGTGACCGCCCAGACCGGGCCCCGGTAGGCGTCGAACACCCGCAGCCAGCGGGTCAGCTCCTGCCGGTGCCGGAGCCGCGCGAGCGTCAGGTGCGGGTGGAACCGACCACCGTCGACGTCGGCGCCGGCCTTGCCCGCGGCGGCGCGGGCCCCCGTGGCGAGGCGCCGCAGCTCCTCGGCGCCGTGGTCGTCCTGTGCCTCCACACCGGCCCAGAGCACCTTCCCGTCCGCCGGGTCGGGGAAGGCACCGGCCCCCGCGATCCGGCAGGACCACGGGGTCCGGCGTTTGGCCGCCCGCGCGAGCCGGTCGGTGAGGTCGTCCAGGCTGCGCTCGGGAACCTGGGCCATGAAGGCCACCGTGACGTGCCACTGGTCGGGCAGCGTCCAGCGCAGCGGGCTGTCCACCTCGCGCCGCGGCTCGAGGAACTCCGCGAGGTCCTCCACGGCCTCCGGCGACGGCGTGATCGCGGCGAACATGCGCATGCCCCAGACTCTGCCCCATGAGCGAGCCCCTGTCGTCCGGTGCCGAGCCCGGCGCGGAGCCCGGCGGCGATGCCGCGCGCGGTCGCCCCCTGTTGCTGACCGTCGGGCACGGCCGGCTCGGCCGGCAGGAGCTCGCCGAGCTGCTCCGCGGCGCCGGCGTGCGGCTGCTGGTCGACGTGCGCCGCTACCCGGGCAGCCGCGGCAACCCGCAGGTCGCCCGGGCCGAGCTGCAGGAGTGGCTGCCCGCCGAGGGAGTCGACTACCGCTGGGAGGAGCGGCTCGGGGGCCGCCGCCGGCTGACGGCCGAGGAACGGTCCCACTCCCCCGACGGCTGGTGGCGGGTGGAGCAGTTCCGCGCGTATGCCGGGTGGACCCGTTCCGTGGAGTTCCGTACCGCGCTGCTCGAGGTCCTGGACGAGGCCGGCCGGCAGCGGACGGCGGTGATGTGCAGCGAGAGCGTGTGGTGGCGCTGCCACCGGCGGCTGGTCGCCGACGTCGCCACCCTCGCGCACGGCGCGGAGGTCCGGCACCTGATGCACGGCGGAGCGCTGCCTGAGCACCCGGTGGCCGAGGGCGCCCGACTCACCGCGGACGGAACGGTGATCTGGGACGGCAGCTGACCGGCATACTCGGCCTCACCGGGGCGGGCCGTGGGCCACCCGGCACGACGAGCGGCCGGACGCGGACGGAGGTGGGCTGGTGCGGATCGTGGTGGCACTCGGCGGAAACGCCCTGCTGCGGCGGGGGCAGGTGCCGGACGCGGACGCCCAGTTGCGCAACATCGTCACCGCGGTGCGGGCGCTCGCGCCGCTCGAGGCCGAGCACGAGCTCGTCCTCACCCACGGCAACGGGCCCCAGGTCGGCGTGCTCGCGATGGAGAGCGCGGCCGACCCGCGGCTGACCGCGCCCTACCCCTTCGACGCCCTGGGAGCGCTCACCCAGGGGCTGATCGGCTACTGGCTGCTGCAGTCCCTGCAGAACGCCCTCCCGCACCACCGGGTCGCCAGCATCATCAACCAGACGCTCGTGGACCGGGACGACCCGGCCTTCGGTGACCCGCGCAAGTTCGTGGGGGAGGTCTTCGACGAGCAGGAGGCCCGGCGGCTGGCGGACAGCAACGGGTGGCAGGTGCGCCCGGACGACGGCGGGTGGCGACGTGTGGTGGCCTCGCCGCGCCCGCTGGAGGTGGTGGAGTCCGAGCTGGTCGCCGACCTGCTCGACGCCGGCACGGTCGTGGTGTGCGCCGGGGGCGGCGGAGTGCCGGTGGTGCGCGACCCGGCCACCGGCGACCTGCACGGCGTGGAGGCGGTCGTCGACAAGGACCTGACCGCAGCGCTGCTCGCGGAACGCGTCGGCGCGGAGCTGCTGCTGGTGCTGACCGACGTGCCGGCCGTCGTGAGGGGCTACGGCACGGACGCGACCGAGCCGATCCGCCGGGCCACCCCGCAGGAGCTGCGTGCCGAGGACTTCGCGGCCGGGTCCATGGGGCCCAAGGTCGACGCGGTCTGCCGGTTCGTGGAGCGGACCGGCAAGGTCGCCGCGATCGGGCGGCTCTCGGACGCGGCGGACGTCGTCGTCGGCTCAGCGGGGACGGTCGTGCGCCGCTGAGGCGTCGACCTCACCCAGCTCGTCGTGCCGGGGAAGGTGCACGAGGTCGAGCACGGCCGCCGCCGGCGTGCCGGCCGCCGCGACGAGCTTCAGGCTGCAGCCGGAGTGCCGCAGCGAGTCGGACATCTCGTGCAGCACCTGCACCCCGGAGCTCGCGAGGTGGGTGACCTCGTCGAGGACGACGATGAGGTCGCGGGTGCAGCCGCGTGACCCCTGCTCCAGGCGCACCTTGAGCTCGGGTGCGGTTCGGACGTCCACCGGGCCGCTCACCAGCAGGGTCGTGGGCTCGGCCAGCCGGTCCTCCACCCCGAACGGAACCGTGGGCGCCGGGGACAGGGCCCGTGCGGTCGTGCTGGTCACCAGGTCCGCGTCGTGGTGCACCTTCTGGTAGATGTCCACGCGCGTCCCCCTGTCGTCATGCGAGACGTGCAGGTCGTCGGCGAAGTGGGCCACGATCCCCAGGCCCCGGCCGCGGTATGCCGTCGCCAGGGAGACCGCGTCCGGCTCCTGCCAGTGCCCCTGGTCGGTGATGGTGCAGCGCACCAGTCCGTCCCGCTGCAACGAGAGCACGACCTCGATCGGTCCCCCCTCACCGCCGTAGCCGTGCTCGATGCTGTTGCTGACTGCCTCAGTGGCCGCGAGCTGGAGGTCCAGCTGGTCCTCCGCCGTGGCGCCGAGCACGGAGAGCCAGCCGCCGACCCGCTCCCGCAGCTCGGCCAGCTCGGCGACGTCGCCGGACAGGTCCATCCGCAGGTCCGGTCGCACCGGCGTGCGCCGGGCGAGCAGGGTGGTGACGTCGTCGGTCGCCTCGACGCGCATCTGCGCCCGGACGACCGCGCGGAGGAAGCGGTCGCTGTCCTCGGCGTCGGGGACCCGCCCGTCCTGGGCGTTCGAGTGCCGCGCGAGGCGCTGGGCGGTCTGCCGGAACGCCTCCACGCTCTCGCTCATCGGCTGCTCGGGCCGCTCGACGAGCCCGTCGGTGTAGAGCACGATCGCCTCGCCGAGCTCCACCTGATCGGTCTGCACCGTGACCTGCGGCGGTGCGCCGGTCCCCAGCGGGGAGTTCTCGTGCGCGGGCAGGACCCGGGTCGTGCCGTCGCGGCCGATGACCACGGGGGGCGGGTGGCCCATGCACACCCAGCGCAGGCGGCCGGTGGCCGGACCGACGGCCGCCACCGCCAACGTGGCGCCCCTCGCACCGGTGTTGCGTCGTGCGTAGGCGTCGGCCTGTCGAACGGTCAGGCCGAGTTCGTTGGTCGCGAGCAGCAGCTCGGAGACGACGACCCGGAGCTGCCCCATGACGGCGGACGCGGCGACACCGTGGCCGACCACGTCCCCCACGATCAGCGCGAGGCGGCCGTCCGGCATGGGCACCGCGTCGAACCAGTCGCCCCCGGCCTCCTGCTGCCGTTCGGCCACCGAGTAGGTGGCGCTCAGCTGCACCTGCGGGACGACCGGCAGGGATGCCGGCAGCAGCGCGTGCTGCAGGTGGCGGACCATCTCGTGGGCGGAGCTGGCGCGGTCGGCGGAGTCCTCGGCGCTCTCGCGAGCCCGCTCCCGCGCCTGCACCCGCGGGCTGATGTCGAAGGAGTGGGAGATCACTCCCCGCACGCTGCCGTCGTCATTGCGCCACGGGCCGATGGTGAAGACGAGGGTGAGGTCGTGCTCCTGCCCGTCCTGCCCGCGCGTCCGACCGCGCCACTCGTACCCGAACTCGGCCTCCCCCGTGCGATAGACCCGGTCGACGTACTCGAACGCGTCGAAGCCGTCGAGCACCTGCACGCTCTCGCGCAGCGGCTTGCCCTCGATGTCGCCCGTGAGCCGGCGCAGCCCGTCACTCAGGTAGACGACCTGGTGATCGGGGCCTTCGGTGGCGACGGCCAAGGAGGGGAACTGCCGCAGCACGGAGGAGGCGTCGTCACCGTACGCGCCTGTGCCCACCACGACCTCCTCCCGGCAGTCACTGACCGTCGCGGGCCGGACTCCCCGGACGCCGCGGGTCACCATCGATGGTGCAGCCCTACCCGACGAGCCGCAACCGGCCGCGCGGGTCCATGCCGCGCAGGGCGCGCCGCACCGCCGGCGAGCTGCGCCCCACGAGCACGTCGGAGCCGGCACTGCGGGCACGCTCGAGCACGGTGAGCAACGTGGAGAACGCCGCGGCGCCGAAGTGCTCCAGCCCGGACAGGTCGAGCACGAGGTGCGGCGTCCGCTGCCCGTCCTCGGTCGCACAGGGCAGCAACCGCACGAGCTCACGCTCGAGGTGCTCGGTGACGTCGGAGTCCACCGAGCCCGACACCCGCACCCACCTGTCCGGACCGTCGTGCTCGAGCACCTCCACGCGCAGCGGGCGTCGCTGTCGCAGCACCTGGGCCACGTCGAGGGCGTCGGCGTGGTGCGGCCTGACCGGCGCCCCGGACTGCAGCGTGCCGAGCACCGAGAGCCGTTGCTCCAGCTGGTGCATCGCCGCCGTCGCGAGGTCCCGCAGCCGCGCGAGCTGCTCCTCGGTGGGTGTCCTCGGCCGGGTGTCCATCACGACGAGCGCGCCGATGCAGTGCCCGCTGCCGGCGAGCAGCGGTGCGGCCGCGAAGAACCGGACTCCGTGATCGCGCACCATCACGTGGTCGGCCATGCCGGGCTCGGCGGCGAGGTCGGAGACGGCGAACGGGTCCTGGCGCAGCACCCGGTCCAGCGAGACGGCACCGCGACGCGGCATCTCCCGGCGCCCCTCGACGCCCACCGCCGACTTGAACCAGATGCGGTCGCGGTCGAGGAAGCCGAGGATCCCCATGGGGCAGTCGAACTCGGCTGCGGCCTGCGCCGCGATGCGGTCGAAGGGACGGCTGCGCGCGGTGTCCAGGATCCGGAAGCCACGCAGCACCTCGAGTCGTCCCGACTCGTCGGCGTTCACACGGAGGTCCATGACCAGGGTCAACTCGCCTCACCTCGGTTTCGGGCCGGATCGTGATGCAACCGCGCCCTACCCGGTCGGCGCACGCTCAATCATCTTGACCCAGCATCGTATTGCTCACCACCGGCCGCAACCGCGACCGTGACCGGATCCCCATACGGTCATCCACGGGGTGCTGCAGCTCGAGGGCGGCTGACCCGCACCCCACGACCGGGTAGCGTGGGTGGGGTGCCGGATGACCGGAGAACCTCGGCACGGGACTCGCGAGTCCGGCTCGCCGACCTCGTGGGCGTGCTGTCGCTGGCGGTGGACCTGGGCGTCGGCCAGCCGATGGAGCACGTGGCCCGGTCCTGCCGGCTCGCCTGGCGCCTGGGCGACCACATCGGTCTGGCCGAGCGCGAGCGGGTGTCGCTGTACTACGTCGCCATGCTCGGCTGGGTGGGCTGCATCGCCGACAGCCCGCGCGCGACCCAGTGGTTCGGCGACGACATCGAGTACCGCGCCGGTGTCTACGACCTGGACATGAAGCCGCTGCCCTTCCTGGGCTACCTGCTGCGTCACGCCGGCGCCGGCCAGCCGCCCCTGCAGCGTGCGGCCAAGGGAGCGCTGGTGCTCGCTGACGGCGGGCGTGGTGTGCAGGACTCCCTGCGCACGCACTGCCAGGTGTCCTCGACCATCGCGGCCCGGCTCGGGCTCGGCGAGGACGTGACCGGTCCGCTGAGCCAGATCTTCGCCCGGTGGGACG
Organism: Segeticoccus sp.; assembly: GCA_035690725.1. Classification (GTDB taxonomy): domain Bacteria; phylum Actinomycetota; class Actinomycetes; order Actinomycetales; family Dermatophilaceae; genus DASSKF01. Next base: position 23,472 of record DASSKF010000247.1, read on the forward strand.
GCAAGGGGCTGCCCGCCCGGCTGGGCGGCACCGCGATCGCGCTGACCGTGCGGCTCTGGCAGCTGTCCGACGTGGTGGAGGTGCACCACCACCGCGCCGGCGTCCGCGCGGCCGTCGACGTCGCGAGGGCTCGACGCGGTGGGCAGTTCGACCCGCACCTGGTCGACGTCTTCGTCGAGCACGCCGCCGAGCTGCTCGAACCGGGAGAGGGCGACGCCAGCTGGACCGACCTGGTGGCGGCCGAGCCGGCCCTGCGGGTCAGCCTCACCGAGGGGGAGCTGGACCGCACGCTGGAGGTGTTCGCCGACTACGCCGACGTGAAGTCGCCCTACCTGCGCGGGCACTCACGTGGCGTGGCCGTGCTGGCTGCGGCCGCCGGAGAGCGCCTGGGCCTCGACCAGGAGGAGGTCGTGCGCCTGCGTCGCGCCGCCCTGCTGCACGACCTGGGCCGCACCGGCGTGCCGAACACCATCTGGGACAAGGCCGGGCCCCTGAGCGCTGGTGAGCGCGAGCGCCTGCGCCTGCACGCCTACTACACCGAACGGATGCTCTGCCGTCCGCCGATCCCGCCCGAGGTGGGAACGCTGGCGGCGGCGGCCCACGAGCGGCTCGACGGGTCCGGCTACCACCGCGGGCTCAGCGGAGAGGCGCTGTCGATGCCGGCTCGGGTGCTGGCGGCGGCGAACTGCTTTCACGCGATGCTCGAGCCCCGACCGCACCGGCCGATGAGGACCCGGTCCGAGGCGGTGCAGGTCCTCGAGGAGGAGTCCCGCGCCGGCCGCCTCGATGCCACCGCCGTCGACGCGGTGCTCGCGTGCGCCGGCCACCGCGCCCGCCGGCCTCCCCGGGGTCCGGCAGGTCTCACGCCCCGGGAGGTCGAGGTGCTCGCCCTGCTCGCCCGGGGAGCCACCAACCGGCAGATCGGCCGGCGGCTGGGCATCGCCCCGAACACCGTGGGCAAGCACCTGGAGCACGCCTACGCCAAGACGGGCGTGTCCGGCCGGGCGGCGGCGACCCTGTTCGCCATGCAGCACGGCTTGGTGCGGACGCTCGACCGCGACACGTGACTGGGGCAAATGCCCCATGACGGCGGGTTCTCGGAGCCGCCACGGTGGTGTGGTCCCGGGCGGTGACCGTCACCGCCCGCAGGAGAAGGAGATGGGGACCATGCCCAAGTACGTGATCGAGCGCACCGTGCCGGGTGCCGGGCGCATGGACGCCGCGGCGCTCCACGGGATGGCGGCGAGCTCCAACGCCGCCCTGGCCGCGACGGACGGCAACATCCAGTGGGTGCACAGCTACGTCACGCAGGACCGGCTGTTCTGTGTGTACAACGCCGACAGCCCCGACCTGGTCCGCGAGCACGCGAGGATCGGGGACTTCCCGTGCGACCGGATCAACGAGGTCGCTGCGGTGATCGACCCGGTGACGGGGGAGGAGCGCTGACATGGAGACCGCGCTGCGCAGCCCGTCGGCGGCGCTCGAGGCGGCGAGCCTGGACGAGCCGCACGAGGTCAGGCGCTTCCCCCGGGGCCACATGGAGGTCGTCCGCGTCTGCGGCCACGCGGTCGCCCGCGTGACCTTCGCACCAGGCTGGCGGTGGTCCGCCGACGTGCGACCGGCGGCGGGGACCCGGTCGTGCGAGGTCACCCACACCGGTGTCGTCCTCGCGGGCCGGCTCGCGGTTCGGATGGACGACGGCATCGAAGCGGTCGCCGGGCCCGGAGACGTCGTCCGGGTGCCACCCGGGCACGACGGCTGGGTGGTCGGCGACGACGCCTGCGTGATGCTCGACTGGACCGGCGCCGACGACTACGCACGGTGAGCGGCGGGCCGGGCACGCCGTCGGACGGTGGCGCCCCGGTCGAGGTCGCGGGCCAGCCGACGAGGGCGCCGGACGCCCGGACCGGCGGGACTACCTCTCGAGCAGGCCCTGCTCACGTGCCACGGCGGCAGCCTCGGTGCGGCCGCGAGCGCCCAGCTTCGCCAGGACGTTGGAGACGTGCACGCTGACCGTCTTGGGGCTGATGAACAGCTGCCGGGCGATCTGGCCGTTGCTCCGGCCCTGCGCGACGAGCGCGAGGATCTCGCGTTCCCGAGCGGTCAGCTCGGGCGCGGACGCGCCGACACGGGCGCCACGGCGTGCGACGGCCGCCACGCCGAAGGAGCGCAGCTCGGCCAGCAGCGGGTCGGCACCGAGCCGGTGCGCGGTGGCGCGTGCCTCGTCGCCGGCCTCCCGCGCACCGGCGGTGTCCCCCGAAGCGCGCAGCACGGCGGCCAGCCGGGCCTGGGAGCGGGCTCGCTCGAACACGTTGGGGTAGCCGGTGAACCGGTCGACACTGTCCCGCCACGCCTCGACGAGCTCCGGCTCCGCGGGGGTGTCGACGCCGGCGACCCATCGCAGCCGGAGCCACTCGGCCTCCAGCCGGGCCAGCCAGGCCGCAGACTCGGCACCGAGCTCCGTGGGCGCCGGCGCCTCGGCCATCTCGGGGACCGTCACGGCGTCGATCCGGGGCTCGGGCCGGGTCCGGGCCGTCTCTGCCGACTCCCGTCCGGCCTGCCACAGCCGACGGCCCTGCTCCACGAGCTCGGCGCGCCGGTCGGTCGGCGCCGTGGCCGCTGCCGTGGTGAGGTGGGCCAGCAGGAGGGACGACAGGCGGAGCCGGGCCTCGAAGCGCGGCCGCCACTGCCGCTCGAGCAGGGTCACCACCTCGTCGTGGACGGCGATCGCCGCCTCGAGGTCGCCGGTGGCCCCGTGCAGGTCGATCATCGCCCCGGCCGAGACGATGCCGATGAAGCCGTCCGTCTCCCACCACCCGCGCACGTCGGAAAGGCGGGCGATCGCCAGCCGGTCGCCCCGTCCGGCGGCGACCGGCAGGCGCACCGCCTCGAGCATGGCGCGCGCCACCGGCGGTGGGGACTGGCCGGTCACGTCCGTGGTGGCCACCGCCCGGTCCCACTCCCCCGCCTCGTACGCAACCTGAGCGGCGCGCACCCGCGACTCCACGGCATACGGCACCCAGGGCTGACCCAGCTGGCGCCCGCGCTCGGCCGCCCGGTCGAAGACCGCCAGCGCGGACGCGAAGTCGCCCTGCTGGTGGTGCAGGATCGCCAGGTAGTGCATGCTGCGCAGCTCGACCTGGTGGTGTCGGTCGTGGCTCTCGCTGATGAGCTGTTCGTAGGCCCGGCGAGCCTCCTCGGGGTCGGTCCGGGAGCGCATCTTCGCGATGACGGCGTGCAGCTCCGCGGTGACCCGGTCACCCCCGCTGCCGGCCACGCGCCGGGCCGCCTCGCGGGCCTCGGCCGCCCAGCGCAGGGCCTCCTCGTCCCGGCCGCGGTCGACCAGCGCCTGCACGTGCGCGAGCAGCGCACGAGCACGCACGAGCGTCGGCGGGTCCGGTGGGACGAGGGTGATGGCCTCCTGCGTCGCGGCGAGCAGGTCGTCGTCGACGTCGAGCACCCGCGCGGCGTCGGCGAACGCGGCGAGCACGGCGGCCCGCTCCTCCCCCCCGGTGACCTCCGGGCAGCCCAGCGCCTCCTTCAGCAGGGCCACGGCCTGGTGTGACCGGCCGGCGGCCACGGCCGCCTCCGCGGCCCGGATGGTCAGGTCCGCGCGGCCCACCTGCAGACCGTCGGGGTCCGTGCGTACCGCGCTCGAGTCGAGCAGCTCGAGTGCGTGCTCGTAGTGCCGCAGTGCCTCGTCGGGACCACCGACCGCGATGGCCTCGTCGCCCGCGCGGATGCTCGCCCTCAGTGCCGTGCGCTCGTCCCGAGCGCCCTTCGCGTGCCGGGCGAGCTCGGCGGCCGCTCCCGCACGGCTCGCCTCGCGGAACGCCTCGACGTATGCCGCGTGGATCCGCACCCGCTCCCCCGGCAGCAGGTCGTCGTAGACCGCCTCGCGCAGCATCGCGTGGCGGAAGGTGTAGCCAGTGTCCGTCGGGACGAGCACGTTCGCGTCAACCGCGGTCCGGGCGGCGTCGTCGAGCTCGGCGGCAGTGAGCCGGGCGACCTGCTGCAGCAGCTCGTGGGGAACCGAACGGCCGGCAGCCGAGGCGACGCGCACGAGCTCGCGGGCGCCGGGGTCGAGCTGGTCGACCCGCACCAGCAGCAGGCGGGAGAGGTCCTCGGGGATGCCACCGCGGGCGAGGGTGGCGGCGGCGACCAGCTCCTCGGCGAAGAACGCGTTGCCCTCGGCGCGGGCGACGACGGCGCGCACGGCCCGGTCCGGGAGGTCGTCGCTGCTGTGGTCGTCGCTGCGCAGGAGGCGGACCAGCTCGGCGACGTCCTCGTCGGCGAGCGGCCCCAGGTCGAGCCGGGCGACCCCGGCAAGGCGGCTCCAGGCGGCGACCATCGGCCGCAGCGGGTGGCGGCGGTGCAGGTCCTCGGCGCGGTAGGAGGCGGCCACCACCACGCGCTCCCCCAGGCCACGCCCCAGGAGGTAGCCGACCAGGTCGCGGGTGGACATGTCGGCCCAGTGCAGGTCCTCCAGGACCAGCAGCACCGGTGTGTCCTCGGCCAGGGCGTCGAGCGCCGCCCGGACCGTCTCGAACAGCGCGGCCCGGTCGATGTGGTCACCGGCCGCGGCCGACGGTGACGCACCGGGCAGGATCCGCTCGAGCAGTGGCTGCCGCGCGAGCAGGTCGTCCAGGACCTCCGGGGAGCCGGTCCGCAGCCGCCCGAACACCTCTCGGAACGGCAGGTAGGACAGGCCCTGGTCGGCCAGGTCGAGGCAGTGCCCGACGAGCACCTGCCACCCGGCGCACCCCGCCCGCTCCGACAGCTCTGCGAGCAGTCGGGTCTTGCCGATGCCGGCGTCCCCGGAGAGGAGCACGCCGAGTGTGGAGGACCGCCCGGCCGGGCTGGCGGCGGGCACGGCCGCGGGCTGCTCGGGGTCCAGCCCGAGCAGCCCGAGGAGCCGGTCGAGCTCGTCGGACCGGCCCAGCAGCGGCGTCCCGGCGGATGTCTGCGGCACAAGGGCCATCATGGCCGATGCCGCCGACAGCCGGAACGCCGTCGTGGCGGTCATGCCCGCGTGTGCTCGAGGACGCGGGCCTCCGTCGCCGGCGCGGGCTCGCCCGACTCCGCTGCACCGGTCTGCCCGTCGAGCGGGACCGCCGGTGCTTCCGGACGGCGCCGGAGCCCGTCGGCCAGCTGGTGCCACCAACGGCCTGCCGCCTCACGGAGCGGGTGTGTCCGCTCGGCTTCCCACCGGCTGTGTGTGGACAGCGCCCGCTCCATCCGATAGGCGAGCTCGGCGTCGATGAAGATCTTGTCGTTGGACAACATGGTGGTTCCTTCGCGTGGCTCCCACCTGACGGGGTTCCGCCCGGTGCGTCCGATCCGGACAGGCACCACCGTGCGCGGATGAGGTGTGCCGGCACATCGGCGAAAGGACGTAACCGCGCCGGCTGTGTGCCGGGCCGGGCGGGACCTGAGGTACCTCAGTGCGGCCGTCGCCGCGCGAGTCCCTCAGACGCGGTGGACAGGTCGGCGCGGCTACCGGTCCGGCGGGGTGGGGTGGGCATGTCATCGACCTCGGTCACTGGTGCGGGATGTGCCGTCGTCCACAGGTTTCTCGCTTCCGGACCGGTCGTCCACCGAGGCGTGCTCCGCCTGCCAGGCCTCCCAGATGTGGGGACGGAGGCGAAGTCGTCGACCACCCGGTCAGTGTGACCTGTCCGCGCGGTCCACGACACCCCCGCCGGTCCTCGCCAGGGCCCACTTCCTCAGCGGTTGCTCAGGCGCACGCCATACCGTGAGGTGGCATGGCCCCGACCCAGAACCTGCGCACCGACAGCCCGCAGGACCGCCAGCGCCGGATCGTCGACAGCCTGCTGGACGCGTTCTCCGACCTCATCTCGGCCAACCCCAGCGCCTTTCGCCGGAAGTTCCGCAAGATGGCCGCCGACCCGTTCGCCTTCTACCGCGGCTCCGCCTGCGTCTTCTACGCCGACGTGGCGCAGCAGGAGGACCGGTGGGCCGACGAGCGAACCAGCCGGGTGTGGATCCAGGGTGACCTGCACGCCGAGAACTTCGGCACCCACATGAACGGCGACGGGGTGCTCGTGTTCGACGTGAACGACTTCGACGAGGCCTACGTCGGCCACTTCACCTGGGACATCCGGCGGTTCGCCGCCAGCACGGCCCTGCTCGGGTTCCGGAAGGCGTTCTCCGACAGCACGATCGAGGAGATGATCCGCACCTACGCGCGGTCCTACCTGGCTCAGGTGCGACGCTTCGCAGAGACCGATCACGACCACGAGTTCGGCCTCACCCTCGCCTCCACCGACGGGCTCCTGCACGACGTCCTGCAGACCACGCGGCTCAGGACCCGGGTGGACCTCCTCGACGCGATCACCGAGGTCAACGACTACGAACGGGAGTTCCGGGACGCACCCGGCACCCGGAGGCTCGAGCCGGCCGAGCGGACGGCCGTCGAGGAGGCGTTCCACGCCTACACCGAGACCATTCCCTCCGGGCGACGGACGGTGCGGGACAGCAGCTTCGTGGTCAAGGACGTCGTGGGGCGCACGGGGTTCGGGATCGGGAGTGCCGGCCTCCCGGCATACAACGTGCTCATCGAGGGCAACACGCAGGCGCTCGAGAACGACGTGATCCTGTCGATCAAGCAGGGCAACGTCGCCGCACCGAGCCGTGTGGTCACGGACGCGTCGATCCGCGACTACTTCCGCCACAGCGGGCACCGCACCGCGGTCTCCCAGCGCGCCCTGCAGGCGGCTGCCGACCCGTGGCTCGGGTGGTGCGAGCTGGACGGCGTCGGACAGGTGGTGCAGGAGCTGTCGCCCTACTCCGCGGACATCGACTGGGACCAGCTGACCGAGCCCGACGAGATCCTGCCGCTGCTGGAGTCGCTGGGGCAGGCGACGGCCAAGGTGCACTGCGTCTCCGACGCGGACAGCGAGCAGACCCTCGTGGACTTCCAGACCGAGGAGGCCATCGTCGCCGCCGTCGGCGACCGGGACGAGGAGTTCGTCGGCGACCTGGTGGAGTTCGGCACCAGCTACGGCGAGCTGGTCCGCGACGACTACCGGCTGTTCGTCGACGCCTTCCGCAACGGCATGATCCCCGGCGTGGGTGAGGTCTGAGGACGGGCGCCGTCACTACTGGTCGAGCACGCGTCCCCGCCAGCGGAGAGGCTCCTCCGCGTACTCCTCGAGCACGTGCGCCACGACGCCGACCGTGCGTGCCAGCTGGAAGACCACCTCCCCCGCGCCGGGAGGAGCGCCGACGGCCTGCATGACCGCGGCGTTGGCGAGGTCCACGTTGGGAAAGGCGCCGAGGCGACTCGCGGCCACCTCGACCAACTGCTCCACGGTGCGGCGCAACCGCGTGGTCCCGCGCAGGCGCCACAGGCGCTCGAAGACGACGGCTGCGCGCGGGTCCTCGTCGGCGTAGAGCACGTGGCCGAAACCGGGCAGTGTCTCGGAGCGGCGCAGCACCGCACCGACGGAGGCGGCGGCGTCCGTCGCCCGCACCTGCTCGATCAGCCGGTGCGCCGCCACCGGTGCAGCGCCGTGCAGGGGGCCGGACATCGTCGCGTAGGCAGCCGCGAGGCAGTCCACCACCGACGCTCGTGTGGACGCGGCGACGCGGGCAGCGATCGTCGAGGCCGTCAGTCCGTGATCCATCAGCGCAATCACCAGCGCTGACAGGCACTCTCGCTCCCGCGCAGCAGGCCGTCGACCGACGAGGGCTTGGAAGAGGCGGCCCGCCAGGCCCTGTGCCTGCCGGGTCGCAGTGGTGCCG
>DASSKF010000248.1:0-5271 GCA_035690725.1 Segeticoccus sp.
GTCGAACTCCAGGTCGACCACGCCGACGACCCCCAGGGCGCTCGCCCCGGCCAGGGCGTCGGCATACCCCTCGTCCGCGGCGGGTGCCGCACCGGGCAGCTCGTCGAGCCGGTCGAAGGCGGCGAACCACTCGTTCTCGTCGAGGGCGAACTCGTGGTGCCCCAGGCCGAGGAGCTCGAGCGCCCGGGAGTTCAGCCACCCGCTGTGGCCGTCGCCGGAGACGGCCACCACCGGGTGGTCGCGGCTCACCGCGTCGAGCACCGCCACGGTGGGCCGCTCGTCCCAGGCGGCTGCGCGGAAGCCCCAGCCGTGCACCAGCCGACCTCGTGACTCCCGGGGCAGCGCGGCGATGTGCGCGCCGACGCGCCGGGCGACCTCGCCGGGCCCGTCGGTCCCCGACAGGTCCACCCGCTGCAGCGTCCGCGCCCACTGGGTCAGGTGGACGTGCTGGTCCCACAGCCCGGGGACGAGGAAGCGGCCGTCCAGGTCGAGCACGCCGCCGCCCGGTGGTGCGGGCAGGTCCGGTGCGACCTCGACCACCCGGCCGCCCCGCACGAGGACGTCGACCGGGCCGCCGGTGGCCCGGCCCGGAACGCCGACGGGGACCAGGCGGGCGCCCCGCAGCAGTCGGGTCGAGGGCGTGTCGGTGTCGGAGGTCACCGGCTCACCCTGCCACGCGCACGTGTCCCGACCCCGGACACAGGTGTGCCGTGCCCCGGAGGACGAGGCACGGCACACCTGCTCGTGGGGGAGGGCGGCGGTCAGCCGGCCCCCGGGCGGGTGTCAGCTCTCGCCCATGCCCGCGGCCGGCTCGGTGACGGCCTGGTCGCCACTCACCTTGGCCTCGATCTGCTTGCCCACCTCGGCGTCGATGTTCTTCCAGTACTCCAGGGCACGCTGGAGCACCTCGTCGCGGACACCGCCGAGCAGCGAGCCGCTGACCTGGGCGACCAGCCGCTGGCGCTGGGCGTCGTCCATGACCTCGCGCACGAGCGTGCCCGGCTGCCCGAAGTCGTCGTCCTCGGCGTGCAGCTGGTAGGCGCTGCGGACCATGTCCCCGTCGGACTCCCAGCTGGTGTCCATGGTCCCGGTCTCGTCGGCCCAGCTGCGCCCGAAGCTGTTCGGGGCGTAGACGGGCGCGTCGCCGCGGTGCTCGTAGGCCATCTGGCCGTCGAACATGTAGGTGTTGACGTCGATGCCGTGCCGCGGCTGGTTCACGGGCAGCTGGTGGAAGTTCGTGCCGATGCGGTTGCGCTGGGCGTCGTTGTAGGCGAACGCGCGGCCCAGCAGCATCTTGTCGGGGGACAGGCCGATGCCCGGGACCACGTTGCCCGGGGAGAACGCCGCCTGCTCGATCTCGGCGAAGAAGTTCTCCGGGTTCTTGTTCAGCGTCATCCGGCCGACCTTGATGAGCGGGTAGTCCTGGTGCGGCCACACCTTGGTCAGGTCGAACGGGTTGAAGCGGTAGTCCTTGGCGTCCTCGTAGGGCATCACCTGCACGTAGAGCGTCCAGCTCGGGTGGTCACCCTGGGCGATCGACCGGAACAGGTCGCGGCGGTGGAAGTCCGCGTCCTCGCCGGCCATGGCCGCGGCCTCCTCGTTGGAGAAGAACTCCATGCCCTGGTCGGTCTTGAAGTGGTACTTCACCCAGAACTTCTCGCCGCCCTCGTTGACCCACATGAAGGTGTGCGAGCCGTAGCCCTCCATGTGCCGCCAGGTGCGCGGCAGGCCGCGGTCGCCCATGACGTAGGTGACCTGGTGGGCCGACTCCGGGTTCAGCGTCCAGAAGTCCCACTGCATGTTGTTGTCGCGCAGGCCCGAGTCGGGCAACCGCTTCTGGCTGCGGATGAAGTGCGGGAACTTCATCGGGTCGCGCAGGAAGAAGATCGGCGTGTTGTTGCCGACGAGGTCGTAGTTGCCCTCGGACGTGTAGAACTTCATCGAGAAGCCGCGCACGTCGCGCCAGGTGTCGGGGCTGCCCATCTCGCCGGCCACGGTGGAGAAGCGGATGAGCATGTCGGTGCTCGTGCCCTTCTGGAACATCGCCGCCTTGGTGTACTGCGACAGGTCCTCGGTCACCTCGAGCACGCCGAAGGCGCCGGAGCCCTTGGCGTGCGGCTGGCGCTCGGGCACCTTCTCCCGGTTGAAGTGCGCCATCTGCTCCAGGAAGTGCACGTCGTGGAGCAGGATCGGCCCGTTCGAGCCGACCGACAGCGAGTTGCGGTCGCTGGGAGCGGGCGAGCCGGCGCCCGTGGTGGAACCCGTTGCGTGGGCCTTCGTCTGCTGCGTCATCTGCTCTTCTCCGATTCTTGTGGGCGAACAGTTGCGGTCGAACGATGGAAGTCGCCGGCCCGGCAGCCTTGCGGCTACTGGCAGTCGGGGCAGACTCCCCAATAGGTCACCTCGGCCTCGTCGATGACGAACCCGTTGTCGTCGCTGGCCGCGAGGCACGGTGCTGCCCCGGTGGCGCAGTCCACGTCACGCATGGAGCCGCAGACGCGGCACACGACGTGGTGGTGGTTGTCGCCGACGCGCGCCTCGTAGCGGGCGGGGGAGCCCGCCGGCTCGATCCGGCGCACCAGGCCGACCCGGGTGAGGGCGGCCAGCACGTCGTACACCGCCTGCGTCGACACCGAGCCGAGCTCGCGGCGGACCGCGGTGGCGATGGTGTCGACGTCGGCGTGCGGGTGCGCGTCGACGGCCGAGAGGACGGCCACGCGAGGCGCGGTGACACGCAGCGCCACGCTGCGCAGCTGCTCCTCGGGTCGTACCGCCGTCTCCACACCCTCACCTCACCACGCAGTCTGGAACGAGTCAAGAAAAGAGGATGGGCCGTCTCGGTCCGGAGACAGCGCAGGCCGCGGGTCGGCATACCCTGCCGTCCATGACGGGGAAGCGGCAGGCCGGAAACACGCAGCGGCGCTGGGCGGCCATGCTCCGGGGCGTCAACGTCGGCGGCCGGCACCGGGTGCCGATGGCCGAGCTGCGCGAGCTGGCGGCGGGCCTCGGTCACGCGGACGTGGCGACGCACCTCAACTCCGGGAACCTGCTCCTCACCAGCGACCGCGGCGAGGACGAGCTGGCGCGCGAGCTGGAGGCCGCACTCGCGGACCGCTTCGGCTTCGACGTGGACGTGGTGGTCCGCTCCGGTCAGGAGCTGGCCGAGGCGGTGGCTGCCAACCCCTTCCCGGAGGGCGACCCCAAGCAGGTCCAGGTCGTCTTCCTCTCCGGCCGCGTGGTGCCCGGTGCCGCCGCGCGTGTGGCGGAGCTCGCCACGGCGGCCGAGCGGTTCCAGCTGGCGCCGCGGCACGCCTACATCGACTTCGCCGGCGGCCTGGCGCGCAGCAGGCTGGCCGCCGCGCTGGACCGTGCCCTCGGAGTGCCGGCGACGTCCCGCAACGTCCGCACCGTGGCGGCGCTCGCCGAGAAGGCCGGCTCCTAGACCACCGAGCCGGTGAACCGTTCGCCCGGTCCCTGGCCCGGGGCGTCGGGCACGGGGGAGGCCTCGCGGAAGGCCAGCTGCAGGGACTTCAGCCCGTCGCGCAGCGGCGCGGCGTGCTGGCTGCCGATGTCGGGGGCGGAGGCGGTGACCAGCCCGGCCAGGGCCGTGATCAGCCGTCGCGCCTCGTCGAGGTCCGCCTCGTCCGTGGCGGCCGGCCCCTCGCCCAGCCCGCACTTCACCGCGGCCGCCGACATCAGGTGCACCGCCGCCGTGGTGATGATCTCGACCGCCGGGACCTCGGCGATGTCCCGGGTCAGGTCGTGGGTCAGCTCGTCGGGGAGCCCCTCGACCGGGGTGGTGGTCGGCTCCTCGCCGGGATTGGGTGTCTGCGCGCTCACGCTGGTAGCCTTGCAGACCAGACCGGTCGTGCGGCGCCCGCCCCGAGGCGGGGTCCTTCGGAAACATCGCGAGGGACCGTGGTGTTGTACGACGTGCAAGAGGAGCCAGGCTTCCACCCGCGCCGACCACGAGGTCGCCGGGTCACCGGTCCGCGGCGGAGACGTCGTGGTCGGGTCCTCGGCTTCTCGTGCACCACAGGTGGCGGGAAGCCTTTCTCGTCTCCGGCGTGGTCACTGGGTCACATCGCCACGGAGAAGGAGCAGCACATCAGCGATCCTCGCATCAACGACCGCATCCGGGTCCCGGAAGTGCGGTTGGTCGGACCCAACGGTGAGCAGGTGGGCATCGTGCGCGTCGAGGACGCGTTGCGGCTGGCCGCCGAGGCCGATCTCGACCTCGTCGAGGTGGCCCCGACCGCTCGCCCACCGGTCGCCAAGCTCATGGATTTCGGCAAGTTCAAGTACGAAGCCGCCATGAAGGCCCGCGAGGCCAGGCGCAACCAGGTCAACACGATCATCAAGGAGATCAAGCTCCGCCCGAAGATCGACCCGCACGACTACGGCACCAAGAAGGGCCACGTCGAGCGGTTCCTCAAGGCCGGGGACAAGGTCAAGGTGACGATCATGTTCCGGGGGCGCGAGCAGTCACGGCCGGAGCTCGGCTTCCGGCTCCTGCAGCGGCTGGCCGACGACGTGTCCGAGCTGGGCGTCGTCGAGAGCGCGCCGAAGCAGGACGGCCGCAACATGGTCATGGTCTTCGCGCCGACGAAGAAGAAGTCCGAGGCCCGCGCCGAGCGTCGGCGCGACCGTGAGCGCGGCAAGGGCGACACGGGCGACACGGGCGCGGAGACGACGTCGGCGGCGTCGGCGGCGTCCGGAGCCGGCGAGCAGTAGACCCGCGGCGGACGGAGGCGCACCGAGCGGTGCGCCCCACGGCCGCTGCCGACTGCCCGGCCGCACCCGGCGGGGCAGCACCAGACAGCACGACGAGACACACTCGAGCACGACAAGGAGATCGGCCCATGCCGAAGCAGAAGACCCACAGCGGCGCGAAGAAGCGCTTCCGGATCACCGGCACGGGCAAGGTCATGCGCCAGCGCGCCCGCCACGTCCACAAGTTCGAGGAGCGCAGCTCGCGCCAGGCGCGCCGCCTCGTCAACGACGTCGTCATCAACAAGGCCGACAGCCAGAAGGTCAAGCGCCTCCTCGGCCGCTGAGGTCGGCACCGCACCTCCACCACCCCGTCCCCGGACCCCGCCGGCCGGCGCGAGCCGTCACCTCGCGCGGCGCCCACGGCGCGGTCCCGCTGCCGCCGGGCAGCACTGAGCAGCAAGGAGTTCTCACGTGGCACGCGTGAAGCGGGCGGTCAACGCCCAGAAGAAGCGTCGGGTCGTCCTCGAGCGCGCCAGCGGCTACCGCGGCCAGCGCTCG
>DASSKF010000249.1:0-19218 GCA_035690725.1 Segeticoccus sp.
CGACCTGCTGTTCGGCTCCGAACGAGGGGGACCGCTGCGGGTACGCAACATGCGTCGCGACTGGTTCGACGCGGCGGCCGTCGCGGCCGGCGTCCCCGGCCTGACGCCACACGAGCTCAGGCACACGGCCGCCTCGATGGCGGTGAGCGCCGGGGCCAGCGTGCTGGCGCTCCAGCGGATGCTCGGGCACGACAAGCCGAGCACGACGCTCGACGTCTACAGCGACCTCTTCGACGAGGACCTGGACGACGTGGCGCACCGGTTGAGCGAGGCCAGGGCTCGCACTCGTGAGGCCAAAACAAGGCCAACCGCAGCATCGGAGGCCTCGCCGCCGGCGTCTGCAGGCCCCTGACCTGCGGTTTTGTCGGTGCCCCCGGCAGGATTCGAACCTGCGACACCCGCTTTAGGAGAGCGGTGCTCTATCCCCTGAGCTACGAGGGCGCGGCGCTCCGGCAGGAGCCCCGCGACCCATTCTGGCAGGGCACTGCTCGCGGGGGCCGCTCGGACCCGAACGGCTGTGGCGGGTCCGGACCGGTTGTTCCCGGGTCGTGACCCCGGGAACAGGCCGCCTCCGACGGCACGGGGCTACCGTGGTGGCAGGCGGAAGGAGACGGTCATGAGCTGGAGTCCCTTCATCGAGGCCTTCAACCCGGGCTACAAGCACACGGTCGAAGAGCAGCGGCGCAAGCAGGTCGAGGCACAGATCCCGGGTTCCGGGGGCAACCCACTGGGTGTCGACCTCGACAAGGGCATCGTCCGGATCACCCTGCCGCCGAAGGACGGAGACACCGAGGCCGAGTCCCCGGAGGCGGCCGGTTCGCAGGACGACGAGCCACTCGGGGACTGACGAGGGACCCGCCGAGCCCACCCCCGTCGCGGAGCGCGACACCGAGGCGAGGTGAGCCCGAAGGTGCGTGACCGGCATACTGCCCTGATGCAGGAGACGGCACTGGGGGACCGGTCACAGCGCGGCGTCGTGGACCGGGGCGCGATCCAGCGACGCACCGTCTCCTCCCTGGTGGGCAGCCAGATGCTCGGCGGCATCGGGGTGGCGAGCGGCATCGCCGTCGGCAGCATCCTGGCGGAGCAGATCGTCGGGACCGCGGAGCTCGCTGGCCTCGCGAACACCGCCCAGGTGCTGGGAGCGGCCCTCATCACCGTCCCGATGGCGCGCCTCATGGCCGCTCGTGGGCGCCGGACCGGCCTGGTCGCGGGCTACGCCTGCGGCACCCTGGGGGCGGCGCTCGCGATCTGGGCGGGCGTCGTGTCCAGCTTCGCCCTGCTGCTGGTGGGCACCGCCCTGTTCGGCGCCGCGACGACCTCCAACAGCCAGGCGCGGTATGCCGCCACCGACCTTGCCGAGCCCACGCGCCGTGGCCGTGCCCTCAGCCTCGTCGTCTGGGCGACCACCGTGGGCGCCGTGCTCGGTCCGAACCTGCTCGGTCCGGCCGGCCGCCTCGGCGAGCTGGTCGGCATCCCGGCACTCGTGGGGCCGTTCCTCGTCAGCATGGCCGGCTTCGTCCTAGCCGGCCTGCTGCTGTGGTCCCGGATGCGGCCGGACCCCCTGCTCACGGCACAGCGGCTGTCGAGCAGGGCGGGGGAGCCGGCGCAGCCCCACGGGACGCTGCGGCGGGCGCTGGGAGTGATCCGCCGCAGCCGGGGCGCCCTCGTCGGCGTGGCCGCCGTGGCGGTCGGCCACACCGTGATGGTGGGCGTGATGGTGATGACGCCGCTGCAGATGCACCACGGCGGCGCCTCGCTGCGGCTGGTCGGCTTCGTGATCAGCGTGCACATCCTGGGCATGTACGCCCTCTCCCCGGTCACCGGCTGGCTGGCGGACCGAATCGGGACGCGGCCGGTCATCGTCCTCGGCTCGGTGGTCCTCGTCGCCGCGACGCTCCTCGCCGGTCGGTCGCCGACCGGGTGGTCGTCGGGGCTCACGGTCGCCCTGTTCCTGCTGGGGCTGGGCTGGTCCTGCACGCTCGTCGCCGGCTCCACGCTGCTGTCGAACTCGGTGCCGCTCGCGGAACGGCCCGGAGTGCAGGGCGCCTCGGACCTGGTGATGGGGCTGTGCGCGGCGGCCGGCGGCGCGCTCGCGGGAGTCGTCGTCGGGGGCTGGGGGTTCGGCTGGCTCGGGCTCATCGCGGCCCTGCTGGCCGTCCTGCTCGGAGCGGTGACGGTGCTGGCGGGCGGTCGGCGCGGCTCGGCGGCCTACTGACAGGGACCGTCCTCGTCCTTCACCGGCCGGCGGGGCGGGACCCGGTCGTCCACACGCCGGAGCGGTGCGCGCGAGCCGGTGACGCGACGGCTAGCCTGCCGTGGTGAGCAGTGACCCACACATCCCGTCGACGGCCGACTCCCGGTCCGACCGCGTGGCCACCGCCGTGCGCGGCTGGCAGCGCCACCTCGTCGACCTCGGGGGTCGCAACACGCTGCTGTGGTTCCGCGACCTGTCGTCCGGCGCCCTCGACCTGAGCACCGCCCACCCCGGGGGACTGGCGATGCTGCTGGCCGGGCGCCCCACCCGGCTGTCGGACCTGGTGCGTGAGCCCGCCGCCCTCGAGGAGGCGCGCAGACGCGCCCGGGCGATCCGCGCCAAGACGGTGGAGCTGGACGAGGAGCGCGGGCTGCCGGGCGGCTTCATCGCCATCGGCATGGCGACGTGGGAGCTGCCCGGCCTCAACCGCTCCCCGGCCGCGCCCGTGCTGTTGCGCACCTGCACCCTGCGCCCGATCGGGCCCACGGAGCACGACTTCGACGTCGACCTCGGTGACCACCCCCAGGTCAACCCCGTCCTGGTCCACTACCTGCGTTCCGAGCAGGGCATCGAGATCGACGCGGACGCGCTCGCCGACCGGGCCGCGACCGGGCACGGCTTCGACCCGCAGCCGGTCTTCGCCGAGCTGAACCGCGCGTGCCGGCGGGTCCCCGGGTTCCGGATCGCCCAGCGGCTGGTCATCAGCACCTTCTCCTGGGCCAAGCTGCCCATGGTGGCCGACCTCGCCGCCCATGGCGCTGAGATCGGTGACCACGACATCGTCGCGGCCCTCGCCGGTGACCGCGCCGCGCAGCAGACGGTGCACCGTCCTGCTCCGGCGTTCGTCCCCGACCAGGACCCGAGCCACGAGCAGCTCGTGCTCGACGCGGACGCAGCCCAACAGGCGGCCGTCGAGGCGGTCCGCAGTGGCAGCAACCTCGTCGTGCACGGTGCGCCGGGTACCGGCAAGAGCCAGACCATCACCAACCTCGTCGCCGGGCTCGTGGCCGACGGCAAGCGGGTCCTTGTCGTCTCCGAGAAGCGGGCCGCCCTGGACACCGTCGTCGGGCGGCTGCAACGGCTGTCCTTGGGCCACCTCGTCCTCGACCCCCGCCCCGGCACCGCCCGGCACGAGCAGGCCCTCACGGCCGTCGGTGCCCGGCTCGACCCCGCCCGCGGACAGTCCGCCACCGACGCCAGCGAGGTGGTCCGCACCCTCGTCGACCGCCGCAGGCAGCTCGTCGAGCACTGCCAGGCCCAGCACCGGGCCCGGGAGCCGTGGGGCGTCAGCGCCTTCGACGCCCAGGTCGCCCTGTCCCTGCTCGGGGCCCGCCCCCGCCCGCCGGTGTCCCGGGTGCGCCTGCGCGGCGACACGCTGCGTGCCACGTCACGGGAGCGGATGGACCAGCTCGGGCGCAAGCTCGCCGAGGCGGGCAAGCTCGAGGCGTGGCCCGCCGACCGGACCGTCGACCCGTGGTACGGCGCCCGCATCACCAGCGACGAAGAGGCCGAGCAGGCGCTGGACATCGCCCGTCGGCTCGGCACCGGCGGGGCGCTGCGACACACGGCGGAGACGATGGACCGGCTGCTCAGCGACACCGGGCTCCCCGAGTCCACCTGCCCCTCCGACTGGGAGCGAGCCCTCGGGCTGATGGTCCGGGCACGCGAGGTCCTCGACGTCTTCACGTCCGACGTCTTCGACGCACCGCTGGACGCCCTGGTCGACGCGACGGCGACCCCCGAGCAGCGGCGCTCCGAGGGCACCGGCCAGGGCGCCATCGAGCGGATGCGGCTGCGGCGCCAGGCACGGGCGCTGGTGCGCCCCGGCCCCCGTCCGGCCGACCTGCACGAGCAGCTCGTGCGCGCCCGCGACCTGCGCCGCGACTGGCTGCAGCTCGCGGGAGCCGGTTCCCGACCCACCGCCCCCGAGGTGCTCGAGGAGGCCCAGCGGGTCCACGAGCCGGTCGCCGACGACCTGGACTGGCTCTCCGAGCGACTCGGCGCGACTGCCGGGGGCGGCGAGTTCGCGAACCTGGCCCTGGAGCGGCTGCAGCGCCGCCTGATCGAGCTCGAGGAGCAGGCGGGCCGGCTCGCGGTCGTGCCGCGGGTCATCGGCACCCTCGACGAGCTGCGGGAGGCGGGTCTGGGTGAGCTCGTCGACGACCTCGCCGGCCGGCGGGTCGGCGTGGACCAGGTGCCCGCCGAGGTCGAGTTCGTCTGGTGGGCATCGCTGCTCGCCCACATCGCCGAGGAGGACTCGGACTACGGCCACCACGACGGCGAGGAGCTGCGGCAGGTCGCTGAGGAGTTCGTGCACGCCGACCACGCCCACCTCGACGCCGCCGTCGAC
Organism: Segeticoccus sp.; assembly: GCA_035690725.1. Taxonomy (GTDB): domain Bacteria; phylum Actinomycetota; class Actinomycetes; order Actinomycetales; family Dermatophilaceae; genus DASSKF01. The sequence continues at coordinate 4,608 of DASSKF010000249.1, forward strand.
CGGGTTCGTGACGCCGCAGCGAACCGGCTGGCGGAGGCCGTCGAAACCCATCCCGACCAGGCCGAGCTGGTGCGTGCCACGGCCGGTCCCGGCCGGGGCCCGACCCTTGACCAGCTGGTGCGGCAGGCCGCGGATGTCCTGTTCGCGGCCCGCCCGTGCTGGGTGGCCAGTCCGCTCACCGTCGCGTCCGTCCTGCCGCCGGGTCGCTGGTTCGACGTCGTCGTGGTCGACGAGGCTTCGCAGGTCGCCACCGCCAGGGCGGTCTCGGCCGTCGCCCGCGGCAGGCAGCTGGTCGTGTTCGGCGACGAGCACCAGCTGGCCCCCAGCGCCTTCACCACCACCGCCGGCGAGGACGCGCCGCGCGAGGACGGCCGTCCCTCCTCGCTGCTCACCGCGGCCACCGCTCTCTTCCCCGAGGTCCGCCTGCGCTGGCACTACCGCTCCATGGACGAGCGGCTCTTCGCGCTCGCCAACGACGCGGTCTACGACGGCGCGCTCGTCACGTTCCCCGGGGCGCTCGGCGAGGAGCCGGTGCGGTTCGTCCAGGTGAACGGCTCCTCGCCGGTGGACGAGGACGGTGAGCCGATCGAGACCACCGCCGCGGAGGTCAACCGGGTCGTCGAGCTGGTTCTCGACCACGCTCGGCACCGGCCGCACGAGTCCCTCGGCGTCGTCACCCTCACCGAGCGGCACGCGGCGAGGGTGGCCGAGGCCCTGCAGAAGGCGCTGACCTACGCGGCGGACGCCGCGGCCTTCTTCCACCACGACGCGCCGGAGCGGTTCTTCGTCAAGCCCGCCGAGCGGGTGCAGGGCGAGGACCGCGACGCCGTCATCCTCTCGGTCGGCTACGGCACCACGCCGCACGGCAGGGTCCTGCATCGCTTCGGTGCGCTGAGCACGGACGCCGGCGTGCCGCTGCTGACCGTGGCCGCCACCCGGGCGCGCCGCCGGCTGACCGTCGTGTGCGCCTTCCCGTCCCAGGACCTGGACCCCGAGCGGCTGCGCGGCCCCGGCCCGCGGCTGCTGCGCCGGCTGCTGTCGTATGCCGAGCACGGGGGCTCCCTGCCCGGCACGGGCACCGGCACCGGAGACGAGGAGCAGCCGTCGGAGGGGCCGAAGGTCCCGGTGCACCCGATGGTCGACGAGTTGGCCAAGCGGCTGCGGGCGGAGGGCCTCACCGTGCACCAGGATGTCGGCCGCTCGACCCGACCCATCGACCTGACCGTCGAGGACCCCCGCCAGCAAGGCCGCTCCATCGTCGCGATCGAGACGGACGGCCCGGCCTACGGCGACATGGCGAGCACCCGGGAGCGGGACCGGCTCCGCCCCGAGCAGCTGCGTCGGCGGGGATGGCAGTACCTGCGCGTCTGGACCACGGACATCTTCCGTGACCCCGCTCGCGACGTCGCCCGAGTCACCGCCGCCGTCTGGGAGGCGTCCAACGCCGCCGCCGACGTGGACGGGCTGGCCAGCGCCGGCCTCCCGACCGGTGTCCTCCCCGGAACGGGCGGAGCCGACGACAGCCCCGAGCAGCCGCACGAGGCGGGAGCGCCGTCGGAGCAGGACGCGGGCACCTCCGCGTCCGGTGGCTCGGCCCGGCGCGGAAAGTCGAAGGGCAAGCGCCGGCGGCGGTTCCGTCGCCCTGAGCAGACCAGCGACGACACCGACCAGGGCTGGGGCGAGCGCGCCGACGAGGACGCGCACGACCGCTGGCTCGAGGAGCAGCGGCCGCCGCACTGGGGCTGACCGGCCCGTGCGCCATCCCCGAGATCGGGCCAGGGGTGCGGTCGGTGGTGGCGGCGGCGTGCGCCATCCCCGAGACCGGGCCGGCCGGTCCCCGGTCGACCTCAGATGTCGAGGGCGAGGCGGCGCCGGCGGTCGAGGAGCCGTTCCGCGGCGCGGCCGAAGGTTGAGCCGACCAGGACCCCGAGGGCGATCGCGACGATCACGACGACGGCAGCCACGGCCACCCGGGCCCCGTCGCCGGGGGCGACGGCGAGCCGGGTGGTCCCGAGCAGGCCCAGGCTTCCCGGGACGAGGAGCCAGAAGGACGGGAGGAAGACGACCATCAGCGGTGGGCCGCTGGCGATGCGTTGCACGACGGTCGCGACGAACGCGGCCACGATGCCGCCGAGCAGGCCGCCCAGGGGTGCGCCCTGCACGGCCTGCCCACCGAGCTGGGCGCCGAGGGTGAGCAGCAGCACGAGCCACACCCACGGCAGCGCCCCGCGTGGGGCGGACACGTTGTAGCAGACGCCGATGCCGACGAGCAGCACGCCCAACCACGGGGCCCACCAGCCGAGCTCGGCCGCCCGCACGTTCGCGAGCGCGTCCGGGCCGACCCCGACCACGCGGGCGGCGCCCAGCACGCCGAGGGTGAACAGCAGCAGCTGCACCAGTCCGTAGGTGAGGCGGGAGGAGCCGGCGACCATGGCGCCCGCCGCCAGTTCGGACATGCCGGTGACGAGCAGGGACCCGGGCAGCAGGACGGCGATCGAGCCGAGCATCGTGCGCAGCGGGCCCTCCACGAGACCCGCCTCTCCGAGCAGCAGCACGCCGACCGCGACCAGGAACGCCGCGACGATCGGGAGCAGGGTGCGCAGCAGCGTGGACCGTCCCGACAGCACCATGAGCGTGCTGGTCACCCCGGCACCGAGCGCGGAGACCACGATGCTGGAGGTGGCCGGCTGCAGGATGAGCGCGATGCCGGCGCCGACCAGCACCAGTGCGGGAGCCGAGACCCACACGGGGACGCGGGATGGGCGCTGGAGGATCTCGTCGATCCGGGTGACCGCCTGCTGGGCGGTGATGCGGCCGTCGACGAGGGCGTCGGGGAGCCGTTCGACCTCGTCGAGCTGGTCGAAGCGCAGTGCGGGACCGACCTGCTGGAAGGCCGCCGAGGACCCGGGGCCGAGGGTGACGAAGACACCGGTCGGCGCGGCAGCGACCTGGACGGCCGGGGCGCCGAGGGCGGTACCGACGAGCTGCAGCTCGAGCTCGGTGTCGTGGACGCTGCGGCCGCCGGCGAGCAGTGCCGCCCCGAGGTGGAGCAGGCAGCGGCGCAGCAGCTGCGCGTCGGCGGCGGGTGGCTCGGTCATGTTGGTGCGGGGACGATCAGGGGAGCACGAGAGGACGGGGTGGGAGCCGCGGCTCCCACCCCGTCCTCGTCCACTCCTCGTCCACGGTGCTCCTGTGGTGCGCGTCCCCCGGAGTCGTGCTCTCAGCGCCGGGCGGCGAGGGAGTCGCGGATCTGGGCCAGCAGCTCCAGCTCGGTCTCGGCGACCTCCGGCTCCGTGGTCCAGCGGGCCTTGGCCACCTCGTAGGGCTTGACGACGAAGAAGTAGACGACGGCCGCCAGGATCAGGAAGGCGATGACCGCGGTGATGAACGCGCCCACGTGGACGCCACCAGGGGTCCAGCCGGAGAAGTTCGGAGTGCCCCCGGCCTTGCCGATGATGTCCAGGATCACCGTGGTGAAGGCGGTGACGACGGCGGCGAACGCGGTCGCCATGATGAACGCGACGGCAATCTCGACGAGGTTGCCGCGCAAGATGAAGTCCTTGAAGCCCGACATGGGCGTTCCCCTTTCGTTCGCGGAGGACTGCGGGGAGAACCGTAGCGGAAGCCTCGGGCGAACCGGGGGATGCGCGCAGGATGCGATGTTCCGTCTCAGCCACGCGACAGAATCGACAGGACGACGCCCGCCCCCGGCCCGTCCTCGGCGATGGTGGCGGCGAGGCTCGAGGCCTGCTGGGGCGTGGCGGCGACGAGGACCCCTCCCTCTGTCGCCACCGTAGCGGCCGCACCACCGGGCGCCGCGGCCGGCGGCGACCCGTTGCCCGAGCCGGTGGCCAGCACCAGCAGGCCACCGGCCACGGTGTCCCCGCCGGCGGCCGAGAGCGCGTCGACCCGGTCGCCGGGCTGTAGGAAGCGTCGGATCGCCGGGTCCCGCAGCGGGACGTGCACGGCCACGTCGCCGTCCGGCAGCGCCCGCAGCAGGGCAGTGGTGCGCAGCCGGAGCCGGGGGAGCGGGCCGCCCGCCGCCACCGGCGCGTTCACGACCTCACCGACCACGGCACCGACGGAGGCAGCCGTGCGGGGCGGGGAGACGTCGGCCGGCCAGGTGGCGACCCGGACGTCCTCGGACGTGAGACGGGTGCCGGTCGGCAGGTCGTGGGCCGCGACGAGGACCGGCACCCCCTCCGGCGGTGGCTCCGGACGGAACGCCGTGAACGCCACGGCCCCGGCCACGCCGACGAGGAGCGCCGCGACGGATCGTCGCACCCGAGCACGGTTCCACGCCGCGCGCCGGCTCGGTCCGCGCAGGGCCGGGGGCACCACGCGCCCCGCCCACGCGCGAGGTCCTGCCGCGCCCGCCCTGTCCCCGGACCGTGCCGACCTGTCCACCGGTGCCTCAGCGGGGCAGGTCGAAGGGGAGGTTCTGCCCGTCCAGGGCGCGCCGGCACGCACACGCCGCGGAGTCGTCGTCCTGGGGGGCGGGCAGCGAGGGGACGGCGGCGCGCAGCAGGTCCTTGAGCCGATCCACGTTGCGCGCGAACACCCGCAGCACCTCGTCGTGGGTGACCGACTCGCCCTCCTCGGCGCCGGCGTCGAGGTCGGTCACGAGTGCCACCGTGGTGAAGCACATCGCCAGCTCGCGTGCCACCGCGGCCTCCGGCATGCCGGTCATGCCGACGACGGTGCCGCCGGCGGCCCGGTGCCAGCGGGACTCGGCGCGGCTGGAGAAGCGGGGGCCGTTGACCACGACGAGCGTGCCCGTGTCGACCGTGGGCAGGCCGTGGCGCTCGGCGGCGGTGGAGACGACCGCCCGCCCGTGGGGGCAGTAGGGGTCGGCGAAGGGCACGTGCACGACCGGTCCGGGCTCGTCATACAGGGTCTGGGGGCGGCCCCAGGTGCGGTCGATCACCTGGTCGGGCACGACGAGGGTGCCGGGCCCGTGCTCGGGGACCAGGGAGCCGACGGCACACGGGGCGAGCACCTGGCGCACTCCGAGTGAGCGCAGGGCCCACAGGTTGGCGCGGTAGTTGACCCGGTGCGGTGCGTACCGGTGGTCGCGCCCGTGCCGGGCGAGGAAGGCGACCGGGCGGCCGCCGACGTGCCCGACGGCCACCTCGTCGCTGGGCTCGCCGAACGGCGTCTCGACGCGGACGTGGTGCGCGTCCTCGAGGAAGGTGTAGAAGCCGGAGCCCCCGATCACCCCCACGTCCGCGCGGGCGGTGGAGTCGCTCGGGGCCGGTCTGCGGGGTGGGTCCGTCGTCATGCGGACGACGGTAGTGCGCCGCCCGGGTCGGCCGGGGGTCCCGGAGGCGTGCTGTGGACGGGGCCGGCCGGGCCGGGAGGGATGTGGGCGCTCAGGCCGCCGAGCCGCTGCCCGAGGCCGAGGACGAGCCACCCGAGGTGCTGCTGGTGGAGCCGGTCGAGCTCGAGCCGGTGCTCTTCTCGCCACTGGAGCCGGTGCCGCTGTCCGAGGCCGACGACGACGACGAGGACGAGGCGGAGCCGGCCTTGCCGTTCGACTCGCCCGCGCCGTTCGACCCGCCGGACCCGCTCGTGCCGTTGCTGCTCGAGCGGGAGTCGGTGCGGTAGAAGCCCGAGCCCTTGAAGACGACGCCCACGGCGTTGAACACCTTGCGCAGCTTGCCCTCGCACTCTGGGCACACCGTCAGCGACTCGTCACTGAAGGACTGCACGATGTCGAAGCGGTGGTCGCACTCGGTGCACGCGTAGGCGTAGGTGGGCACGGAATCCTCCATCTGGCACTCTCTCGGTTCGAGTGCCAATTCTACGCCGTCCCCGGCGCCTCGTGTGCATCGTCACCGTCCGGTGGCGCGTGCGGAGCCAGGAAGTAGGCCCCGAGCGTGCCGGCCAGGGTGCCGATGACGATGAGATTGACCACGTAGGCGCCGGGGAGAGCGCGCGCTCAGCGGGGGTCGGTGCGGCGTGGCGCGGCGTTCCGGAGCCGGCGCCGGGTCGGCCCGATGGCGCCAGCAGACCCGCGGCCGGCGTGCCCACCACCGTGCCCGCCACCGTGCCCACCACCGCGTCCACCGCTGTGGCCCCCGGTCTGCCGCCCGGTCGGGGCGGTGCGGTTCCAGTCGGCGAGGCGCCCGCCCTCGCTGATCCCGCGGATCCGCTGCTCGGCGAGGGCCCGCGCCGTGGGTGTCGTGACCACGAGGAGCTGGTCCCCGTGGCGCAGGATGGTGTCCGGGGCCGGCACGATCGCCTCGCCCTCGCGGACGACCAGCGTGACGTGGGCGCCGGGCGGCAACCGGAGCTCGAAGACCTCCACCCCGTTCAGCTGCGAGGTCTCGCCGATCTGCACCTGCAGCACGTCCGCCCCGAGCTCCTCCAGGGGCGTGACCTCCAGCTCCACGTCGACCGTGGTGTGCACGTCCCGGAGCCCCAGCCGCTTCGCGACCCACGGCAGGGTCGGTCCCTGCACGATCGTGAAGATGACCACCAGGACGAAGACGAGGTCGAACAGCCAGTCGGCGCCGTTTATCCCCGCGGTCGCCGGCACGGTCGCCAGGACGATGGGTACGGCTCCCCGCAACCCGGCCCAGGACAGGAAGGCCTGCTCCCGCAGGGGGATCCGGAACGGCGTGACGGCGACGAGCACCGAGATGGGGCGCGCCACGAGCAGCAGGACCAGCCCGATGACCACGGCGGGCACCACCTGGTGCAGCAGCCGGCCGGGGGAGGCGAGCAGACCGAGCAGGACGAACAGGCCGATCTGGGCCACCCAGCCCATCGCCTGGGCGAACCCCCGCACGGCAGGTCGGTGCGGCAACGGCAGGTTCCCGAGGATCAGCGCCGCGATGTAGGTCGCGATGAACCCGCTGGTGTGCACCTGCTTGGCGACGGCGTAGGCCAGGACGGGCAGCGCGAGGATCCCGATGGAGAACAGGCCCGAGGACGTGGACGCCGCCTTCGGCAGGAGCTGCCCCCCGACCCAGCCGATGATCGCGCCGATGACCGCGCCGCCGGCGAGCTCGCCGACCGCGACGAGGGCGAGCAGCCACAGCGGGTCCGCCGCGCCGTGGGCCGCCACGTCGGCGAGGGCCACGACGATCAGCACCACGGGTGGGTCGTTGAAGGAGGACTCGGCCTCGAGGATCCCGGTCAGCCGGGACGGCAACGGCATCCGGCGCAGCACCGCGAAGACCGCGGCTGCGTCGGTGGAGGAGACCACCGCGCCGAGGACGAGGGCGATGGTCCACGGCAGGTCGAGCAGGTAGTGCGCGCCGCTGCCGACGACCAGCACGGAGACGATGATGCCGACGGTCGCGAGGACCGCGGCCGGGGCGACGGACCGCTGGATGCTGCGCCAGGAGGTGGTCAGGCCGCCCTCGGCCAGGATGAGCACGAGGGCCGAGTAGCCGAGCACCTGGGTGAGGTCCTCGGAGCTGAACCGGATCCCGAGTCCGCCGTTGCCGAGTGCCAGCCCGATCCCCAGGTAGATCAGCAGCGTCGGCAGGCCCGAGCGCACCGCGAAGCGCACGGCGACGACACAGGTGAGCAGCACGACCGCACCGATCAGCAGGACCGGCGTCAGCTGCTCGGTGGTGATGATGGCGGGCACGGCGGCCGGAACGACGGCACCTCCTCATCGGGACGGTCGGGACGGTCGTGGCGACGCGGCGAGGGGCCGGCGGTGACGCCGGCGGCCGGCCACCCGCGTCCCCCTCCTGGCCGGACCTGTGGCCTAGTCTCGCAGGGTGCCCCGCCCCAAGGTCCTGCGACGCGTTGCCGTGTCCGTCCTCGTCCTCGTCGTCGTGGCCGCGATCGTGCTCGGCGTGCTCGTCGTCGGGCAGGTGCGGCGCTCGCTCCCGCAGACCTCCGGGGAGCTCGCGGTGGCCGGGCTGCGGGGCGACGTCACGGTCCTGCGGGACGCGCACGGCATACCGCAGATCTATGCCGACAACCCCGAGGACCTGTTCCGGGCACAGGGGTTCGTCGCCGCCCAGGACCGCTTCTTCCAGATGGACCTGCGCCGTCACGTCACCTCCGGACGGCTCTCGGAGCTGGTCGGGGAGGCGGGTCTGGAGACCGACCGGGTGATCCGGACCATGGGGTGGCGCCGGATCGCCGCCAAGGAGCTGCCGACCCTCGACCCCACGACGCAGAGCTACCTGCGCGCCTACGCCGACGGGGTGAATGCCTACATCAACTCCAAGGGCTCGCCGTCCGACATGTCCCTGGAGTACGCGGTGCTGGCCCGGAAGTTCCCCAACTACCGCGTGGAGCAGTGGTCGGCCCTCGACTCCCTCACCTGGCTCAAGGCGATGGCCTGGGACCTGCGCGGGGACTACACCGACGAGCTGGCTCGGGCCCGGTTGGCCGGCACGATGTCGATGCGGCACATCGACGCCCTCTACCCGCCCTACCCCTACCGGGTGCACGCGCCGATCCTGTCGCCCCAGGAGTGGAGCCCGCCGCCGGGTGCGGGGGAGCCGGAGCGCGGCACCAAGCACGGCGTCCGGGAGGTGGCCTACCGCTCCCTGGCCGATCCCGGTGCCAAACGGGCGTTCTCGGCAGTCAACGCGGCCCTGCGTGCCATCCCCGACTCGCTCGGCCGCGGTGAGGGCGTCGGCTCCAACGCCTGGGTGGTCGGTGGGGAGCACACGACGACCGGCAAGCCGCTGCTCGCGAACGACCCGCACCTCGGGGTCGGGATCCCGGGCATCTGGTACCAGGCCGGCCTGCACTGCCGCACCGTGTCAGAGCAGTGCCCGTTCGACGTGACGGGGTTCACCTTCGCGGGTCTTCCCGGTGTCGTGATCGGGCACAACGGCCACATCGCTTGGGGGTTCACCAACCTGGGCCCGGACGTCAGCGACTTCTACCTGGAGAAGGTCGCCGGCGGCTCCTACCTGCGCGACGGGCGGTACCGCCCGATCCACGTGCGCCGGGAGACGATCCGCGTGGCCGGAGGCAAGGACGAGCAGGTCACCATCCGCTCGACGGTGCACGGACCGATCATGTCCGACGTGCTGCCCGACCTGGCGTCCGCCGGCTCCAACGCGCCCGTGCGGGGCAAGGAACAGCACGAGCGGTATGCCGTGTCGCTCGCCTGGACGGGCCTGCGCGCCGACCACACCGCGGACGCCGTCTTCGCCATGAACGCGGCGACGAACTGGAAGGAGTTCCGCGCTGCCGCAAAGGACTTCGCGACGCCGGCGCAGAACCTCGTCTACGCCGACACCGAGGGCCACATCGGCTACCAGGCCCCGGGACTCGTGCCCATCCGGCGCAGCGCGATCAAGCACGCACCGCCCGGGTACTGGCCGGCTCCGGGGTGGGACAGCTCCTACGACTGGCAGGGCTTCGTCGACTTCAGTGACATGCCCCACGTGCTCGACCCGGCAGACGGCCTCATCGTCACCGCCAACCAGGCGGTCACGGCGAGCAGCAAGCCGTTCCTCACCACCGAGTGGGGCTACGGCTTCCGCAGCGAGCGGATCCACCAGTTGCTGACGCTCGACGAGAAGGTCAGCCCGGCCCGGATGGGCCGGATCCAGCTGGACACCCGCAACCTGTTCGCGCGTCGGCTGGTGCCGATGCTGCTGGGCGTGGACCTGCACCGCGACCGCTTCATCGAGGACGCCCAGCAACTGCTGCGGACGTGGGACTACACCGCACCGGCCGACGACAGCTCGGACTCCGCGGCGGCGGCCTACTACAACGCCGTGTGGGCTCACCTGCTGCGGCTCACCTTCGACGACGAGCTGCCCAGCGACCTGCAGGCCGACGGCGGTGGCCGCTGGCGGGAGGCCGTGGGCGAGCTGCTCGCCCACCCCGACGACGCGTGGTGGGACAACAAGTCGACACCGGCGGTGACCGAGGGGCGCGACGAGATCCTGCGCCAGGCGATGGTCGACGCCCGGCTGGGCCTGACCAAGACCCTCGGCAAGAAGACGAACAGCTGGAGCTGGGGCCGGCTGCACCAGCTGACCCTGCGGCACGACGTCGTCGGCGGTGACGGGGTGCCGGGGATCGTGCAGTCGGTCTTCAACCGCGGCGCCTACGACATGCCGGGCGACTCGGCGGTCATCGACGCCAACGGCTGGAACGCCTCCGAGGGCTACGAGGTCAACTGGGCGCCGTCGATGCGGATGGTGGTCGACCTCGCCCACCTCGACCGCTCGCGCTGGGTCAACCAGACCGGCAACTCGGGGCACCCGTGGTCCGGCCACTACGACGACCAGATCGAGACGTGGATCGCGGGGGAGTCCTACCGCTGGCCGTTCAGCCGGGAGGCGGTGCAGAACGCGTCGGAGGAGACGCTGACGCTCACCACGTCGGGGAGCACCGGCTGAGCGGACCTCCCGGCGGGGAGAGTCAGTCCTCGGGTGCCCCGGTGCACCGGACCGGTGCCGCACCCGGGGTCACCACCACGTGCACCCGCGCGTCGTGCGGCTCGTGCGGCAGGCGCCCCGCCGGTACAAGCTCCCCGTCGTGCAGCAACGCCACGACCAGCGCGTCCGGAGACCGTCGCACGAGCGCCCGGTCGTAGCTCCCACCGCCCTGGCCGAGGCGGGTCCCCTCGCCGTCGACCGCCAGCGCCGGGACGACGACCAGCCCCGCCTGCCCGACGGTGTGCAGACCGAGACGCGGGCCGACCTCCACCGTCCCGTCGAGGGGCGCCGCCGTCACCGCGCGCCAGTCCAGGTCGCGGTCGTCGAGCATCTCCGGCAGCAGCACCCGCGCCCCGGCCGAGACCAGCCGGTGCAGCAGCGCCTCGGTCGGTGGCTCCGTGGGCAGGGAGAGGTATGCCGCCACGCACGGGGGCTGCCCCTGGTCGGCCCACAGCGCGCTGACCGCCTCGGCCAGCCGGCCCCCGTCGTCGACGCGGTCGCGCGTCGTGGCCCGCTCACGCCGGACGGCCCGCAGCGCACGGCGCCAGGTGCGCTTGTCGTCGCCCGGACCCAGGTCCTCCGGTCCCACGTCCGCGGGGGAGGGGCGCCGGACGGGAGGCGAGGCGTCGGGCTGGGGGGAGGCGCTCGGCATACCGCCAGTGTGCCCGGGCGGGCGGCCCGGGCTCAGGACGACGCCGAGGAGGACGCCCGGTGGTCGCCCAGGTGCTGGGGCAGCTGCCGCTCCAGCCAGGGGGTCATGGTCTGCACGAACGTCGCCGTCAGGTGGTTGCTGTTGCGGTAGACGAGGGCGTTGCCGATCACCGCGGGGCACTCGTCGTCACGGCACAGCTCGGGCGTGGGGTCGATCACCTGCACGCCCTGACGTCCCGCTGCGACCTGCGGCATGATCGGGTCGTAGCCGGTGGCCTTCTCCACGGGGGCCGCGCACTCCTTGAGCTTCTTCAGGTGCTGGGCGACGCACTCACGCACGTCTCCCGGGCGCGGGGTGTCGTGCACCAGCTCCACTCGGGCGCCCGACTCGCGGAGCCGCTCCACGGTGCGCTCGTAGCCGGCGACCAGCTTCTGGTGGGAGGCCTCGGCACTCATCTGCCCGCCCTGCGGGCCGGCGGTCCGGTAGGTCGCGAGGCCGCCGATGACCACCAGGTCGGGCTTCTCCTGCTCGGTGATGCGGTCCAGGGTGGCGTCCCGCCAGCTGTCGCAGTTGGTGTACGCCCCCCGCGTGGAGGACAGGTAGACCGTCGCGTCCGCGGCGGGGCAGCCGGACTTGGTCAGCCCGACCAGCCGCCAGTGTCGCTGCTTGGCGACCCGGTCCAGCGCCGGGAACCACTGCATCGCGTGCGAGTCACCGAAGAGCACGACCGTGGTGTCGGACGAGGGGTCGCCGTAGACGCAGTCCGGTGAGCGGTCCTTCGCCTTGGGCACCAGGCAGCCGTCGTCGTACATCCGGGAGCGGTCCTCGCCGGCGTCGGCGGGGTTCGGGCGCACGGCGTGCGCCACTCGTTGGATGTCGTGGCCCTGCTTGAGCTCCGGCTGCCCGGTGACGTCCTTCATCGGCGCGGTCTGGGCCACGGGGGTGAGCGCGAGCACGAGCAGCCCGGCGCACGCGGCGGTCACCGTGGAGGCGCCGCCGAGCAGGTACGACGGCTTCGGCGTCGGCGGGAACACCCGGCCGCGGCGGAACGGCTCCTCGACCCAGTGGAAGCAGGCGATCGCGGGCACCGCGGAGAACAGGACGACGGCGAGGCCGGCCCAGACGTTCAGCGTGCCGAAGGCGAGGCCGGCGAAGACGAGCAGCGGCCAGTGCCACAGGTAGAGGGAGTAGGAGATGCGGCCGACGTAGCGGGTGCCGGAGCGGCTGAGCAGCCCCATCGGTCCCACCGAGGTGGAGATCGCCCCGGCGACGATCACGGCGGCCGAGCCCAGCACCGGGGCGAGCGCGGCGACGCCCGGGAACGCCGTGGTGTCGTTCAGCGCGAGGACCGCCCAGACGATGGCGGCGACGCCGGCCCACCCGAGCACCGCGGCGAGGCCGAGGGCCGGCCGCGGCAGGGCCCGGTCCTCGCCGGAGGGCGCCCGCGCCAGCAGCAGGGCGACCAGGCCACCGACACCGAGCTCCCAGCCGCGCACCAGGGTGGAGAAGTAGGCGACGTCCGGGCGTTCCAGGGTGGCGTACACGCCGTAGGCGAACGAGAGCACGGTGACCGCGCCGAGCGCCGCGACCAGCGCCGGGCGCAGCCTCGTCGACCGGGCGCGGGTCGAGTCCGCCGCGCGACGGCCACGTCCGCGGCGCAGTACCAGCCAGGCGGCGCCGAGCAGCAGGGCCGGCCAGACGAGGTAGAACTGCTCCTCCACGGCGAGGGACCAGAAGTGCTGCACGGGGCTGCCCGACAGGCCGACCTCGAAGTAGTCCACGGCCTGGGTCGCGAGCCGCCAGTTCACCACGTAGAACCCCGACGCGATGACGTCGCGGGCCACCTTGAGCCGCTCGACCGAGGGCATGAGCACGGCGGACAGCGCCGCGACCACCAGCAGGACGGTCACCGCCGAGGGCAGCAGCCGCCGGATGCGGCGGGCATAGAAGGTGCCGACCGCGATCGTGCCGGTGTCCTCCAGCTCGCGCAGCAGCATCCGGGTGATGAGGAAGCCGGAGATCACGAGGAAGACGTCGACGCCGACGTAGCCGCCGGAGGCCCAGGGCACCCCGGCGTGGTAGAGCAGGACCGCCACGACGGCGAGGGCACGCAGGCCCTCCACGTCGGGTCGGAACCCTGAGCCGGGACGGGGGGAGGTGGCCCGGGTGGCGCTGCGCGGGGGCGGGCTCGGGCGGTCGAAGGTGGCAGACATCTCCCCATCGACGTTACCCAATCGTGACCTGCTTGGCCAAACGACGCGCGGTCGGCGTGGCGAGCGCATCTCGGCGGCCGCGCGGTCTCGGCGGGCCGGCCCGGGCGGTCGTTGACTACGCTTCCCGCATGAGCGACGACGCCCGCCCCGCTGCCGTGCGCCCCACGGTCGAGAAGGCCGTGATCCCCGCGGCCGGCCTCGGCACCCGCTTCCTCCCCGCGACGAAGGCCATCCCCAAGGAGATGCTGCCGGTCGTCGACAAGCCGGCGATCCAGTACGTCGTCGAGGAGGCCACCCGGGCCGGGCTCGACGACGTGCTGATGATCACCGGCCGGAACAAGGGGGCGCTCGAGGACCACTTCGACCGGCACTGGGAGCTCGAGCAGGCGCTCGAGGCCAAGGGCGACGAGCAGCGCCTCGGTCGGGTGCGCAAGTCCGCCGACCTCGGCACCATCCACTTCGTGCGCCAGGGCGAGCCGCTCGGCCTCGGCCACGCCATCCTGTGCGCCGCCGACCACGTGGGCGACCAGCCCTTCGCCGTGCTGCTCGGTGACGACCTCATCGACGCCCGCGACCACCTGCTGGAGCAGATGATCCGGGTGCAGCAGGAGCGCGGCGGCTCGGTCGTCGCCCTGCTCGAGGTGCCACCGGAGCTGACGCACCTCTACGGCTGCGCCTCGGTGGAGCCGGTGGAGGGGGAGGACGACGTGGTGCGGGTGACCGGCCTCGTCGAGAAGCCCGACCCGGCCGACGCGCCGAGCAACCTCGCCATCATCGGCCGCTACGTGCTCGACCCGAGCATCTTCGACGTGCTCCGGCGCACCGGCCCCGGCCGCGGGGGGGAGATCCAGGTGACCGACGCGCTCGCGGAGCGGGCCACGGCGACCGGGGAGGGAGGCGGGGTGCACGGCGTCGTCTTCCGCGGCCGTCGCTACGACACCGGCGACCGGCTCGACTACCTGAAGGCGATCGTCCAGCTGGCCGTCGCCCGCGAGGATCTGGGACCGGAACTGCTGCCCTGGCTCAAGGAGTTCGCCGCGACCGCCGGCCCGGCCGAGACGGCGCCCATCCCGACGCTGCCACTCCGTCCGGCGCTCGCGCCGGTGCCGATGGTCGCGGCCGCGGGCGCCTGACCCGCGCATCCCCCTTCGCCGCATCCCTTCCGCCCGCATCCTTCTCCGCCGCCTCCCCCTCGCCGAGGTGCTCGTTGTTGCACCCCCGCACGGCGTGTCGCCTGCAACAACGAGCACCTCGGCGAAGTGGGAGCGGGGAGGAGGCGGTGCGGGAGGAGGCGGTGCGGGAGGAGCGGTGCGGGAGGAGGCGGAGCGGGCGGAGCCGGAGCGGGAGACGGAGGGAGTCAGTCCAGG
>DASSKF010000250.1:0-4917 GCA_035690725.1 Segeticoccus sp.
TGACCACCCCCTGGAGTGCGCACCCCGCGCGCACCCCCGGCCTTCCGAGAGGGCCAGTCGACGCACCGGGTGCACGTGGCCGTAGGCCGGGACGCGCGGCGGCGAGGCCTTCGCAACGAGAAGGTCAGGGGTTCGAATCCCCTCAGCTCCACTCTTCGGACACCCCGCCCCACCAGGAAGACGCTGGAGACCGGGCGGGGTTTCGTCATGGTGGTTCACCACTCAGTCGCTTCGGCGCACCCCCGGCGTGCCCGCAGGGTGAGCCAAGATACCGACGGTGCCCCGAGCGGCACCGTCGTCAGAGGTCGTTCTCATGGCTCCGGACCAGGGGCAGGAGCATGTCGTCGACGATCGAGCGGATGCGTGCTGGCTCCAGGGGCTTCAGGGTCATGAGCAGGTCGTGGCGCACCAGGTCGAACGGCATCGCGAGTACGGCCCGCGGGATGCGTTCCAGATCGATCTCACCGCGCTCGTGGGCGCGGCGGGGCCTCGCGACCCGGCCGGCACCAGCCGATCGTCGACATCCGTCTCCTGCGCCTACGCTCCCTCGGCAGCGCCTCGGCGGTCCTCTTCACCGCCGGTGCTGATCCCGCCGATGTCGGTCGCCTACCAGGACATACCACCGACGGGCATTTCGCACGCCAGCATGAACACCCGCATCACCCAGCAAGTGGGCGCCTCGTTCGGGACCGCGGTCGTGGCCGTCGCCCTCCAGTCCCTCCTCGCCCACGGTGCCACCGCCGCCTTCCGGGGCGCGTTCTGGTGGGCCATCGGCATCACGGTCGCCGCCGTCATCCCCGCGGTCGTCCTTCCGGCCGGCCGGGCCCCCGGGCGCCCCGCTCGAGCCACGACAGCGAACCCCACGCCACCGCGCGAGGTCACAGCCCATCACGCCGGGTGAGATCGCCGAGGATGTGTCGTATCTGGGTGCGGCCGTTCGTGGCGTGGGTGTGGGACCGTCCGGGCCCACACCCGAGAGCCAAGAGCTGGCCCTCGTTCGAGGAGAGGAGACGACCGTGGCGACGTATCTGATCGCGTTCAACGACGAGTGGGTGCCCGAGCAGGCACCGGAGGAGCTGCGCAGGAAGAGCGAGGCCTCGCAGGCCGTGCTCGAGGAGATGAGGCAGGCCGGCGTCTTCGTGTTCGCCGACGGCGGGATCGACGCCTCGACGGCGGTCTGCAGCGTCGTGAACGAGGACGGAGAGCCGGTCTTCACCGACGGGCCGTACGTCGAGACCAAGGAGCACCTCGGCGGGTTCACCGTCGTGGATGTCCCTGACGACGAGGCCGCGCGCTACTGGGCGGGTCGACTCGCCGTCACGCTGGACTGGCCACAGGAGGTGCACCGGTTCCCCTCCGGCCTCGTGGAGATCATCGACCGCCGGTCGCAGGAGAGTGAGTGACGGCGCGTCGGGACCCGTCGTGGTGCCAGCGAATGCGCGGGTGGTTGACTGCGCGTGAAGCCAGTCAACGCGTTCCGAGGAGCACCGTGTCCGTCCCCGTCTCGATCCTCGACCTCGCCACCGTCCGCCGCGGCGGATCGGTGCGGGACACCCTCGACGCCTCGGTCGAGCTCGCCCAGCGCGCGGAGGAGTGGGGCTATCGCCGCTACTGGTTCGCCGAGCACCACAACATGCCCACGATCGCGTCGTCGGCGACCGCGGTGCTGATCGGCCACGTCGCCGGGCGCACCTCGACCCTCCGCGTCGGCGCCGGCGGCATCATGCTCCCGAACCACTCGCCGCTGGTGATCGCCGAGCAGTTCGGCACGCTCGAGACGCTCTACCCGGGACGAATCGACCTCGGTCTCGGCCGTGCCCCCGGCGGCGACCAGGCGATGCTGCGCGCGCTGCGGCGCGACCCCTCCGCGGCGGAGTACTTCCCCCAGGACGTGCTCGAGCTGCAGGCCTACCTCGGACCGCTGCAGCCCGGCCAGGCGGTCCGCGCGACGCCGGGCACCGACACCGACGTGCCGATCTACATCCTCGGCTCCTCGCTCTTCGGGGCGAAGCTGGCCGCCGCCCTTGGGGTGCCGTACTCCTTCGCGTCGCACTTCGCGCCGGCCGCCCTCGAGGACGCCGTGCGGACCTACCGCACGGAGTACCAGCCGTCCGAGCGACACCCCGAGCCGTACGTCATCGCCGGGATGAACGTCTTCGCCGCGGACACCGAGGAGGAGGCGCGCGAGCTGCACACGGCCGTGCTCCGGTCCAACGTGCGCCGTCTCGTGGCGCGGGACCAGCCCCTGTCGGACGAGGAGGTCGACACGGTGCTCGCCTCACCGGGCGGCCAGCAGGTCCGGGCCATGGCGACCTATTCGGCGGTCGGGACGGTGGAGACCGTCGGCGAGCAGGTGACCGACTTCGCCCGGCACGCCGACGCCGACGAGGTGATCGTCGCGAGCAACGCTCGCCCGGAGCCGCGGCTGCGGTCCTACGAGCTGCTGGCCAAGGCCCTGGACCTGCCGGGCTGAGTCATGCCGCCCGCAGGGGTGAGGCCGGCTGAGTACCGGCGGCGCAGGCGAGTAGGTACTTCGTCCCTTGTGGCCCCCGTGCCGGGGACGCACGATCAGCACACACGCTGGTGCGCCGGCCCGAGGAGGTCGCCATGTCCCCGACACCCCTGAGCAGTCCGCCCGCCCCCGCGGGCAACGCGCCCACGCCCGCGGAACGGGTGGTGGCGGCGCTCCTCCGGGAGGGGCTGATCCCCGCGAGCGGCGAACAGCGCGCGGCGGACATCGTCTCGGGAGTGCTGGCCGAGCGGGACGCCCCCGCCGGACCACTGCGCCGTCGGCTCGCGGAGGTCGCCGGCTATGTCGGTGGATGCCTGCTGCTCGCCGCGGCGACGCTCCTCGTCGCCGACCAGTGGGGCGACCTGGGCGCGACCGGCCGGGTCGGCGTCCTCGTCGGCGTCGCCGCCCTGCTCGCGGTCGCCGGCCTGGTCACGGTCCTCGCTCGTGGACCGCAGCCGGGGGACCACACCTTCCTCAGCCCGACCCGCCGGCGACTCGGCAGCGTGTTGCTGACCGGCGCCGCGGTGTCCGCGGCGGGCGCCGTCGGTGTCTGGATGGTCGACGTGCGGCCCACCGAGCCGGCCGACTGGGTGATCGGGCTGGGTGTGGGGCTGGCACTCATGGTGCTCAGCGGCGCCGGCTACGTGCTGGCGCCGTCCGCGGTGGGTCAGCTGGGGGTCGCGGCCGGACTGGCGTGGATCGTGCCCACCGTGCTCGACGGTGTCGGGCAGGGCCACGCGCTGGCCATCGGCCTGGGCTACGTCGTCGTCGGCGTGCTGTGGATGGTTCTCGCCGAGCGCGACGTCTGGCGGGAGCAGGTGGTGGGGGTGACGCTGGGTGCGGCGTCGGTCCTCGTCGGCGCCCAGCTGCCGCTGGCCTCCTCCCACGAGTGGGTCGGCTACCTGCTCACGCTGGCCGCCGCCGCAGCCGGGTTCGCCGTGTACGTGGCTCGCCGGTCCTGGCCCTACCTCGCCCTCGCGGTGGTCGCGGCCACCATCGGCGTCCCCGAGGCGCTGTCCGACTGGACCGACGGCTCGCTGGGCGCCGCGGGCGTCCTGCTCGTCGCCGGGGTCACGCTGCTGGTGGCCGCGCTACTCGGCCTGCGGCTGCGGAAGGGTTCGGCGACGGCCACGTCCTGAGCCGTCACCCACTCGGCACGCGTGAGCAGCGCCGGGAGCGCGACCCCCATCGCCCGGCCGAGGCGGCGACCACGACCCGCTGCGAAGCCAGGTGCACCAGCGCGACTCCGCCCGTCGAGGCCACGAGGTATGCCGCCGGTCGCACCGCCAGCAGCATCCCCGCCCCGGTCTCGTGCAGGCCGAGGACCTCGATGAAGAACGCACCGTTGAAGGTCAGCAGCGCCGCGAGGGCGATGGCTGCGGGGACGGCTTCAGCCACCCGCCAGCCCAGCTCAGCCGTCAGCGCGCCGGCCAACGGACTGACGACGATCCAGGCACCGGCGTTCGCACCGGCAACGAGCCCGGGCGCCCGTGCCCGGCGCTCGTGCGGAAAGAGCCGCGACACCGGCGAAGCCGGCGGAGAGCAGCCCAGAGAACGCGAGGCCGACCAGGACATGGGCCGCCAGGAACTCGAGGAGGTTCGGCGCCGTGGCGACGACGGCGCAGGCGAGGACGGCGAGGGTCGCGCAGTCCCGGAGCAGCCGGCGGACAACGATGGTGACACCGAGCCGGGCGTGGGCACGAGCGGGCCGACTCCTCCAGGTCGGGCAGTCGGGCGGCCGCTGTGGGTCGTGCCTTCGGCGACCCGCCCCTCGACCCGCCGGCTCACCCGACCGCGAGCGCACCGTCGACGCGTTCCGGGCGCGGTGCCAGCGTCTGCTCCGGCCCCACGAACCAGTGGCGCTGGACGCACTGGATCTTCACGTGCGGCAGGGGACCGTCCGTCGAGGGGAGGTCGGCACGCCAGACCACCTCGGCGGCCTGGCCGCACAGCGGGCACGCGCTGAGCTCGCAGGGCAACGGTTCGGTCTCGGGCATGGCGAGCACCTCCTGCCGCCCGTGCTGGGTGGGCCGGCCCGAGCGGCAGGGCGGTGCCGCTCACCGCCGACGCTAGGGCGCCGTGAGCGGTCACCGCATCGGGGACACCACCCAGTCGTTCCCGGGCCACCGGACGTCGCGCAGACGACACTGCGCGCCCCGGGCGGTGGGCGGCCGTTACCCTGTCAACCTCACCGCAGAGGTCGCGAAGGAGGCCACGTGGCAACAGATCCCGGTGCTCGTCAGCTCGAGGACGGCATACAGCGCGACTTCCGCACCGCCATGTCCTACGGCGACTACCTGCACCTCGACGAGGTCCTCGGTGCCCAGCACCCGATCAGCCAGCCGCCGCAGCACGACGAGATGCTGTTCATCATCCAGCACCAGACCTCCGAGCTGTGGCTGAAA
>DASSKF010000251.1:0-8312 GCA_035690725.1 Segeticoccus sp.
AGAGCCAACACTACGGCATCACCCCGCCGGTGGAGAAATCGGCGCAGGTCAGGGTGCCTGTGGGAGCTCGCTCCGTCGTCGTCAGGCCAACGGCCCGTATGCCGCCCCGAGGGCGGACAGCCGCTCCTCGCCCCCGTCGAGCGCCGTGAGCACCCACAGGCCGGTGTCGGTGACGGCCACCGAGTTCTCCCAGTGGGCGGCGCGGGAGCCGTCGGTGGTGACGACCGTCCACTCGTCCTGCAGCACGTGGGTCTCCGCGCTGCCGAGGGTGACCATCGGCTCGATGGCGACCGTCGTGCCCACCTTCACGGCGGGGCCGCGGTCCCGCACCCGGTAGTTGGGCACCTGCGGGTCCTGGTGCATCTCGGTGCCGATCCCGTGGCCGACGTAGTCCTCGACGATGCCGTAGCCGCGTCCGTCCCGCTCGGCCGAGTGCTCGATGCTGTCCTCGACGGCGGCGCCGACGTCGTAGAGCGGCCGGCCGTCGGCGAGCGCCGCGATCCCGGCCCACATCGAGGCCTCCGTGGCGTCGATGAGCGCGACGTCGTCCGCAGCGCCGGCATCCCGGCCCCCGACGATGAGCGACAGGGCCGCGTCGCCGTGCCAGCCGGCGACGATCGCCCCGCAGTCGATGGAGACCAGGTCGCCCTCGCGCAGCTCCAGCGGCCCCGGTATGCCGTGCACCACCTGGTCGTTGACGCTCACGCAGATCGTGCCGGTGAAGCCGTGGTAGCCGAGGAAGGACGGGGTGCCGTCGTGCCCCCGGATGAAGTCCTCGGCGAGCGCGTCCAGGGAACCGGTCGTCATACCGGCCTTGACCTCCCGGCGCAGCAGCTCGAGCGTCTCGCCGACGAGCAGGCCGGCCCGGCGCATGAGGCGGACCTGCTCCGGCGTCTTGGTGGCGATGCGACCGCGGCCGAACACGACGGGCCCTGCCTCAGGCTCCGGTGGCCGGCGACCCGCCGAGGGCCTGCTCGATGCGTGCGGTCACCTCGTCGACGTCACCCATGCCGTCGACGCGGCGCAGCAGCCCGCGCTCGTCGTAGAGCTGGGCCAGCGGCGCGGTCTCCTCGACGTAGACCTCCTGCCGGTGCCGGATGACCTCCTCGGTGTCGTCCGTCCGTCCCTCCGTCCGCGCCCGCTTGAGCAGCCGCTGGACGACCTCCTCGGCGTCCACCGTCAGCTCGAGGACGGCGTCGAGCTCGTGCCCCTGCTCGGCCAGCATCCGGTCGAGCTCCTCGACCTGGGCGGTGGTGCGGGGGTAGCCGTCGAGCAGGAAGCCCTGCCGGGCGTCCGCCTGCTCCAGCCGGTCCCGCACGATCGCGTTGGTGACCTCGTCGGGGACGTACTTGCCGGCATCGAGGATCGCCTTGACCTGGTTGCCCAGCTCGGTGCCGTTCTTGATGTTGCTGCGGAAGATGTCGCCCGTGGAGACGGCGGGGATCCCGTGCGCGTCGGCCACGCGCGCGGCCTGCGTGCCCTTGCCGGCACCGGGCGGACCCAGGATGATCAGACGCATTTAGCGGAGGAACCCTTCGTAGTGGCGCTGCTGGAGCTGGGACTCGATCTGCTTCACCGTCTCCAACCCCACCCCGACGATGATGATGATAGAGGCACCGCCGAAGGGGAAGTTCTGGTTGACGCCGATGAGGGCGTAGGCGACGAGCGGGATCAGCGACAGGATCGCCAGGTAGATCGAGCCGGGGACCGTGATCCGGGTCAGCACGTAGTCGAGGTACTCCGCGGTCGGGCGGCCGGCCCGGATGCCGGGGATGAAGCCGCCGTAGCGCTTCATGTTGTCGGCCGTCTCGGTCGGGTTGAAGGTCACCGACACGTAGAAGAACGTGAAGAAGATGATCAGGACCGTGTAGACGATCATGTAGACCGGGTCCGCACCGCCGAGGCCGAGGTGGTTCTCGATCCACGCCACCCAGCCCGCCGGCTTCTCGTTGGCCGGGCCGCGGTTGAACTGGGCCATCAGCAGCGGGATCTGCAGCATCGACGAGGCGAAGATGATCGGGATCACGTTCGCCATGTTGACCTTGAGCGGGATGTAGGTCGTGGTGCCGCCGAACATCCGCCGGCCGACCATCCGCTTGGCGTACTGCACCGGGATGCGGCGCTGGCTCTGCTCCACGAAGACGACGATGCCGATGATCACCAGGCCGACCAGGATCACCAGCGCGAAGGTGCCCCAGCCGCGGTCCTTGATCTGCCACAGCGATCCCGGGAACTGCGCGGCGATCGAGGTGAAGATCAGCAGCGACATGCCGTTGCCGACGCCCCGCTCGGTGACCAGCTCACCCAGCCACATGATGACGCCGGTGCCGGCGGTCATCGTGAGCACCATCATGAGGATCACCGGGATGCCCTCGTCCGGCATGATCGAGGTGCAGCCGGCACCGAACAGCTGCTCGGGGTTGCGCGCGAAGGTGACGAGGGTCGAGGACTGCAGCACGGCCAGCCCGATCGTCAGGTAGCGCGTGTACTGCGTCATCTTCGTCTGGCCGGCCTGCCCCTCCTTCTTCAGCTCCTCGAACTTGGGGATGACCACGGTGAGCAACTGCACGATGATGCTCGCGGTGATGTAGGGCATGATGCCCAGCGCGAAGATCGACAGCTGCAGCAGCGCACCGCCGCTGAACAGGTTCACCAGGCCCAGCACGCCGCCGGTCTGGTCACTGACGTTCTGGCAGCGCTGCACCGCGCCGTAGCTGATGCCCGGCGTCGGGATGTGCCCGCCCAGGCGGAAGACCGCGAGAATCGCGATCGTGAACAGCAGCTTCTTGCGCAGGTCCGGCGTCTTGAACGCACGGGCGAAAGCGGTGAGCACTGATCCTCCTGGGAGGGCTCACGCCGGCGCCGCGGTGGCGGTCAGCGGGCGCGGCCCGGGTTGCGCACATGTGTCCGGGCACGGATGGGCCCGGGGTCCGGGGAGACGATACCTGTTGCGACGGCGCCCCGAGGTGCTGGTCCCGCGGACCGGCACCTCGGGGCGCTCGCGCAGCAGGTGCACGCCTCGGGCTCGAGTCGTGCTCAGAGCTCGGTGACCGAGCCCCCGGCCGCCTCGATCTTGCTCTTCGCCGAGGACGAGAACTTGTGGGCGGTGACGCTGAGCTTCACCGTGATCTCGCCGGTGCCGAGCACCTTGACCGGACCGCTGTCACGGACGGCGCCCTTGGCCACGAGGTCCTCGACGGTCACCTCGCCGCCCTCCGGGTAGAGGGCGCCGAGCTTCTCGACGTTGACCACCTGGTACTCGGTGCGGAAGCGGTTGTGGAAGCCCCGCAGCTTCGGCAGGCGCATGTGGATCGGCGTCTGCCCGCCCTCGAAGCTCGCCGGCACCTGGTAGCGGGCCTTGGTGCCCTTGGTGCCGCGCCCGGCGGTCTTGCCCTTGCTGCCCTCACCGCGACCGACGCGGGTCTTCCGGGTGTGGGCGCCGGGGGCGGGACGCAGGTGGTGCACCTTCAGGGCCGAGCCCTGGACGCGCTCTGCCGCCTCGCCCGCCGCACGACTGGCGTTGTCAGCCATGGTCAGTCAACCTCCTCAACGGCCACGAGGTGCGCGACCGCACGGACCATGCCCCGGAACTCGGGGCGGTCCTCCTTGACGACGGAGTCGCCGATGCGCTTCAGACCGAGGGAGCGCAGCGTGTCCCGCTGCTGGCTGCTGCCCCCGATCTCCGAACGGGTCTGGGTCACCTTGAGCTGGGCCATCAGGCACCCGCCCCCGCCGCACGGGCGCGCAGCAGCGCGGCCGGGGCCACGTCCTCGAGCGGCAGGCCGCGGCGGGCGGCGACGGCCTCCGGCCGCTCCAGGCCGCGCAGGGCCTCCACCGTCGCGTGGACGATGTTGATCGCGTTGTCCGAGCCGAGCGACTTGGACAGCACGTCGTGGATGCCGGCGCACTCCAGGACGGCGCGCACCGGGCCACCGGCGATGACACCGGTACCGGGCGAGGCCGGGCGGAGCAGGACGACACCGGCTGCCGCCTCACCCTGCACCGGGTGCGGGATGGTGCCCTGGATGCGCGGGACCTTGAAGAAGTTCTTCTTGGCCTCCTCGACACCCTTGGCGATCGCGGCCGGGACCTCCTTGGCCTTGCCGTAGCCGACACCCACCGTGCCGTCGCCGTCACCGACGACGACGAGCGCGGTGAAGCTGAAGCGCCGGCCACCCTTGACCACCTTGGCGACGCGGTTGATGGTGACGACACGCTCTTCGTACTGGTTCTTCTCGCCGGAGTCGCGCCGGTTGTCGCGACGGTCCCGGCGGTCGCGACGGTCGTTGCCGCCGCGCTCGCTGGCACCCGAGCCGGTGCCTCGGCGCTGTGGTCCAGCCATCAGACGTACCTCTCTTCAAAGACTGTCAGAGCAATCTCGGGGCTCCTGCGACGTCGCCCCTGACTCAGGTTGCGCGCGCTCACAGCGACAGACCACCCTCCCGGGCGCCGTCGGCGATCGCGGCGACGCGACCCTGGTAGCGGTTCCCGCCCCGGTCGAACACGACGGCCTCGATACCGGCGCCCTTGGCCCGCTCGGCGACCAGCTCGCCGACGCGGTGCGCCTTGGCGGTCTTGTCACCCTCGAACGAGCGCAGGTCCGCCTCCATCGTCGAGGCCGATGCCAGCGTCGTGCCCAGGGTGTCGTCCACGACCTGCACGAAGACGTGCCGGCTCGAGCGCGACACCACGAGGCGCGGACGCTGCGCGGTGCCGGTCACCCGCTTGCGGACGCGCAGGTGGCGGCGGCCGCGGGCAGCGGCCTTGCCCTTGGCGCGCTTGACGATCATTGCCATGGCTTACTTACCAGCCTTCCCGACCTTGCGGCGGATCTGCTCGCCGGCGTAGCGCACGCCCTTGCCCTTGTACGGGTCGGGGCGGCGCAGCTTGCGGATGTTCGCGGCGACCTCGCCGACCTGCTGCTTGTCGATGCCCTGCACCGAGAAGCGGGTCGGGTTCTCGACGGCGAACGTGATGCCCTCGGGGGCCTTGACGAGGACCGGGTGGCTGTAGCCGAGCGCGAACTCCAGGTCGCTGCCCTTGGCCACGACGCGGTACCCGGTGCCGTGGATCTCCATCTTCTTCTCGTAGCCGTTGGTGACGCCGACCACCATGTTGTTGATGAGGCTGCGCGTCAGGCCGTGCAGCGAGCGGGACTCCCGCTCGTCGTCCGGGCGCGCCACCTCGATCGAGCCGTCCTCGCCCTTGCCGACGGTGATCGGCTCGGCCACGGTGTGGCCCAGCTCGCCCTTGGGGCCCTTGACGGTGACGGCCCGGCCGTCGATGGTCACGTCGACGCCGCTCGGCACGGAGACGGGAAGTCGTCCGATACGGGACATGGGTCCTCCTCCTCTTCCGTTACCAGACGTAGGCGAGGACTTCCCCGCCCACACCCTTGTTCGCGGCCTGCTTGTCGGTGAGCAGCCCCGACGACGTGGAGATGATCGCCACACCGAGGCCACCGAGCACCCTGGGCAGGTTGGTGGACTTGGCGTAGACGCGCAGGCCGGGCTTGGACACCCGGCGCACGCCGGCGATGGAGCGCTCGCGGTTGGGGCCGTACTTCAGCGTGATGGTCAGCGTCTGGCCCACGTCGGCGTCGCTGACGTCCCACCCGGCGATGTACCCCTCGGCCTGGAGGATCTCCGCGATGTGGGACTTGAGCTTCGAGAACGGCATGGCGACGTCGTCGTGGTGCGCCGAGTTGGCGTTGCGCACGCGGGTCAGCATGTCCGCAATCGGGTCGGTCATGGTCATTGGGCTTCTCCGCCCTTTCTCACCCTGGTTTCAGCCGGACCTGTGCCGGGCCGACCTGTGGTGTAGCGAGTTCTGTCTCGTGTCGTCGTGGCTGGGCTTACCAACTGCTCTTGGTCACCCCGGGCAGCTCACCGGCGTGCGCCATCTCGCGCAGGCAGATCCGGCACAGCCCGAACTTGCGGTAGACCGAGTGGGGCCGGCCACACCGCTGGCAGCGGGTGTAGGCGCGGACCTTGAACTTCGGCTTGGCGTTGGCCTTGTTGATCAGTGCGGTCTTGGCCACGGTCAGCTCTCCTTGAACGGGAACCCGAGGCGACGCAGCAGCGCCCGTCCCTCGTCGTCGTTGGTCGCGGTCGTGACGACGGTGATGTCCATGCCACGGACGCGGTCGATCTTGTCTTGGTCGATCTCGTAGAACACGGACTGCTCGCTGAGACCGAAGGTGTAGTTGCCGCGGCCGTCGAACTGCTTCGGGGACAGCCCGCGGAAGTCGCGGATGCGCGGGAGGGCGATCGACAGGAGCCGGTCGAGGAACTCCCACATCCGGTCGCCCCGCAGTGTCGCGTGGGCGCCGATCGGCATGCCCTCGCGCAGCTTGAACTGGGCGATCGACTTGCGCGCGCGGGTCACGACCGGCTTCTGGCCGGTGATCGTCGCGAGGTCGCGCACGGCGCCCTCGATGAGCTTGGAGTCGCGGGCCGCCTCGCCGACGCCCATGTTGACGATCACCTTGGTGACCGTGGGCACCTCCATGACGTTGCTGTGGCCGAACTCCTGCTGCATCGCGGCCTTGATCTCGTCGCGGTAGCGCTGCTTGAGGCGGGGCGTCGGGTACTCGGTGGTCGTTGTCGTCATCGTCAGAGGTCCTTACCTGAGCGCACGGCCACGCGGACGCGGGAAGCCTTCTGCCGGCCGTCGCGCTCCACGTCCTCGACGCGGGTGCGCACACGGGTCGGCTTCTTGGTCTCCGGGTCGACGATGGCCACGTTGCTGACGTGCACCGGTGCCTCCTGGGTCACGATGCCGCCGGCACCGGTCTGGCTGGCGCGGGTGTGCTTGGTGATCCGGTTGATGCCCTCGACCAGCACGCGCTGCGCCTCGGGGTACACCGCGATGACCTTGCCCTGCTTGCCGCGGTCGCCGCCGTTCTTCTGGTGGCGACCGGTCATCAGCTGGACCGTGTCGCCCTTCTTGATCTTCATTCGTGCGGTACGTGCCATGTCAGAGCACCTCCGGAGCCAGCGAGATGATCTTCATGAACCGCTTGTCGCGCAGCTCCCGGCCGACCGGGCCGAAGATGCGCGTCCCGCGCGGGTCGCCGTCGTTCTTGAGGATCACCGCGGCGTTCTCGTCGAAGCGGATGTAGCTGCCGTCGGGGCGCCGCCGCTCCTTGGCGGTGCGCACGACCACGGCCTTGACGACGTCGCCGCGCTTGACGTTGCCACCGGGGATCGCGTCCTTCACGGTGGCGACGACGACGTCGCCGATGCCGGCGTACCGACGACCCGAGCCACCGAGCACCCGGATGCAGAGGATCTCCTTCGCACCCGTGTTGTCGGCGACGCGCAGTCGCGACTCCTGCTGGATCACTGTCTAACTCCTGTCGTCGTGCTGGTTCTCCGCGCCGTGGGTGCCGGCGCGGAGCCTGGCCGAACTTCTGGGTGGTTCGTTACTTGGCCTTCTCGAGGATCTCGACGATGCGCCAGCGCTTCGTGGCGGACAGCGGTCGGGTCTCCATGAGGACGACCCGGTCGCCGACGCCGGCGCTGTTCTGCTCGTCGTGGGCCTTCACCTTGGTGGTGCGCCGCATGACCTTGCCGTAGAGCGCGTGCTTGACCCGGTCCTCGACCTCGACGACGACGGTCTTGTCCATCTTGTCGCTGACGACGTAGCCCTGCAGCGTCTTGCGGTAGTTGCGCTCGGTCGACGGCGACTCGGACGCGGTCTGCGTTGCCACACTCTGCTCCTGCTGGTTCTCGCTCATGACTGCGCCTCCTGGCCGGCGGCGGGCGCCACGCCGATGTTCAGCTCGCGCTCGCGCATCACGGTGTAGATGCGGGCGATGTCCTTGCGGACGGCGCGCAGCCGGCCGTGGTTCTCCAGCTGGCCGGTGGCCGACTGGAAGCGGAGGTTGAACAGCTCCTCCTTGGCCTTGCGCAGCTCGTCGACGAGGCGGTCCTCGTCCATCTCACGCAACTGCTCGGGAGCCAGGTCCTTGGAACCGACTGCCATCAGTACTCACCACCCTCACGCTGCACGAAGCGGCATTTCATCGGCAGCTTGTGCATGGCCAGTCGCATCGCCTCGCGAGCGACGTCCTCCGACACACCGGACAGCTCGAACATGACCCGTCCGGGCTTGACGTTGGCCACCCACCACTCGGGTGAGCCCTTGCCGGAACCCATCCGGGTCTCCGCCGGCTTCTTGGTCAGCGGGCGGTCCGGGTAGATGTTGATCCACACCTTGCCGCCGCGCTTGATGTAGCGGGTCATGGCGATACGGGCCGACTCGATCTGACGGTTGGTCACGTAGGCCGGCTCGAGCGCCTGGATCCC
>DASSKF010000252.1:0-11283 GCA_035690725.1 Segeticoccus sp.
GCCTTCGGCAGCTCGAGCAGCGGCACCTGCCAGGCCCACCCGCGGTCCGGCTCGGCGTAGAAGTGGAACTCGTCCATGACGACCTGGCCGATGTCGGCGTCCGGCCCCTCCCGCAGCGCCACGTTGGCCAGGACCTCGGCAGTGCAGCAGACGATCGGCGCGTCCGGGTTCACGGCGGCGTCACCGGTCATCATCCCGACGTTCTCCGCGCCGAACGTCGCGCAGAGGGCGAAGAACTTCTCCGACACGAGCGCCTTGATCGGCGCGGTGTAGAACGTCCGCTGCCCCTGTGCCATCGCGAACCAGTGCGCGCCGGTGGCGACCAGGCTCTTCCCCGAGCCGGTCGGCGTCGACAGGATCACGTTGGCGCCGCTGACCAGCTCCAGCAGCGCCTCCTCCTGGTGCGGGTAGAGGGTGAGGCCCTGCTCGGCCGCCCAGGCGACGAATCCGTCATACAGGGCGTCGGGAGTCGGCTCGGCACCGGTCTCGGCAAGTCGGTCGGTCAGGGTCGTGGCAGCCATGGGGTTCCCATCCTCGCACCCGCCGCGAGTCACCCGACCCTGTGGACAACTTCTGCGGCAACAGAACGCGTCACCGGCAGGCTGGGGCCATGGGAACCACAGGGATTCGACGGCAGACGGTGGGAGAGCGGTGCGCGCAGCAGGTCACCGCCGAGGGACGCCCGATGGAGCTGGAGGAGGTGGTCGACTGGGCGGTGCGCGAGGGGGTGACCACCGCCCGCCACCCGGAGATCGCGGTGCGCAACGGGCTGTTGCGGTCACCGCGCGTGGCCCGGCTGCCCGGTGGCGCCTTCGTCGCCCTGCTCGTGCTGTATGACGGCCACTGGCTCACGCTGCGCGCCCGCCACCCCACGGCGGACCGGCGCTGGATCTGCCCGGGGCCCTTCGTGCACCCGCTCGGCACGCTCATCGAGCGGGGCGGGCTGCCGTGGTGGGGATACGTGGGCAACCTGGATGGCTCCCCGCTGGAGCAGCTGGGCCGAGCGGTCGAGTGCGCGGCGATCGAGGAGCCTGCCCGCTTCCACGAGCCGGGACCACCGCTGGGCGAGGTGTTGAAGGTCCCGGACGCGATCGAGACCGCGTGGGTGGACATCCCGGATCCGTGGATCCGGCACGCGCACGAGCTGCGCGAGGAGCTGGAGTGGGTGGAGGCCCGCGACCGGGACGCCATCGGGCGGCCCCCGGGGAGTGGTCGGTGGGACCGCCGGCGAGGGCGTGCCCTGGGGTCTTCACCGCCCGGACTGACCGGTGCGGAGCACCCCGGGTCGACGTCGCCGACCGGGACCGTCTGCGGTTTACTGCCCCCGTGGACAACGACGGCGAGCAGCCCCGGCCCACCGGAGCGACCGACGAGGACCGCCTCATCATCGAGGCGCTCACCGAGCACCGGATGGCGGACTGGCACGCCGAGCGGGGGGACGTCAGCGCGGCCGAGAAGGCCTACCGGGCCGCCGCGGACGGCTTCGCCGGCGCGGGCGACCGACTGGGGGCGGCGCGCGCGACGCACGCACTCGGCATACTCCAGCACCAGCAGGGGCGGGACGAGGACGCGGAGCGGACGCTGGTCCGGGCCGGTGAGGCGTTCGCCGCCGCCGGGTCACCGGACGGTGCCGCCCGCAGCCACTGGGCCCGCGCGCGCATCGCCGACGGGCGGGGGGACGAGGCCGCGGTGCAGCTCTACACCGGCGCCCTCGACCTGTTCGCCGAGGCGCAGGAGCAGCTGCACCTCGACGCCGGCCAGCCGATGACCGAGTGCCTGGTCGCACTCGGCCTGCTGCACCACCGGCTCGGCCAGCAGGACGAGGCGCTGCACGCGCTCGACACCGTCCTGGGCGAGGCGGCGAGCCGGCAGTCGTCGTCCTCCTTCTTCTCCAGCGGCACCGGCCCGGAGCCGCTCACCGTCCCGCACCTCGAGGAGGTCGTCTCGGTCCACTCCTCCCTCCTGCGGCAGCGCGGCCTGGTCGAGGAGGCCTGGTCGGCCCTGCGGGACGTGCTGCGCCTGAAGGATGTTCGTCAGGACGGCCGGCTGCGGGGTCTCGTCCACCACGAGGTCGGCTCGTTGTCCCTGCAGCTCGAGCGCCGGGACGCAGCGGCGGCCGAGTTCGAGCAGGCCCGCGAGGCACTGCTGCCCCTCGTGGGCGAGGACGCGTCGGTGCTGCCGACGCTCGCCGAGGCCGAGTTCAACCTCGCGGTCCTCGGCGGGCAGGCCGGCAACGTCGACCGGGCCGTCGAGCTGGCACGCTCGGCCGAGCAGCGTTTCGGTGAGCTCGACAGCACCGACATGGCCGCCGAGGCCGCGTTCCTCGCCGGCACCGCCCTGTTCCACGGTCAGCGGCCGGAGGACGCCGTCCGGGAGTACCGGCGCGCCGCGGACCTGCACGACCAGGCGGGCAACGCGGAGGCCGCGGAGCGGAGCCGGACGGCTGCCGAGGCCCTGGCGCCGCAGGACCCAGCGGTTCCGGACGAGTCGGCTCAGGACGAGGCCGCCCACGGCGAGAGGTCCCAGCCCGGCACGGAGTGAGGCGCCCGAGCGGTCAGAGGCGGACGGGGCGCCCGGCGACCAGGCCGGCCGACGCCTGCACCACCATCGCCCCCAGCCCGAGCAGCAGCGGTGCCGTCCAGCCGCCGGTCACGTCGTGCAGGACGCCCACCCCGAAGGGGCCGATCGCGGCGAGCAGGTAGCCGACGCTCTGCCCGAAGGCGCTCAGCGCGGCGGTGCGGTGGTGGTCCCGGGTGCGGAACCCGAACAGCGCCAGCGCCAACGGGAACGAGCCCTGTCCCACGCCGATGAGCACCGCCCACAGCACCGCGAGCTGCGCGGGGAGCAGGATCAGACCCACGACGCCGGCGGCGGAGCTGGCGGTCAGCCCGACCGCCCACGCCCGCTGGTCGAGCCGTCGCCCCGCGAGGGTCGGCACGACGTAGGCGACCGGGACACCGATGACGATGGCCAGCGCAAGGAGCAGGCCCGCCGTGGTCGAGTCGAGGCCGGCATCGCGGTAGATCGCCGGGAGCCAGCCCATCGTGGTGTACGCGAGCAACGACTGCATGCCGAAGAAGACCGCGACACCCCAAGCGATCGGGTGCCGCCACAGGGCGCGCGGCGCCTCGGTGGGCCCGGCGGCGGCCCGGACATCGGGTGCCTCCGGCTCGGGGGCCACCTGCACGCCCCGGGGTGTCACGGGCGCAGGGTGCCGGCGGACCACCGGCTCCCACACGGCGACGGCGACGATGGCGAGGATGCCCCAGCAGCCGAGGGACCAGCGCCAGTCGACGGCGTCGGCGACCGGCGCCGTGGTGGCGGCCGCAAGTGCCGAGAACAGGTTGAGCGATGCGGTGTAGAGCCCGGTGGCACTCCCGATCCGGTGCGGGAAGCGCTGCTTCATGACCACGGGGAGCAGCACGTTGACGACGGCGATCCCGGCGCAGGCGGCGGCGGTGCCGACGAGGAACACCCACGCCCCGTCGAGGACCCGGCCGAACTGCGCCACCCCGAGCAGGAGCGTGGAGACCCCGATCGCCCGCTCGACGCCCCACCGCCGGGCGAGCCACGGGCCGGTGCCACCGATCGCGGCGAAGCTGAGGACCGGGAGGGTGGTCACGAGGCCGGCGAGCGTGGCCGACATCCCGGTGCCGGCCTGGACCCGGTCGAGGACCGGGCCGATCCCGCCGAGCGCGGCACGCATGTTCGCGGCCACGAGGAGCACCGCGAGCAGCAGCACCAGGCCGTCCCGACGGCCGGTTCCTGCCGTCTGCGCCGCGCGGCTGTCCACCCTCGTCATCGTGCCGCTACGCTAACAGACATCAGATGTTCTGCTGTTTGAGCACCGGGAGGACGGATGCCGCTGGGAACCGTGCAGCGCCGCGGACTCGTGGGCCAGGTCGTGGAGCAGGTCCAGGAGCTGATCACCAGCGGAGAGTGGCCGGTCGGCTCCCGCCTGCCGCCGGAGCAGGAGCTCGGCGAGATGCTGGGCGTCGGTCGCAGCACCGTCCGCGAGGCGGTCCGGGCGCTCTGCCACACCGGGGTGGTCGAGGTGCGCCAGGGCGACGGGAGCTATGTGACCGCGACGAGCGACCTGTCCGGCGTGCTCCGGCGCGGCCTCGCCTCGTCCGACGCGCGCCATGTGGTGGAGGTGCGGCGGGCACTGGACGTCGAGGCGGCCGTGCTCGCCGCGTCCCGCCGGACCGAGGGCGACCTGCGCATCCTCGAGGAGGCACTGCGCACCCGCGACCTGGCCTGGGAGCAGGACGACCTGCCGACCTTCGTGCAGACGGACCTCGACTTCCACGTCGCCGTGGTGGCCGCCGCGCACAACCCCGTGCTCGAGCAGTTCTACCGGGACTTCTCCGCCGCCCTGGAGTCGAGCATCGCCGCCTCGGTCGCCCCCGGCCTGCACGACGAGAGGTATGTCGACCACGCTCGCCTCCTGCACGCCATCCGGTCGGCAGATCCCGAGCAGGCCGCCGTGGAGGCCCGGACGGTCCTCCAGGAGGTGGAGGCACTGCTGCCGGCGAGCGGCTGATGGCGCAGACTGTGGCCGTGACGCGCTATGGAGCCCAGTACGGGCCGGACGTGACCTTCCTCGGCGTGCCGGCGTGCGACCTGGCCGACCCCGCCTCGTTCGCGGGCGCGGACGTGGTCATCCTCGGTGGGCCGTTCGACGGGGGAACGTCCCACCGTCCCGGTACCCGGTTCGGGCCGCAGGCGATCCGCAGCACCGACTACCTGCCCCACGACGGGTCCCGACCGCACCTGGCCCTGCGGGTCGACGCGCTGCAGGACCTGCGCGTCGTCGACGCCGGTGACGTCGAGATGTACTCCGGCGACGTGATGACCAGCCTGCATGCGCTCGAGGAGGCGGTCACCACCGTCGCGCGCTCGGGTGCGCTGCCGTTCGTGCTCGGTGGTGACCACACGATCGCGCTGCCGGACGTCACCGGATGCGCCAACCACCACGGGTTCGGCAACGTGTCGGTCATCCACTTCGACGCGCACGCCGACACGGGCAACATCGAGTTCGGCTCCCTCTACGGCCACGGTCAGCCGATGCGCCGACTGCTGGAGTCCGGCGCCTGCCGGGGTGACCGGTTCCTCCAGGTGGGCCTGCGTGGCTACTGGCCGGAGCCGCCGACGCTGAAGTGGATGGCCGACCAGCGGATGCGGTCGTTCGAGATGACCGAGGTCGTGGCCAAGGGCCTCGACGCGGTGCTCGACGAGGCGTCCGCGATCGCGACGGACGGCTGCGACGCGGTGTTCCTGTCCGTCGACGTCGACGTCGTCGACCCCGGCATGGCACCCGGGACCGGCACGCCGGAGCCCGGCGGCCTCACGGCGCGCCAGCTGCTCGACAGCGTCCGCCGGCTGTGCCGGGAGCTGCCCGTGTGCGGTCTGGACATCGTCGAGGTGTCACCGCCCTACGACCACGCCGACATCACGGCACTGCTCGGCAATCGAGTGCTGCTCGAGGCACTCTCCGGCATCGCGGCCCGGCGCGGCGGGATCGGCCACGACCCGGCCGGGCCACTGCTCGAGGGCCGCTGACCCGTCCGGCCCGATCCCGTAGGCTGACCAGCCGGCGGACGCACCGACATCGCCGGGCCTCTAGCTCAATGGCAGAGCTGCGGACTTTTAATCCGTAGGTTGTGGGTTCGAGTCCCACGGGGCCCACCCAACAGTGGATCGCCGGAGACCGCCGTCGCGTCGCAACGCGGACGGGTCTCGCGCAATCGGTAGACGTACCACTCCTTCGTGCCCCACCGCCGAACGGGGAACGGAGCGACCGTCAACTCGTAGGAGGGACTGGACCGGAGCGCGCTGAGCAGCACCGCCTTGGCCCGGTCCTCGGTCCGGTTGCCGGTCTCTCCCGAGGTCACCGCGACGACGTCGAAACGTCGCTGTTCCACCGCGTCACGGACACTGTGCGTGCCCGTCGCGAACAGGCCGTACAGGTCCACCCACCGGATCCCGGGGTGGTCGGCTCTCGTGTAGTAGCTCAGGGAGCGACCGACCGATGCGTACAACCCCGGCGACGGGTCCTCGTCGATGACCGTGAGGACCCGTGACACGTTCGGCCATTCCCGGTACATGTCGTGGGAGCGGTTGATGCCGACCGACGTCAGCCCCCAGAACAGGACCAGCACGGGAATCAGCCTGAGGGGCCGCCGCGACAGCCAACTGAGGAAGCATCCCGTCAAGGGGGCGAGGAACAGGGCCGAGAACGCCGTGTGCTTGTCGAACGACACCTCTTCGCCCAGGTAGATCTGCCCCGCGGGCAGCAGGGCGGCAGCGCCGAGGAGGACCGCAGCGACCAGCCGTCCCCTGAGCGACCGGCCCACCACGACGGCGCCCAGCAGGGCCAGGACGATGAGCAGGCCGACGTCGTGCGCCAGCTCGGTGAGCAGCTGCCAGCCCGATGCCGGGCTGAATGCCCGCCGAGCGGTCGTGGTGAACGCGACTCCACCCAGGATGTCCCCTCCCCAGGCCAGCAGCGCCGATGCCAGGAGAACCGACATCGTGCCGGTGGCGACCAGGGCACGGGCCACACCCTGCCGCAGGCTCGGCATGACCAGCACCGCGAGCAGGAGCACAGCAGGGACGAACACAGCCGCGGCGTACTTCGCCGCGACCGCGCCGGTCAGTGCGATCCCCGCCGCGGCACACGCCGCGTGGCTCGGCCGGGTGACCAGCAGCCAGGCGGCAACGGCCAACAAGGCGATGCACAAGGCGTCGAACGTGCCGAGGGCCCCGACGAACAGCACCGATCCGGCAGTGGCGAAGACGGCCGCCGCCAGCACACCCGGACGCGTCCCCGCCGTGTGGGTGGTGGCCGACCAGACACACGTGGTCGCGACGAGCATGAGGGCCAGGCTGCCCAGCCTGACCAGCCACAGGCCTCCGAGGTCGTCCAGCACGGCCGCGACAACCGGGTAGAACCCGGGCGCCCCGGAGAAGAACGCCCCGTAGTCTGCAGGTGCCGGTGCGCCCCCGAGGAGGTGCGCCAAGATCGCCCGGCCCGCGCCGATGTACAGCGCTTCATCCTCGAACGCGGTGTTGGACAGGCGCAACGACAGCGCCGACTGAGCGCACAGGACCACGGCGATCGGGAGCGCGCGCAGCAGTGCCTGCGCCCGCGGACGGCTGGTCGGGGCGACGAAGGAGAGGATGGCAAGACGCCACGTGGCCGGCCGAGCCGAGACGTAACCGGAGGTCATGCCGCCCTCTCCGCGTGCGCCTGCCCGTGCTTCGCCCCGGTGCGGGCCGCCAGCCGCTCGCGTCTCATGCCCGCCAGGCCCTCCCCGGCCACCGGAAGCAACACGACGGCGTACACGAGGGCGAAGGCGTCGGTCGCCCAGTAGTGCGTCACGCCGTACTCGAGACTGCGTGCCGTCAACAGGACGAGGAGCAGCCCCTGGGAGGCGAGGATGTAGGTCGTCGACACCAGGCGAACCGTCGCGGCAACAGACGTGGCCCGGGAACGGTCACTGCCGTGCGAGGGCACCCACTCCGCGGTGCGCCCCTTGAGCAGGTGCACGATGCTCAAGGCGTGGGCGAAGGAGTAGAGCGCCTGCACCCGCAGCACCTCGAGCCTCCAGCGTGCGCGGAACAGCAGCGGGTAGATGACGAACCAGAGGACCAGCGCCCCGAGCAGCGGGCTCATGTTGATCGCGAACACCCGCGACGGGAACCACACCGCCATGACGATGACCGGCAGTGGCGCCAGGAAGACGGTGACTGCTGTCGACACGTAGTAGAGGAATCCCGACCAGAAGCACATCCGCTGCCGGAGGGTCATCGACTGCTCGACGTGGAAGTCGTCGTCCGTGAGGAGTCTCATCGAGCCCTCGCACCAGCGATACTGCTGGGTGATGAAGGTGTTGATTCCGTCCGGGCAGATCCCCTTGGACACCACGACCGGGACGTAGCGCAACCGGTACCCGGACCGGCTCATCAGCACGCCGGTGAAGACGTCTTCACTGTGACCCACCTGCGGGAAGCCACCGATGGCCTCGAGGGCGGTACGCCGGTAGACCGCACAGCTGCCGACGCAGATCGCCGCACCCACGCTGTCGCGCGACGGCTGGATGAAGCGGTAGAACATCTCCTGGGTCGCACCGGCTGCTCGCTCCACCCAGTTCATTCGCCTGCTGGTGCCGAAGTACTGGGGTGACTGCACGATGCCGACGGTCGGGTCGTCGAAGTACGGGACCAGCTCGGTCAGGAAGTCCGCTCGGGGCACGAAGTCGGCATCGAAGATGGCGACCAGGTCTCCGTCGCTGCGGTCGGTTCCGTACTTCAGGTTGCCGGCCTTCTTGAACTCGTGAGTGGTCCGGGCCAGGTAGACGAAGCCGAACGACTCCGCGAGAGAACGCACCTCACGTCGCCCGGCGTCGTCCAGCACGTAGACCCTGACTCGAGCGGGCCAGCGCAGCTCCTTGACGTATCGGTAGGTGTTCTCCAGCAACTCCGTCGCCTCGCCGGCCGTGGGGAGGAAGACGTCGACGGAGGGGTGACTCTCGGGTCGCCATCGGGCGATGGCAGCCCGGTGCTGCTGGAGGGTGACGCGTCGCGGATAGGTCGAGGTGCGCAGGGCCAGGGCCTGCTCGACCGCGTAGACGATCAGGGGTAGGTAGAAGACCAGGGTCCATGTCGCGTTGGCGGCGAAGCCGGCCAGACTCGCGGCGACCCCCGCGAAGGCCGCCGTCTGCACCGGAAAGATCCATCGGCGCTGGGAGCCACGGAGGTAGCTGTACTTCTCGGCGTCCGTCGGAGGCACGGCGTGGGACTCGTGCCGCGCGGCGTCCGCTCCGGTGGGGACGAGCTGGAGGGGCCGAGCAGCGGCCCGCACGGTCGGACGGTCCACGCGGTCGGAGGACCGGCGAGCCGCCGGCTCGCCCCATGGGTATTCACGACGGTAGTCGGACGTCAGGTCAGTCACATCGATCTCCCCATGACTCGCCGGCCTCACGAGTCGGTCGGTGACGCCAGTTCCGTGAGCAGGTGGTGAGGACGCGTCTGCTCGGGACTGATCCCGGCTTCGGCCGCAGCGATGTCGTCGCCCCCGCTCCGGGCGAACACGAAGAGGTCGCAGACGACGAAACGGACGAGGAACGCGCCGAACAGGGTCGCCACGTTGGCTGCGAGGTAGTGGACGTCGACGTGGTGGACCAGCCAGGCGAGCAACGGGAGGCGCACGAGGAGGACCCCGTTGTTGAGCGCACCGAACTCCACGACGCGTCGCCACAGTGGCCGGGACTTGGGTCGGTCGAAGACCAGCGTGTCCGTCCAGATGAAGTTCCAGGCGATCGACACCTGGGTCGCCAGCACAGCCGCCGCGAACAGGCCGATGGCCAGCGCGTGCACGGACACCCAGAGGAGCACGGTGTTGACCACCATGCCGCTGGCGCCGACCGCCGCGAACCCGACGAGACCGGTGAGGTGTTGCAGTCCTCGGGACTGTCCGGCGCTGGCGATCCGCAGGCTCGCCAGGCGGTGCGCGAACAGCGCACCCTCCCTCCAGCACGCCTTGCTCTCGCCGCTGTGCCGTTCGGCGAACGTGAAGGGATGCTCCGAGACGGCGAGGCCGCGGTGTCGGGCGACGATCTCCAGCAGGATCTTGAATCCTTGCGGATGCAGCCGATTCAGGTCGAGCGCGCCGAGTCGGACGGCGAAGAAGCCGCTCATGGGGTCGGTGCAGTCACGCAACCGCCGAGGGAAGACGGCCTTGCTGAGACGAACGGCACCGGCCGAGGCCATCGCCCGGGAGGGAGCGGCAAGGCCGGCGGCACTGCCGTCTCCGACGTACCGCGTCGCCACCACCACGTCGGCCGTCTCGGCTCGTCCCCTTGCCAGCAGCTCCGGAGCGACCTCCGGCGGATGCTGGAGGTCACCGTCCATCACCACCGCCCAGGGCGCGCCCGCCGCGACCGCGAGGTGGAGGCCGGCGAGCACCGCCGAGCCGAGCCCCCCGGAACGCTCGCCAGGCGGGCGGTGGACCAGCTTCAGCGGCAGCTCTGCTCTCGAGGCGACTTCGCGAACGACGGCGGGCGTGCTGTCGTCGCTGTCATCGACGACGATGACCAGCGTCCGGCTTCCGCGGAAGGCGGCCTCGAGCTGGGCCACGAGCGGCTCGACGTTGTGTGCCTCGTTCCGCGTGGGAACGACGACGCACTGGTCGACGGTCGACTCCTGCTGTTCGTCCGACTGCCAGAGCGCACTGGCAGCACCGGATTGCCCTTCGTTCTCCATACCGCCCCCTGCCCCTTTGCCGCCCTCGCAAAGATAGGACAGGGGTCGTGCAAGCCGTGCCGCTTTGGCGAAACTGGCTCAGAACTGGGCTGTTCCGAGCTGCTTGACCAGACCCGCCCTCCCCCGCACCGCCGCGTCCGGCGTGAGCCGGGCGGCCGTCAGGAGCGCTCGACCAGCCCCCGCACGAAGGCCGCCTGCCCAACATGCTGCGTCGTGTCGTTGAGGACACTGACCAACCGCACGACCCGGGTCACCGGCGGGTCCCAGGAGTCGTCGATGACGTCGGACAGCGCCGACTCGTCGAGCGCTTCGAGGTAGCGAACGGCCTGCTCGTGCACGGCGTCGTGGTAGCCGCGCAGCAGGTCGACGGTGACCTCCACCCGGGCCACCTCGTCGGGGTCCTGCCCGAAGCCGGTCGCCCGCTCCTCGAAGGGGAGGTCGAACCTCGTCACCCAGTCCTGCGAGGTCCAGACCTGGTCAGTCTCGGCCAGGTCCGCGATGTGGTCGTCCTCGACGCGCGTGAGGTGCCACACCAACCAGCCGATCGTGTTCGCCTCGGGTCCGACGCGGTGCGCCAGCTGCTCGGTCGACAGTCCCTCGACCGCCGCGTGGACGCTCTCCTGCACCCGGTTGAAGCCGTCCACCAGTGCCTCGTTGACCGCTGCCATGTCGCCTCCTGTCGTCGCACCCGTCCGTGACCTGCCCGCCACGGTATGCCGTGTGCTCACCCCGGGCGAGTCGCCTTGACGCCTCTTCTTCATTAAGTCTAGTCTATTTATCGACTTAATACGGAAAGGACGTCTGATGCGGAACCTCTTCCTCCTGGCCGTCATCGGGCTGGTGGCCCAGCTCATCGACGGGTCGCTCGGCATGGCGTACGGCGTGACCTCGTCCTCGTTGCTGCTGCTGGCCGGTGTCGCTCCCGCTGCCGCATCGGCTGCGGTCCACCTCGCCGAGGTCGGCACGACCCTCGTGTCGGGTGCTTCGCACTGGCGGTTCGGCAACGTCGACTGGCGC
>DASSKF010000253.1:0-6047 GCA_035690725.1 Segeticoccus sp.
AGCCGCAGGACCAGGTCGGAGGTGTAGCTGAAGGAGCCGTCGTCGCCGAAGCTGAAGACGCTCTTGAAGCCCTTGAGCTCCGCACGCTCGAGCAGGTA
This sequence comes from Segeticoccus sp., assembly GCA_035690725.1. Taxonomy (GTDB): domain Bacteria; phylum Actinomycetota; class Actinomycetes; order Actinomycetales; family Dermatophilaceae; genus DASSKF01. Next base: position 99 of record DASSKF010000253.1, read on the forward strand.
CTTGTTCTGCAGAATGCCGTAGCAGGGCTCGCCCGGCGTGGCGTCGAAGCGCAGCTCGCGGTCGCGCGGGCCGGCGTCGCTGCCGGCGAGGATCGCGATGCCGCGGCCGAAGACGACGCTGCGCATGACCTGGCCGTTGGCCTTGTCCCACAGCAGGTAGCCGACCTCGTCATGGAACGGGTCCATGGCCTCCTCGCCGTGGCGCCAGGCCGTCATCTTGTAGTTGAGCCCCTCCATGCTCTGCTGGCCGTTCTCCTGGATCGGGATGGGGCTGAAGGTCGCTCGCTCGAAGTAGCTGGTCTCGCTCGTGTCGTCGTCCTTGTTGTGGTACGAGAGGTCGACCCCGACATCACCCTCCCACTCGCCGACCAGCGGAGTCAGCGGCCCCAGCTTCTGCGGACCCAGGATCTCAGGCATTGTGCAGCGCTCCTTCACGCAAGATTGGAATGAATCAAGGAAACGTACCACTCTCGCCCACCCGGGAATGCGCGCGATCACGTTTCGTTGAAGCGTCAACGAAACGTTGCTGACGAGAGGACGACACATGGCTCACATCGTGATCTTCGGCGGGACCGGCTACGCGGGCGGGAACATCGCCCGCGAGGCACTGGGGCGCGGACACCGGGTCACCTCCTACTCACGCACCCTCCCGACCGAGCCGGTCGAGGGCATCGAGTACCGCACCGGCTCGGTCGCCGACGGCGAGGTCGTCAAGGACGCGGCCCAGGACGCCGACGAGCTGGTCGTGGCGGTCCACGGCGCCGATGCGGGCGGGCGTCCGCTGGTCGAGTCGGTTCCCCACCTGGTCGACGCGGCCGTCGCCAACGACGCGCGCCTGTCCTTCGTCGGGGGTGCGGGCAGCTCACTCGTCGCCCCCGACGGCCCACGGCTGGTCGACACCCCGGGCTTCCGGGAGGAGTGGAAGGCCGAGGCCCTCGCCCACGCCGAGGTGCTCGAGCAGCTCCGGCGGGCGCGCGAGGACCTGCGCTGGTTCTACCTGAGCCCCGCGGGACTGTTCGGCGCCTGGGCGCCGGGCGAGACGCTGGGCACCTACCGCACCGGCGGCGACGTGCTGGTGACACAGGAGGACGGCTCGTCGGAGATCTCCGGCACCGACTACGCGCAGGCCTACGTCGACGAGATCGAGCTCGTCCGGCACCCGGACCAGCGGTTCACGGTCGGCCACTGATGCGGTCGGGAAGCACACGGCATACCCGCTCCTGATTTTCACGGGTGGCACGGGCCGGGCGGGGCTCACGCTGGGGCAGGGCTCCCGTGCCGCACGGCGTGCCCCGCGGCCGAGCCGATGACCGGGGCCGAGGAAGGAGCGAGGGCATGGGGCGGGCGCGGTCAGGGGGCGCTGAGCAGCCTTGGGACGAGTACCCGTACCGCGTGCTGGGCACCCGGCCGGTCACGTCCGTCGTCCAGGAGCTCATCCTGGCCCCCGATCCCGCGCCGGTCCCGTTCCGGGCCGGCCAGTACGTCCTACTCGGCGACCGGGACCTCCGGGTCCCACCGCGTTCCTACTCGGTGGCCAACGCTCCACGTCCGGACGGGCAGGTCCGCCTGCTGGTGACACGCGTCGCCGACGGGCCCACGAGCGGCTGGGTGCACGACCGGCTGCGCGGCGGTGACCGCGTCACGCTGACCGGGCCGTTCGGGACCTTCCTGCCGGACCCGGACCGGTCGGGGCCGGTCCTGCTGCTCGCGGCCGGGTCGGGGATGGCCCCCGCTCGCGCCCTCGCCGAGGACCTGCTCACCAGCGAGCCCGGTCGGCCCGTGACGCTGGTCTTCTCGGCACGGGCGGCAGCCGACACGATCGACGACGACCGCTTCCGCGGCCGGGCCGCGACGCACCGCGACTTCCGCTACCTGCTCACCCTCACCCGGGACCGGAGCGCGCCGCCGGGGCCGCACGTGCCGGAGCTGCTCGCCCGCACGTTCGACACGTTGGCGGGCTGGGAGGTGTTCGCTTCCGGGCCGCCCGGGTTCGTCACCGCCTGCGCGGCGGCCGCCCTCGACCTCGGCACCGACCCGGCGGCGGTGCACACCGAGGAGTTCTTCGCCGACCCGCAACCCTGGCTCGGGGCGCCTCCGGGCGCCGCGGTGGTGGACGAGGCTGTGCGTGCGGACTCGGCTGTGCGCTCACGCGCGGGGGCTGCCGGTGGCTGAGAGCCGGATCTACACCAAGCTCGGGGACGACGGCAGCACCGGGCTGCTCTTCGGTGGCCGGACCGCGAAGAGTGACCCGCTGGTCGACACGTTGGGGAGCATCGACGAGGCCGTCGCCGCCCTCGGCACGGCCCGCGCCTGCTGCTCGGACCAGGCGCTGGCCCCGACCATCCTGCGGATCCAGCGGGACCTGTTCGTGGTGGCCGCAGACCTCGCCGCCAACCCGCGTGCGCGCGACCGGCTCGTTTCCGGCGTCTCGCTCGTCACCCCGGCGATGACCGCCCGGCTCGAGCAGCAGATCGACGAGGTGACCGCGGCCCACCCGCTGCGGCCGGTGTTCGTCGTGCCGGGAGCCAACCCCGTCTCGGCCGCCCTGGATGTCGCCCGGACCATCGTGCGCCGCGCGGAGCGCCGGCTGGTCGGTGAACAGGCGGCGGCGCGGGACCGGCTCGGGGGTGACGGGGTGGTAGGTGACGAGGCGGCGCGTGACGACTCGTCGCGCGACCACCGTCTGGCCTACCTGAACCGCGTGTCCGACCTGCTCTTCGTCCTGGCCCGGCACAGCGCCGGGGACGACGAGGAGCCGATCAGCCACGAGGGCTAGCTGTTCTCGCCGGCTTCGTACGTGCACCAAGGGATTCGGATGTCGCGTGGTCGACGATCGGTCGCGTCGGCGCCGTCAGGCGATGCCGCTGATCCCGCCGTCGACCGGCAGGTTGACGCCGTTGACGTAGTCGGCCGACGGACTCGCCAGGAAGGCCACCACAGCAGCGATGTCCCTGCCCGTGCCGAGCCGACCGGTCGGGTTGGGAGCGTAGTCGTCGACGAAGCGGCGCTCCTCCTCGGCCTGGTCCACCGCGGCGCCGCCGCCATCCCTCCGCGCCTCGATCATGCGGCGCACGCCGTCGGTGAGGATGACGCCCGGGCTCACCGTGTTGGCGGTGACGCCGGTGCCCGACAGGTGTTGCGCCAGGCTGACCGTGAGGTTGACCAGCGCGGCCTTGGCGGCCGAGTAGTCGACCATGTTGGGCAACGGCGCCCTGACGCCTCGGGTGCCGACGTTGATGACGCGCCCCCACCCGCGCTCGGCCATGCCGGGTGTGAGCTCCCGGATGAGCCGCACCGCGGAGACGACGTTCGCCTCGTAGGTGTCCCTCCATGTCTGGGCATCCGTTTCGTCCCAGCCCCTTTCTGCGAACGGGCCGGCGTTGTTGACGAGGATGTCCGGGCCCCACTCACGAGCGACCCCGGCGACGTGCTCCGCTGCCGAGTCGTCGGCGAGGTCACCCAGCACCACGTCCGTCGGGACGCCGTGCCGGCGCAGCTCGCCTGCCACGCGCTCCGCCCGGTCGGGATGCCGCCCGTGCACCAGGACGGCGCACCCCTCCCTCGCGAGTCGGTCCGCCACTGCTGCGCCGATTCCCGCGCTGCTCGCGGTGACCAGGGCGCGACGACCCTCCAGTTCGAGATCCATCCCGCGAACGTAGTGCCCTCCTCTGTCAACGGCGGTGTGCCGGGCTGTGGACAGGCGCTTGTCGCCCGGCGGGCCAGGCGGGCAAGTGGTCGGCGGCCCGGGCCCGGAATCAGCCGGCGGCCTTCTCGCAGACCCAGCCCTCCGGCATACGTCCTGTCGCGAGGAACTCGTGCAGCTCGGCGGCGGCTGCGGCCGTCAGGGTCGCGTCCGCCTGGGGGTAGATGACCGGCTCCTCCTTGGCGTTGTGCCGGTCGAGCCGCCCGAGGAGGTCGCGGCAGGCGCCCACCGTCTTGTCCGGGTCGGCGCCGTCCGCCAGCAGCCGGTCGAGCTCGTCCATCGCGTCCCAGATCTCGCCGTGCTCACGCTTCATCACCATGATCGGCATGACCATCCCGCCCTGGGCGAGCGGCGGGAAGATGAACTCCTCCTCGAGGTAGATGTGCCGCCGCAGTGCGTCCATGGCTCGCACGAGTGGCGTCGAGCCCGGGTCACCGGCAGCGAGCCCGGTGGCGAACTCCTCGATTCCCCCGTCGATCTCCCGGTGCTCGCGCTCCAGCGCCACCGCCAGCGACTCACCCTGCCCTGCACCGGTCATCGTGCTCCTCCCATGTCCGCGACCACGTCTCGGCACCTGTCCCTGCCCGGGCGGGTCCATCCCGCCGTGCCACGACGATGGTCATTCTCGGCCGTCGCACATCGGTGCGGCAGGGAGAATTCCCGGCCCACCGGCGAGGCGGGTCAGCCGCCGGCTGGCGCCGCCGGCAGCGTGATCGGCAGCCACCCGAGCACGCGCTGGATCCCGGAGTCCCAGAAGCCCCACTCGTGCTCACCGGGGCGGAAGTCGGTGGTCAGCGGTATGCCGTGCCGCTCGGCGTCCGCGACGAAGCGCCGGTTGTCGTCGTGGAGGAAGTCCTCGGTGCCACAGGTCAGGTACAGCGCCGGCAGCTCACTCGCCTCCGCGCTGCCGAGCAGGTGGAGGAGGTCGTCCCCGGTGCCGGCGATCTTGCGCCGTCCCCAGATGCGCATCCGCTGCCTCGGGTCGCGGCCCTTCCAGGACAGCCCGGCCAGGTCGAGTGCGCCGGAGAGGCTGGCCGCTGCGGCGAACCGCTCCGGCTGGTGGAGCGCCCACTTGAACGCACCGAAACCGCCCATGGACAGACCGGCGACGAAGGTGTCCTCCCGAGCCCGCGACACCCGGAAGGTGCTCGCGACGAGCTCTGGCAGCTCCTCGCTGAGGAAGGTCCAGTACGGCAGGCCGTACAGCTCGTCGCAGTAGAAGCTGAGGTGCACCTGCGGCATGACGACCGCGAGTCCCAGCTGCGCGGCATACCGCTCGATGGAGGTGCGGCGCAGCCAGGTCGTGTCGTCGTCGCTCGACCCGTGCAGCAGGTACAGCACGGGGTGCCCGTCCGCGCGCACCCGCCCGCTCGTGCCGACCTGGCCGGTGGCCGCCTGCGGGAGGAGCACCGTCATCGAGGTGCTCAGCCCGAGCGTCTCGGAGAAGAAGTCGGTGCGCAGGTGAATCACGATGCCCTCCTTGGCAGCCCACTGTCGAGTGACCTGTCCCACACCTTCCCACGATCGCCCGGTCCAGCCGCCTCCCGGGGCCGCCGCCCCCAGGTCGGCCGCCTAGGGTGAGGCCATGGAGACCGTCCTCAACGCCCTGCACGTGCTGTCCGCCGTGTTCCTCGTGGGTCCGATGGCCATCCTGCCGATGACCGCCCTGCGCCTCCTGCGCGCCGGCGAGCAGGCACAGGTCGGCACCCTCGCGAAGTCGACCGCGGTGTTCAGCTGGGCATCGCTGGCGGCGGTCGTGTTCGGCTTCGGCGTGATGGGGATGGCCGATCCCAAGTACGACCTGTCCATCACGACCCCGTGGATCCTGATCTCACTGCTGGTCTACCTCGCCGCGCTCGGCCTCAACCTCGGGATGGTCGTGCCCGCGATGAAGGCGTCCGCCCGCGACTCCGGGCGCTCCGAGCACGGCGGGCGCCCGGGCGGCTACTCCCAGCTCGCGGCGCTCTCCGGGTCCGTGTCGCTGCTCCTGGTCGTCGTGGTGATCCTCATGGTCTGGAAGCCGTAGGCCCGGTCCCGACGCCGTGGGCCCGCGCCGCAGGCCCCCTCAGCGCACGGTGGGAAGCCGCTGGTCCGTCGCGAGCGCGCCGCGGAACAGGTCCCCGCGCGCGGCGAGCCGGTCCACCACGGTGCGCAGCGTCCAGCGGTCCGGGCGCAGGTCGGGGTCGTCGAGCTCGTCCCACGTGATCGGTGTCGACACCGGCGCCCCCGCCCCGGGACGGGTGCTG
>DASSKF010000254.1:0-2084 GCA_035690725.1 Segeticoccus sp.
GGCGGCCCGCCCGAGCGTGCGGGTAGGTCGCTGGAGGTCCGTGGCAACACGGGCCCGAGATGGATGGCCGTCACCCGGCCACGGGTAACGGTGGCCGGGACAGAACCCGGCGTACGACCGACTCATCCACCCTCGCCCGTCCATCCTCCGTTCGGACGATGGGGGATCGGCCGAACGGGTCGTTCTTGACCGTCCACTGACGTCGTCTTGACCATTTCTTGAACATCGTCGACCTGCCACGGGCACGCTGGACGCATGATCGTGACGATGGTGCGAGCGGGTCACTACGTGGTGACCGACGAGGGGCGGCTCGCCGGTCGGGTCACGGGGGACTTCGTGATCGGCTTCCGAGCGGTGCTGCCCGACGGCGCGGAGCTGCGCGAGGTCTTCGACGAGCCCGAGGATGCGGCTCTGGTGCTGGTCGAGCTGACCCGGGACGACGCAGACGCCGGGCAGGTGGGCTGATCGGTCGGGTCCCGACCAACTCGTGACCGATCTGCAACCTCGCGGCGGGGCTGAAGAGGGCGGAAGCGCGCGGCCCTCCTAGTACGGTCCTGCGCATGAGTTCGCCCACGACCGGTCAGGCGGCCGCGGCCGGGTCGCAGCGCCTGGTCGTGCTCGACCACGTGCACAAGTGGTTCGGTGACCTGCACGTGCTCCAGGACATCGACGTCGCCATCAACCGGGGCGAGGTCGTCGTCGTCATCGGGCCGTCCGGGTCCGGCAAGTCCACGCTGTGCCGCACGATCAACCGGCTCGAGACCATCGACCAGGGCACCATCAGCCTGGATGGGCAGCCGCTGCCGGCCGAGGGCAAGCAGCTCGCCCAGCTCCGCGCCGATGTCGGCATGGTGTTCCAGCAGTTCAACCTCTTCGCGCACAAGACGGTCCTCGAGAACGTCACCCTCGGACCGATCAAGGTGCGCGGCACGAACAAGGCGGACGCCGAGTCGCGGGCCCGGCAGCTGCTCGACCGGGTGGGAGTGGCCAACCAGGCGTCGAAGTACCCGGCCCAGCTGTCCGGCGGCCAGCAGCAGCGCGTGGCCATCGCGCGCGCGCTGGCGATGGAGCCCAAGGTGATGCTCTTCGACGAGCCCACGTCGGCGCTCGACCCGGAGATGATCAAGGAGGTCCTCGACGTCATGGTCGACCTCGCCAAGGGCGGGATGACCATGGTCGTCGTCACCCACGAGATGGGCTTCGCCCGCACGGCCGCGGACCGGGTGCTGTTCATGGCCGACGGCCAGGTCGTCGAGGAGAGCACCCCGGAGGACTTCTTCACCCACCCGAAGTCGGATCGCGCCAAGGACTTCCTCGGCAAGATCCTCACCCACTGACGCACCTGCGTACCTCGCCGCGAGACGTCGGCGAATCACCCTGACCAGGAGGAGAACATGCAGCGCATCTCGCGCACGACCAAAATCGGTGCCGCCCTCGCGGCGGGGGCCCTGTCCGTGGTCCTCGCCGGCTGTGGCGGGGGCGGCGGCTCGGCCAGCAGCGACTACGAGGTCGTCGAGAACCCGAGCTTCGACTCGGGGACGACGATGGCCAAGCTCGCCGACAAGGGCAAGGTCACCATCGGCGTGAAGTACGACCAGCCGGGTATCGGCTACAAGCCGGCCAACTCCGACGTGCCCGAGGGCTTCGACATCGAGATGGGCAAGATCGTCGCCGGGCAGCTCGGCCTCTCGCCGGACCAGATCCAGTGGAAGGAGACGGTCTCCGACAACCGGGAGCCGTTCCTGCAGAACGGCGTCGTCGACCTCGTCATCGCGTCCTACTCGATCACCGACGACCGCCGGCAGGTGGTCGGCCAGGCGGGTCCGTACTACGTGACCGGGCAGCAGCTGCTCGTGCGCGAGGAGGACAAGGACAAGATCACCGGCCCGAAGGACCTCGAGGGGGTCAAGGTCTGCTCGGTGACCGGCTCCACCTCGATCCAGACGGTGACGGAGGAGTACGGAGCGAACCCGGTTCCCTTCGACACCTACTCCGCCTGCGTGCGGCAGCTGGAGAACAACCAGGTCGACGCGGTGACCACGGACGGCGCCATCCTGCTCGGCTACGCGGCCGTGAAGCCGGAC
>DASSKF010000255.1:0-41634 GCA_035690725.1 Segeticoccus sp.
TCACGCCGATGTCGACCCGACCAAGGTGGGGTGGCCGGTGCAGGCGATGGTGGCGGTGCGGTTCGGGGGGCACCAGCGTGACCATTTCGAGCAGTTCCGCAGTGAGGTGCCGGCGCTCCCGGGGGTCCTGGCGACGTTCCACCTCAGCGGAGCCACCGACTACCTCGTGCACGTGGCCGCCGAGTCGGCGGACGCGCTGCGGGACTTCGTGCTCGACCACCTCACCAACCGCCCCGGTGTCGTGCACGCGGAGACCTCCCTGATCTTCGAGGCCCTGCCCGGCACCGGGCCGATCGGGAGGGCGGCGCCGTAGCATCACCGACGTGGCCGACCTCCGCCTGCTCGAGATTTACCGTTACCCGGTCAAGTCGATGCTCGGCGAGCGACTGGGGGTCGCCGGCGTGGACCGGCGCGGGCTCGTCGGCGACCGCCTGTGGGCCGTGCGGGACGACGACGGCAAGCTCGCCAGTGGCAAGCACAGCCGGCGCTTCCGCCGGATGGACGCCGTCTTCACCTGGTCGGCCTCACTGACCGAGGACGGCGACGGCGCCGATCCGTCCGGCGGGTCGACCGCCGTCGTGGCCGGGCCGGACGGCAGGGCCCACCGCTGCGACGACCCGGCCCTGCGCGACGCCCTCAGCGCCTCCTTCGGGCGACCGGTGCGGCTGGTCCGCGAGGGTGAGACCCGACGGGACGGACACGTTCTGTCCCACTTCGACGCCGCCCCGGTGAGCATCGTGGGCACCGCCACGCTGGCCGCTGCGGCCGGGCTCGTCGGTGCCTCGGAGCCGCTGGACCCGAGGCGATTTCGCGCCAACTTCGTGGTTGAGACGGATGAGCCTTGGCTGGAGGAGGACTGGGTCGGGCACCGGGTCGACATCGGTGAGGTGTCGCTCGTGGTGACCGAGCGCATCCCGCGCTGCCGGATGGTCGACATCCGGCAGGGGGACGTGCCGGAGCGCCCAGGAGTGCTGAAGACCCTCACCGCGACCCGGGGCATGTGCCTGGCCGTCTACGCCGAGCCGCTCGCCGAGGGCACCGTCCGCGTCGGCGACCCGGTCCACCCCTGAACCCGGGGGCGGTGAGCGACTTGACCCTCACGCGGCGTGAGGCAGCACGGTAGGGACATGACCGAGATGGCACAGGTGCACCGGCAACAGGCAGGACCGCGCACGGTCGGGCAGCTGGCGGAGCGGTTCGGCGTGACGGTGCGGACGCTGCACCACTACGACGAGATCGGGCTGCTGGTGCCCAGCGAGCGGAGCGCGGCCGGCTACCGGCTCTACACGGAGGCGGACGTCACGCGGCTGCAGCACGTGGTCGTCTACCGCCGGCTCGGGTTCGCCCTGGAGGAGATTGCACTCCTGCTGGACGACCCGAGCGCAGACGTTGTCGAGCACCTGCGTCGTCAGCGCGCAGCGGTCATGTCCCGGCTGGACGAGATGCGCGGTCTCGTCGCGGCCATCGACCGAGCACTGGAGAACGAGATGAACGACGAGCCCGCCACCGAGCAGGACATGGAGGAGCTGTTCGGCGAGCGCTTCGACGACTACCAGGGGGAGGCCCAGCAGCGCTGGGGCGACACCGACGCGTGGAAGCAGAGCCAGCAGCGCACGAAGAACTACACCAAGGCCGACTGGCAGGAGGTCAAGGCGGAGACCGACCAGCTGAACGACGCGTTCCTGCAGGCCTTCCGCTCCGGTGCGCCGCCCACGAGCGAGGCGGCGACGGCTGCGGCCGAGGCGCACCGGGAGCACATCGACCGGCGGTTCTACGACTGCGACCACGCCTTCCACAAGTGCCTCGCGGACCTCTACGTCAGCGACCCGCGCTACACGGCGACCTACGACGAGTCGCTCGACGTGGAAGGGCTGGCGCAGTACGTGCACGACGCGATGTACGCCAACGCCGCCCGCCACGGCGCCTGAGCGCGCCATACCGCTGTGGACCGGGACGAGGGGTGTGGGCCCGCTGTCCTAGGCTCACGGGCGTGACCGACCAGCCCCGACCCCCGGCGCCACCGGGTGACGCCCCCCGCGGTCGCGGCCTGTTCGTCGCCTTCGAAGGGGGAGACGGCGCCGGCAAGTCGACGCAGGCACGGCTGCTGGCGGAGTGGCTCGAGGCACGTGGGCGCACGGTCCGGCTGACCCGCGAGCCGGGCGGCACCGACCTCGGGGGCCGCATCCGCGAGCTGGTCCTGCACGGGGGCCACGTGGCACCGCGGGCGGAGGCGCTGCTCTTCGCGGCCGACCGCGCCCACCACGTCGCGTCGTTGATCCGTCCGGCCCTGGACCGGGGAGAGGTCGTCATCACCGACCGCTACCTCGACTCGTCGGTGGCCTACCAGGGTGCCGGGCGCGACCTCGGGCCGGAGGAGATCCGCGAGCTGTCCCTGTGGGCCGTCGGGGGGCTGGTCCCGGACCTCACGATCCTCGTCGACGTGCCCGCCGAGGTGGGCCGGCAGCGGCGCGAGGGCGTCCACGACCGGCTGGAGTCGCTCGAGGGAGACTTCCACGAGCGGGTGCGCCGGCACTTCCTCGACCTGGCGCGCCGCGACCCGGACCGCTACCTCGTCCTCGACGGGGAGCTGGCTCCGGAGGAGCTCCAGCGGTGCGTCCGTGCGCGGGTGGGCGCCACCCCGGGGGTGGGCGCGTGACGGTCTGGGACGACGTGGTGGGCCAGGAGCCGGCGATCGAGGTCCTGCAGCGGGCCGTCGCCGAGCCGGCCGCGATGACCCACGCCTGGCTGTTCACCGGCCCGCCCGGGTCCGGCCGGTCGGTGGCGGCGCGGGCGTTCGCGGCCGCGCTGCAGTGCCCGCAGGGCGGGTGCGGGCAGTGCCGGGAGTGCCACACCGCGGCCGACGGCTCCCACGCGGACGTCGACGTCATCGCCACCGAGGGGCTGTCGATCAGTGTCCGGCAGGCCCGGGACCTCGCGGCGCTCGCGGCGCACCGCCCGTCGGTGGGGCAGTGGCGGGTGATCATCGTCGAGGACGCCGACCGGCTCACCGAGCAGGCCGGCAACGCGCTGCTGAAGGCGATCGAGGAGCCCACCGAGCGGACCGTGTGGGTCCTGTGCGCACCCTCGGTGGAGGACGTGATCATCACCATCAGGAGCCGGTCCCGGCACGTGCAGCTGCGCACGCCACCGGTGGAGGCGGTGGCGCAGCTGCTCAGCCGCCGGGACGGCGTCGACCCCGCGATGGCCGCGTATGCCGCCCGGGCCGCCCAGAGCCACGTCGGGCTGGCGCGGCGGCTGGCGCGCGACGAGGGGGCCCGGAACCGGCGGCACGAGACCCTGAAGCTGGCCACGCGGATCACCGGGGTGGGCGAGGCGGTGCTCGCGGCCGGCGACCTCGCCTCGCTGGCGGGGGAGGAGTCCTCGGCCTCGTCGGCGGAGCGGGACGCCGCCGAGCGCAGCCGGCTGATGGAGCTGCTGGGCGCCGATCCCTCGGCACGCACGCAGCCGCCGCACATCCGCTCCCAGCTGGGCGCACTGGAGAAGGAGCAGAAGGCCCGGGCCACCCGCTTCGGCCGAGACGTCATCGATCGCGCCCTCATCGACCTGCTGTCGGTCTACCGCGATGCCCTGGTGCTGCACGCGGGGACCCCGGTCGCCCTCGTCAACGAGGACGTCGTCGACCTCGTGCGACGAGTGGCCTCGGCGCTGTCCCCCGAGCAGCTCCTCGCGGCCATGGACGCGATCGGCCTGGCGCGCGAGCGGATCGACGCCAACGTGGCTCCGGTCCTGGCGCTCGAGGCGATGATGATCTCGCTGCGCCTGCCCCGCTGAGCACCAGCGGGCGGCTGACGGAACTCCGTGCTGACACCGGGTTTCGGGGAAACGACGCCGGAGGGGCGAGCGCGCTTCTAGCCTTTCCCCAGCGGCCGCCGCTCCCCCGGCCCAATCAGGACCCGTCACTGCCGGCCCGCCGGCACCTCTCCTGGATTGGTGAAAGATGTCGCTCAAGCTCAAGACCCTCACTGCCACCGTCGGGGTGACCGCACTGGCCGTCTCCCTGGCACCCATGGCCCTCGCGGCCCCCCACCCCACCCGGACCCTGACCGACCAGGTCCTCCTGCCCTCACAGATCTCGATCAGCCACGGTCGGGTCTACGTCGCCGACGGGGGCACCTCCACCCTGTCCAGGGTGCTCCGGAACGGAAAGCTCAAGACGCTCGCCACGGGACCGCAGGGCGGCGCCGGCGACCTCGCCGGTGTCGACCTCAGCCGTTCTGGACGGTCCATCGCCTACACGTGGACCAACTTCGCCGCGGGCAAGAGCGGCCTCACCGTGCGGACGGCCAGTGACCGGGTGCGCACGGCGCAGCTGTTCGACTACGAGCGGCTGCGGAACCCGGACGGGAAGGTCCGCTACGGCGTCCCGGCCGACGCGAGCCGCTGCGTCAAGAAGGCGATCGCCAAGGCCACCGGCGGTCCGGCGACCTACAAGGGCATCGTCGACTCGCACCCCTACTCGGTGGCGAGCCTCGGCAAGGGGCGCTGGGCGGTCGCGGAGGCGGCGGGCAACGACATCCTCACCGTTGACCGGTGGGGTGCCATCAGGACCCTCGCCGTCCTGCCGCCGCAGCCGCTGAAGATCACCAAGCGGACCGCCGCGAACCTCGGGCTCCCCCACTGCACCGTCGGCGTCACCTACCGCTTCGAGCCGGTTCCCACCGACGTCGAGGTCGACCGGCACGGGATGCTGTGGGTCTCGACCCTGCCCGGCGGACCCGAGGACCCGAGCCTCGGCGCCCGGGGCAGCGTCTACAAGGTGAACCCGCACACCGGCAAGGCCACGCGCGTGGCCACCGGCTTCGCCGGGGCCACGAACCTCGCGGTCGCCCCCAACGGCACGGTCTACGTCGCCGAGCTGTTCGGCGGCAAGGTGTCGGTCATCCGGCACGGCAAGGTGCGGACGTTCCAGAAGATCGCCTCCCCTCTGTCCGTCGAGGTGAAGGGCTGGTGGCTGTTCGTCGGCACCATGGCACCGATGGACGAGAACGGCCCGAGCGGCACGGGCAGCATCCTCAAGATCCGCCGCTGACCTCCCGGACCCGACGCTGACTGATCCCCTCCGGTCAACGTCGCCCAGCCGGGGCGGCCGGTCCCACGGACCGGTCGCCCCGGCCTTCGCGTGCCCGGTCCGTGGCGGGGAGATACCGTCGGGGTGCGCCGGGCAGCCCCCGGCCGACGCACACCGCCCGGCGCCAGCGGGTTCCGAGGCCGACGAGAGGGCAACAACTCATGGCTGTGGCCGACGCCAGGGCAGGCCGGGGGGCCGGACGCCGACTCGCAGCAGCGCTGACCGGGCTCGCGATGCTCGTTGCCGGGGCCGGGTGCACCTCGACCGGTGACGCGCGGGGCGCCGGGGCCGGACCCTCGGGCGGGGCGTCCTCACCTGCTGCGCCCTCCTCGTCGTCCCCCGGGCAGGGCGCGACGGGCGGCGCGGTGCCGGCGGACCTGCAGCGCTTCTACCACCAGGAGCTGGACTGGCAGGACTGCTCCGACTTCCAGTGCGCCCGCCTCACCGTGCCGGTCGACTACGCCGACCCGAGCGGCGAGACGATCCAGCTGGCGGTCCTCAAGGCACCCGCTTCCGGCGACGGTTCGCAGGGTGCCCTCGTGGTCAATCCAGGTGGTCCGGGCGGCTCGGGGGTCGAGTACGCGGCCGCCGCGGACTACATCGTGAGCAACACCATCCGCGAGCACTACGACGTCGTCGGCTTCGACCCGCGCGGCGTCGACCGCTCCGCCCCGATCAAGTGCCTCGACCCGACGCAGCTCGACCAGTTCCTCGGCTCCGACCCGACCCCTGACGACAAGGCCGAGGAGAAGGCCATGATGGCGTCGGGGACCCACTTCGGGAAGCAGTGCGAGCAGCGCAACCCCGACCTGCTGGCCCACGTGTCCACCGAGGACGCGGCGCGTGACATGGACGTGCTGCGGGCCGCCCTCGGGGAGGACAAGCTCGACTACCTCGGCAAGTCCTACGGCACCTTCCTCGGCTCGACCTACGCCGGCCTGTTCCCCGAGCGGGTGGGACGTTTCGTGCTCGACGGTGTGGTCCCGCCCGACCTGACGTCCAGCGAACTCAACGAGGGCCAGGCCGTGGGCTTCGAGCGGGCCACCCGCGCATACGTGCAGGACTGCGTGGGGCAGGGCAACTGCCCGCTCGGCAGCTCGGTGGAGCAGGGGATGGAGCGCCTGCGGCAGTTCCTCGACCAGCTGGACCAGCACCCGGTGCCCGTGACGGATGACGCGCGCGTCCAGCAGCTGACCGAGGGATGGGGGTCGATGGGCATCGCAGAGGCGATGTACGACCAGAGCCAGTGGAGCACCCTCACCGCCGCGCTCCGTGCGGCGTTCAACGGCAGCGGGAACGAGCTGCTGCTACTGGCGAACCAGTACGCGCAGCGGAACGACAACGGCTCCTACACCGGCAACATCATGCAGGTCATCTACGCGGTCAACTGCCTCGACCGCCCCGAGAGCCCGAAGCTGAGCCACTACGAGCAGGACGCGCGCCAGTTCAGCAAGAAGGCCCCGACGTGGGGCCGGTTCCTGGCATGGGGCAGCGTCACGTGCGCCCACTGGCCAGTCCAGGGGCCCAGCGAGCCGCACACCATCAGCGCGAAGGGGAGCGGGCCGATCCTCGTGCTCGGCACGACGCGCGACCCCGCCACGCCCTACGAGTGGTCCAAGCGCCTCGTCGACCAGCTCGCCAACGGCCACCTGCTGTCCTACGACGGGGACGGGCACACGGCATACATGCGCTCCAACCAGTGTGTCGACAGCAAGGTCGACGCCTACCTCATGGAGGGCAAGGTGCCCGCCAAGGGCACCATGTGCTGACCGGTTTCGGCAAAGCGGACGGTGATCCGTATACTCGTGGCTCGCGCCCCTCGGGGCGCACGCCGCCTTAGCTCAGTCGGCAGAGCGATTCACTCGTAATGAATAGGTCGTCGGTTCGATTCCGACAGGCGGCTCCACCCGAACCCCTCCGACCAGCGCACGCACCGGTCGGAGGGGGTTTCTCCTTGACGGCCCCTGCGCCGATTCCGGTGACATTCCGGTGATTGGCGACGGGACCGCCTGCAGGGTCGACTGCGCGGGAGCTGGTGGCGGACGAGTTCACCGAGACCCTGAGTACTGCGACTCTCGGCTCGGGGGTGGACGGAGCCCGAGTGGCGTGGGGACCCTGCAGCCAAGAACTCCGGAATCGGTGGGGAGTGTTCCATTGGCAGGTGCCGCTGTCGGTCTTGGGGGACGATGGGCGCATGATCGACCATCTCGGCATCCAGGCCACCGACATGACAGCGGCCGCCGCGTTCTACGACCACGTGCTGGGCGTGCTGGGGCACCGGCGGGTCATGGACTTCCGCGAGGCCATCGGCTACGGCAGCGAGCAGCCGCAGTTCTGGATCAGCAAGCGTCCGGCCGACGCCGCCGCTCACCATGACCATGAGGCACACATCGCGTTCGCTGCCCCCGATCGTGCCAGCGTGGACCGGTTCTTCGCGTCTGCGACCGAGCAGGGCGCCGAGGTGCTGCACGAGCCCAGGCTGTGGCCGGAGTACCACCAGAACTACTACGGAGCGTTCGTCCGCGATCCGGACGGAAACAACGTCGAGGCGGTCTGCCACAAGCCGGAGTAGCAGACGCACGGGCCCCTGGCCCGATTGCTGTCATGGTCTCGGGCCCGCCGCCGGCGACACCGTCATCCACACGGTGCTGTCGGGGACGGCGCCGTGACAGGATCGGGCGACGCGACCAGGAGGAGTGGGATGCCCGAGCAACGGCACGGAACGCACGACTACGAGGAGGACCCGAGGAACGCTGACGTCCTCGTCCACGTGCGCGGAGAGCTCAAGCCCCGTGGGGAGGCGACGGTCTCGGTCCTCGACGGCGGGTTCGTCCTCGGTGACGGCGTGTGGGAGGGGCTGCGGGTGCACCGCGGTCAGGTGGCGTTCCTGGACCAGCACCTGGACCGCCTCTACGAGGGCGCGGCCGCGATCGACCTCGACATCGGCATGGACCGGGCGCAGCTGACACAGACGATCCACGACACCTTGGACGCGAACGGGATGACCGACGGCGTGCACGTCCGGTTGATGGTCACCCGAGGGCTGAAGGCCACTCCGTACCAGGACCCCCGGGTGACGATCGGGCCGGCGACGATCGTGGTCCTCCCGGAATACAAGGAGCCGCTGCCTGCGGTGGCCGAGCAGGGGATCCGGCTGTTCACGGTCCACGTGCGCCGGCCCGGCCCGGACATCCTCGACCCGCGGTTGAACTGCCACAGCAAGCTCAACGACATCACGGCGTGCATCCAGGCCTACAAGGCCGGTGCCGATGAGGCACTGATGCTCGACCCGCACGGCTTCGTCGCGACCTGCAACTCGACCCACTTCTTCATCGTTCGGGACGGCGAGCTGTGGACGTCGACCGGCGACTACTGCCTGGGCGGAATCACCCGTGGCAACGTCCTCAGGGTCGCCCGCGAGGCCGACATACCGACCTTCGAGCGGAACTTCAGCACCACCCAGGTGTACGGCGCCGACGAGGCGTTCGTGACGGGGACGTTCGCGGGCCTCGTGCCCGTCCGCGAGGTCGACGGGCGGGTGATCGGCACCGGCGAGCGGTCGGTGACCGACCGGCTGCAACAGCTCTACCGTGAGCTGGTGGAACGGGACGTGGCCGAGCGGAACGGCGCGGGCGGTCGCTGATGGTGGCCCGGCTCGCGGTGTGGTCCGGGCCGCGCAACATCTCCACGGCGCTGATGCGCTCCTGGGAGAACCGCCCCGACACGATCGTGGTCGACGAGCCGCTCTTCGCCCACTGGCTCGCCACCACGGGCACCGACCACCCGGGACGTGAGGACGTGCTGGCCACGTACGAGCACGACTGGCGGCGGGTCGTCGACGAGCTGACCGGCCCGGTCCCTGAGGGCGTCGCGGTCTACTACCAGAAGCACATGGCGCACCACCTCACGCCGCAGGTCGAGCACGAGTGGATGACGCGGCTGACGAACGTGCTGCTGATCCGCGACCCACGGGAGGTGGTCGCCTCCTACCAGAAATCCCGTCCCCGATTCGTCGCCCGGGACCTCGGTTTCGAGCAGCTGGTGGAGCTGCACGAGGAGCTGGCCACCGCCACGGGAACGGCGCCACCCGTGGTGGACGCCGCGGACTTCCTGCGGGCGCCGGAGGCCCACCTGCGGGCGCTGTGCAGCCTGGTCGGCGTCGCGTTCACCGAGCGCATGCTGCACTGGCCGGCGGGACCACGGGACAGTGACGGGGTATGGGCGCCACACTGGTACCGAACCGTCTGGGAATCCACCGGGTTCGAGCCCTACCGGACTCGGGACGTCTCCCTGAGCGGTCGTTCCGCGGAGGTCGCCGAAGAGTGCCGGCCCGCCTACGAGCAACTGTATGCCGTGCGCCTCCGGCCGTAGGTGGCCGCAGTCAGCAGCAGTGCCCGATCGACCTTGTGTGCACCAGCTCTCGCCCACTGACCTCGTCCGGACGGAGGCGGATCCAGAAGCTCTCCTCGCTGGGGCCGATCCACGGCTCGCCCAGCTCCTCCTCGAGCCGCGCGCACGTCGCCTCGTCGTCGATGACCGAGGCGGTGCCCTTCACGAGGACGCTCCAGCCGACGCGGGCGTTGTCCTCGTAGCCGTCGACCTCGAAAGCGACCGGTTCGTCCCGCACGGTGGCAGCGAGCTTCGAGCCCCAGGTGGTGCGGAAGGTCACCGCGACTCCGTCGGCGACGTGATTCACCGGGAGCACGAGAATCTCGCCCCCGTCCCGGAAGGCGACTCGCCCCACGGGCGCAGAGGCGACCCGGCGCAAGCACTCGTCGAACTCCAGCACCCGCAGACCGCGGTGGTCGACGGCGGCCGTTCCGTTCGTGTCCGGCTGGTGGATGGTCGTCATGGTGTCCTCCTCCCGGTCGCTGCACCGGGTGGGCGGGCTGCCCGTCCTGGCGTCCGGTGCCTCCAACACTGCCCCGCAGTGTGGCTGAGGGGCAGGGGAAATGGTCTCGGTTTCGGTGGTTCCGGCCGCGGAGCCCTTGCCTCAGGTATCCGCGGTGTGGGCGGGGTCGGGGTGCACGACGGCCACTGGGCAGTGCGCTCGCTGCAGCACCCGGTGGCTTACCGACCCGAGCAGCAGGCTCGCGAACCCTCCGCGGCCACGGCTCCCGACGACGACGAGGTCGGCCCGTTCGGAGCGCTCGAGCAGGACCTCGACGGCGAGCCCACGCACAACCAGCGCCGAGATGTCAACCTCCGGGTACTTCTGGCGGTACGGGGCAAGCAGCTCATCCACGCTGTCCCGCTCCTCCTGGAGCCATGCTTCGCGCAGCTGTGGGGTGGGGACGAAGCCATCCAGCCCACCCACCGGGTCGATCCACCACGCATGGATCGCCGTCACGGGGAGGCCGTGACGCGCTGAGTGCTCCATGGCGAACTGGACAGCCGGCTCCGACGCTGCGCCGTCCACGCCCACGACGACACCGCCCGCGCATGGCTCGCGGTCGAGCTCGCGGACCACCACGACCGGGCACTGGGCGTGGGCGGCGACCTGGGCCGACACGGAGCCGAGCATGACCTGGCGGAGCTGGCCCAGGCCGCGTGCGCCGAGGACCACCAGTTCTGCGGCCCCCGACGCCTCCACGAGGGCGGCCGCCGCGCCCGTGCCCGCGTAGTCCGTCGTCACCGGCACCCCCGGGGCGGCGACGGTGCAGCGGCGCACCTGCTCACGAAGCAGCTGACCGCTCGCATCCGACAGATCCTGGGGGACGGTCCCGGCGGGTGGCCACCATCGCTCCGTCGTCCTGGCGTGCACGAGGTGCAGGCCCACGCCGCGGCGCGACGCCTCCTCGGCAGCCCACCGTGCTGCTGCCTCGCTGAGCGAGGAGCCGTCGATGCCGACCACGATGCCGAGGGGTTGGCGCGTGCTCATGCGACCTCCTTGCGTGTCTGCGGGTGCCGAGTGCCGCGCGGTCCTGCATGATGAACCGCGCAGAGTGAACGTTCCGTTCACCCGACATGCGGCCGAGGGCCGTGGAGAGGACAAGGCGTGGAGTTCATCTTGTGGATCATCGCGGTGATTCTCGTGGTCTGGGGCATCGTGACGATCATCCGCGGCTCGTGGCTGTGGGGCATCGTCCTGATCATCGTCGGGCTCCTGGTGGGCCCTGGCGGGGTCAGCCTGTTCACCTAGCGTCAGAGCACCGTCCCGCCGCCAGTGCGGTCGCCGCTCGCCCGCGCCCGGTGTGGTCGCGGGCGAGCGGTGTGCCGGGCTACTTGAGGACGGGGAGTCGGCGGACGATGGTCAGCTTGTCCCAGGCGGTGCCGAGGCCGAGGGTGTGGCCGGCGCCGACGGCCAGCAGGGCCAGTGCAGCGATGGCGTAGATGAGGTGGTCGTCCAGGAAGGGGTTGTTGGCCGGGAGCAGGGCGGCGCTCCACATCAGGACGAGCATGGCCACCGCGGAGACAGTGGACAGCCGCATCGCGACGCCGAGGGTCAGGCCGATGCCGATGCCGGCCAGGCCGATCATGAACAGCCAGTCGGCCCAGGCGGCGCCGGCGAAGCCCTGGTAGAAGCCGGCCAGCGGCCCGGTGGTGCCGAAGTTGAGGAATCCGTAGGTGGGGGAGCCGCCGTTGAGCCAGGCGTCGGGGCCGAAGACCTTCACGGCTCCGGTCTCGGGGTTGCGTCCGGTGGCGAAGCCGAGGGCGAAGGTCTTGTCGATGAAGGCCCACAGGAAGGTCCAGCCGAGGGCGATGCGCAGGGCGGCGGCCAGGTAGCGGAACGCGGTGCGGTGGGTGCCCTCGCCGCCGGCCGCGGCCGACGTGACCGGGAGGCTCTCGTGGAGTCGTGGCTGGTGGGGACGGACGATGGTCTTCATGACCCTCTCACTTTCAGATACCTTCTGGTGTTTGACGATTCGATTCTGTGCCGCCGCTGCCTGCTGTAGCAGGGACTAAGGACCCGCTTTCGCGGGAACCGACGTCAGGACGAGTGCGCGGCTGCGGTGTCGTGCAGGTCGATGTCGAGGAGCTCGGGCAACTGCCCCTTGCGGACCACCGCGACCGGGCACTGCGCCCGGTGCAGCACCCGACGGCTGACCGACCCCAGCAGCAGGCTGGAGAAGCCACCGCGGCCCCGACTGCCCACGACGAGGAGCTGGGCGCTGCGGCTCGCCTCGACCAGCGCGTCGGCAGGGCGCATCCGGGCGAGCGCCGGTTGGACCTCCACCTCCGGGAACCTCGCCTTCCAGCGGGCCAGGAGCGTGTCGACGGCGCCCCGCGCCCGCGCGTCGACCTCGTCCCAGGCCCCCGGGATCGCGGTCGGGAGGAACACCGGGTCGACCCACCATGCGTGCAGGGCGACGACCGGCACGTGACGAGCAGCCGCCTGTTGAAAGGCGAACCCGAGCGCGTCGTCACACTCGGGGGAGTCATCGAGTCCCACGACAACCGGCCCTGAGAACCGGCTGTCGCCAACATGTTCCGCAGAGTCATCGGGTTGCGTCGCATCGGGGTCCGTCACGGACGGCGCGATGACCACCGGGCACCGGGCGTGGGTGGCAGCCGCGGCGGCCGTCGACCCCATCGTCTTCGCGACCGGGTGCCGACCGTGACCGACGACGAGCAGAGCCGCCTCGTCCGAGGCGCCGACGAGTGCCGCTCCCGGGGTGGTGTTGGCGATGGTGGCGGTGAACGGGACGGTGGGGTGCTGGTCCTCGATACGCTTGCCGAGCTCGGCGAGGACCGTGCGTGCGTGGTCCCGCAGCGCCCCCTGGGCGCGCTCGAAGTCGCCGGCCGGTATGGGATAACCCCATCCCCAGGGATAGTCAGCGGTGGTCGCGTACGCGTGCACGACGCGGAGTGGGAGACCCCGTCGTTCCGCCTCCGCGATCGCAAACGCCAAGGCCGTCTCACTGTCCCGGTCGGCGTAACCGACGACGATGGGCGACTGCTCGTTCGATGGCGTGCTCATTGCTCTCCTCCTTGGCTCGCCACGACTCTCGCGCGTTCGCGGGGGTGGTACCCGGGTCCTTGGTCCCGGGAGTCCGTGGCGGTGCCCCGTGGCCGTGGCCGGATCGGGCCCGGGACAGCGCGCGCCCGAGCGGGGTCAGACGCCGGCTCAACACAGCCCCAGGCCGGCGGCCTCCTCCCAGAGCTCGTCCCTGACCCGGGGATGCGCGGCGCACTCGATCAGGTTGCGTGCCTGGGTGCGCTCGTCCTGTCCGAAGATCTCGGCCACCCCCTGCTCGGTCACCACTGCCGTGTGGTGGAACGCGGACGTGGGCTCGTCCAGCAGGGGGATGATGGCGGACGCGTCAGCCTTGCGGTGCCAGGACTCGAGCGCGATCACTGCCTGGCCCTGCGGCGCGTGCAGCGCCCCCACCACGAAGTCGGTCTGTCCGCCGAGCCCGGAGTAGATCCGCGAGCGGATGCGGGACGCGTTCACCTGGGCGAACAGATCCACCTGCAGCGCCGTGTTGATGCTGGTCATCCGCGGGTTACCAGCGATCCGGGCCGGATCGTTGATCGTCTCGGTGCGCAGGAAACGAACGCGCTCGTTGCCGTCCAGCCACTCGTAGAGCCGCCGGCGGTCCACCAGGCGCGCGAGCGCTGCGTCGGGGATGCGTCCGATGCCCAGCTGCAGTACCGAGCCGTCCGTGACGCGGTCCGCCACGAGCTGACCGATACGGGACGGCCCGTTCGCGCCGTCAACATCGGCCGACGACGCCGGGAGCGTCGTCAGGCTCCCGGCCCTGTCCGTGTCCGCGGGGAGCAGCACACCGTCGAGGACGCCGACGTCGAGCTCGGCCTCGCCGAGTGTGAAGGGCATTTCCGGGTCGAACTGGGCCAGCACCAGACCGCCCCGCGACCGACACGCTTCGATCGCTGCCGGAAGGACGTTGACCTCGACACCGAGGGACACCCGGCCCCGCCGTGGCTCGGTGGTGCGCACGCAGACCACATCCGGGGGACAGGTGCTGGCGAGCAGGAGCGGCACGTGGGACAGCCGCGCCGGGAGGTAGCGCAACCGGCGGGACCCGCGCATGCCCGCACCGACGAACGGCGTCTCGTGGACCACACCCTCGCGCTCCGGGATGGCCGCCGGAGCGTTCAGCATGAAGAGGCGGTAACCGGCAGCCGTGCGGTCGACCAGGTCGAGCAGTCCCCAGGGGACGGCGGCGTTGCCACCCGCGACGACGCGCGGAACCGGAGCCAGTTCGGCGAGTAGCTGGGCGAGGCGGGTGCGGTCCACCCTCGGTGGTGTGGGCACGGGCACTCCAGTGGTGTCGGCAGGCAGAAGGACGCGCGACGTCGAGGCGCCCCGCCGTGGTCGTCGGTTGCTCCACCGGGCAGCAGGGCACCTGGTCCAGCCCGCCGATCCTGTGGATCCACCACGCCGCCCGAACTTCCCTGCAAGGATGTGGCCAGGGTTGTGTACCGGGGAACCAGAGGGGGTGGGAGGACGTGACCGACTCGCCCATCCGTGTGCTCGTCGCCGACGACCACGGCCTCTACCGGCGGGGCCTCAGCATGGTGCTCGCGCAGGAGCCGGACATGGAGGTGGTCGGCGAGGCCGCGAGTGGACGGGAAGCGGTCGAGCTGGCGAGGCAGGTGCGTCCCGACGTGGCCCTGCTCGACCTGAACATGCCGGGCGGCTCCGGGACGCAGGCCTGCCGGGAGATCCGGGCGTGCCTGCCGGACGTCCGGGTCCTCGTCCTGACCATCTCCGACGAGGAGTCGGACCTGGTCGACGTCGTGCAGTCCGGCGCGAGCGGCTACGTCCTGAAGAGTGTCGAGGTGGAGGACGTGCTGACCGCCGTCCGGTCGGTCCACGCGGGGGAGTCGGCCGTGAGCCCGCCGATGATGGCCAAGCTCCTCACGCGATTTCGGAAGGTGGCACCGGTGCTGGACGACCACGTGATCGAGCAGGCCCTGCCGACGCTCACCCGCCGTGAGCAGGAGGTCCTGCCGCTGTTGGGGCGGGGCCTGTCGAACGCGGAGATCGCGCGAGAGCTGTACATCTCGGAGAACACGGTCAAGACCCACGTGCGGAACGTGCTGGTCAAGCTGCACGTCAGCTCGCGGGTGGAGGCGGGGCTGATGGCCGGCCGTGCCGGGCTCGTCGACCTCGGTGTCGCCGGTCCGCCCTTGGTCGACCCCGAGCGCTGACGCGTCCACCCGGCGTGCGCGGCGTTGCCGTGCCACGATGTCCTGAGGCGAGGGCACCACCCGAAGGAAGTGGTCGACGACGTCCGCACCAGCTTCCCGCGGGTCGGGCACCGGCCGCAGCGGGGCCGCCGTGACGACCGCACTCGCTGCGCTCGGTGTGGTCTTCGGCGACGTCGGCACCAGTCCCCTCTACGCGTTCCGGACGGTCTTCACGATCGACCAGGGCATTGTGCGTCCCACTCCCGGCGACGTCTACGGCGTCGTCTCCCTGATGTTCTGGTCGGTCACCATCGTCGTCTCGGTCAAGTACGTCACCGTGCTGATGCGAGCGGACAACCGCGGCGAGGGAGGCGTCCTCGCGCTCGCTGCGCTCGCCCGCCGGCTGTATGCCGGGCGCACCCGTCGCGCAGGGACCCTGCTGGTCATCGGGATCGTCGGGGTCTCCCTCTTCTACGGCGACTCCGTGATCACGCCCGCCATCAGCGTGCTGTCGGCGGTGGAGGGGCTCGAGGTCGCGGCCCCGGGTCTGGCGCACCTGGTCGTGCTCATCGCCGCGGTGATCCTCGCCTTCCTCTTCGCCGTCCAGCGGTTCGGCACGGCCCGGGTGGGCCGGCTGTTCGGCCCGGTCATGCTGGTGTGGTTCGCGAGCATCGGGCTGGCCGGGCTGGGTGCCGTCGTCCGCCGGCCCCAGGTCGTCCGGGGCCTGTCACCGAGCTACGCGGTGGCCTTCGTGGTGGCCCACCCCGCCGTCACCTTCGTGGCGATGGGCGCCGTCGTGCTCGTGGTCACCGGCGCCGAGGCGCTGTATGCCGACATGGGCCACTTCGGTCGGGCACCCATCCAGCGCGCCTGGTTCGTCGTCGTCTTCCCGGCGCTCACGCTCAACTACCTCGGCCAGGCGGACCTGGTGCTCGCCCATCCCGCGTCGGTCGCCAACCCCTTCTTCCTGCTGCTGCCGGGCTGGACCCGGCTGCCCATGGTGGTCCTCGCCACCGCCGCCACGGTGATCGCCAGCCAGGCCGTCATCTCCGGGGCCTTCTCGTTGTCCCGCCAGGCCATGCAGCTGGGGCTGGTGCCGCCACTGGCGGTGCGGCAGACCTCGGAGCGGGAGGAGGGGCAGGTGTACCTCCCGGCGGTGAACGCCCTGCTGTTCCTCGCGGTCCTCGCGGTGATGGTGACGTTCGGGTCCTCGCAGCGTCTCGCCACGGCATACGGCGTCTCCGTGACGGGAGCACTCGTGGTGGACACGCTCCTGCTGCTCCTCGTCTCCCGGCTGCTCTGGCACTGGAGGTCGTGGCAGGTGGCCGTCGCCGGAGTGGTCTTCGGCGGGCTGGAGCTGACCTTCCTCACCGCGAACCTGTCCAAGGTGGTCCACGGCGGCTGGGTCCCGCTGCTGATCGCCACCGCGGTGCTCACGGTGATGACGACGTGGCGGCGCGGACGCCAGCAGCTGATGGCGAACCGCCACGAGCTGGAGGGGTCGCTGCACGAGTTCGTCGAGGAGGTGCGGGCGCGGCAGGTGCCCCGCGTGCCGGGGGTCGCCGTCTTCCCGCACCCGAACAAGGAGACGACGCCGCTCGCGCTGCGCGCGAACGTCGACCACAACCACGTCCTCCACCGGCAGGTCGTGATCGTGTCGATGAGCACCGTCAACCTCCCGCACGTGCCGGCGTCCGAGGCGTTCACCCTCGACGACCTCGGGCACGCGGACGACGGCATCCAGCACGTGGAGGTGCAGGTCGGGTTCTCCGACAGCCCGGACATCCCGCGAGCACTGCGCGCCGCCTGTGCGACGGGGCGGCTCGACCCGGAGCTGGAGCGCTCCGGTCAGGTGTCCTACTTCGTGTCCCGGGGCGGGGTCCGCCGCACTCGCGCGCCCGGGATGCCCCGGTGGCGCAAGGCGCTGTTCGTGGTGCTCGCGCACAACGCGGCGGATCCGGCCGCCTACTTCGGGCTGCCGCCCGAGCGCACGGTGACGATGGGCAGCGACGTCGACCTCTGACGCGGGACCGGGACCTTTGGCCCGGGTCAGCACCGCCGGCGTCGAAGATGCTGGAAGCGGTTCCCCCCGACTCCCGAAGGACACCCCATGCTGGTTCGCGAGATCATGACGACTCCCGCCCTGACCGTCGGGGCCGACCAACGGCCCCGGGAGGCCCTGCGCCTCATGGCCTCCGCGCACGTCACCGCGCTCCCGGTGCTCGACGGGTCGGGCGACCTCATCGGGATGCTCAGCGAGGCGGACCTGCTCCGGCCGGCACTGGGCGCGGACTCGCGGGCGCACCTGCGTCCGTCGGCCCACGACGGCGTCGTCCTGCCCCGGCGCGTGGACGAGCTGATGAGCACGCCTGCGCACACGGTGACCGAGGAGACCGATGTCGCCGACCTGGCCCTGACGCTCGACGCGACCGGGTGGAAGAGCATGCCCGTGGTGCGCGAGGGGGAGCTGGTGGGCATGGTGAGCCGCAGCGACATCGTCCGGGCGCTGTGGCGCACCGATGCCGAGATCCGCGAGGACGTGGCCGCGCGGCTGCGCGACTTCGCGCTGACCGGCCTCCACCCGGCCGTCGAGGACGGCGTCGTCCTGATCACCGGCACGAGCACCCCCTACGAGCGCCAGGTGGCCGCCGCGGTCGCCTCCGGGGTGCGCGGCGTGCGCCGGGTCCAGTGCGACCGGGTGCCCTCGCCCGCTCGCTGAGCCAGCCGGCCGGTGTGCGCGCCCGAGGCGCCCGGCATACCGGCGCGGCCCCCGGCGTTCCCGCGTCGGGACCGCCACGAGAGAGAAGGTCACGTTCGGATGTGCTCCTACTGCGGGTGCCGCTCCATCTCGCTCATCGGCCGTTGGTCGGAGGAGCACGAGGAGCTGGTCAACACCTCCGGTGCGGTGCTGCGCGCCCGGCGCACCGGTGACGAGGCGGCGGCGCGGGCCGCGGCGACCCGGCTGGCCGGGATGCTCGACGCCCACACCGGCTCCGAGGAGCGCAGCCTCTTCGCCGAGCTGCGCCTCGATCCCGACTTCACCGAGCACGTGGACGCGTTGTGCGCCGAGCACCTCGACATCCACGCGCTGCTCGGCAGGGTCGTCTCCGGGGACGCGGGCCTCGCGGAGCGGTTCGACGACCTGTTGCGCCGCCACATCGACCGCGAGGAGAACGGGCTGTTCCCCGCAGCGGCGGTCTCTCTCGACGGTCCGGCCTGGGAGCGCGCGGTCGCCCGGGCCTGACGCCCTCGCCCTCGGCGGACCACCCGGTGCGAGACTGAGCGGATGGCTGCACAGATCGCGAGCGTGGACGTCCCGACGAGCGACGGGGTGGCCGATGCCGTGTTCGCCGTCCCCGACGACGGGGCCGCGCACCCGGGTGTCCTCCTCTACATGGATGCCTTCGGTCTCCGCCCGCAGATCGAGTCCATGTGCGCCCGCCTCGCCGACGAGGGGTATGCCGTGCTCGCACCGAACGTCTTCTACCGCGGGGGCCGTGCCCCGGTGGTGGAGCTGGGTGACCTCAAGGACCCGGCCGGCCGCAGGGGTCTGTTCGGCCGGCTGCGCCCGCACATGAGCACCCTGACGGCGGAGCTCGCCGCCCGGGACGCCACGGCCTACCTCGACCACCTGGCCGGCAGCGACCGGGTGGCCGACGGTCCGGTCGGAGTCGTGGGCTACTGCATGGGTGGCGCGCTGGCCCTGCGCACGGCAGCGGGCTTCCCCGACCACGTGGCCGCCGCCGCCAGCTTCCACGGCGGGCGGCTGGCCGTCGACGCGGAGGACAGCCCGCACCGTCGCTTCGGGTCGATCGCTGCCGAAGTCTACGTCGCCCACGCCGACCAGGACGCCTCCATGCCGTCCGAGATGCAGGCCGAGGTCGCCCGAGCGCTGGACGAGGCCGGAGTCCGGTACACGGCAGAGTGCTACGAGGGCGCCGCCCACGGGTTCACGATGGCGGACACGGCTGCCCACGACGCGGCCGCCGAGCACCGGCACTGGGAGGCGTTGCTGGACCTGTTCGGCCGAACCCTGCGCTGACCTGGCGGCCGGCTCGCCTCACCCGAGGCGGGCCCACACCACCCAGTTGCCCTCGAAGTGGCCGCCGACCACGGGCGTCGCGGGGTCGCAGGTGATCAGCCGCAGCTCGGGCTCCGTCGCGTCGGCCTGCCAGATGGAGCGGTCGCGGGGCACGGCCTGCTTGCTCTCCCCCGCCGAGCGGGTCACCGTGAAGCGCACCCGGTCGCCGCTGCTGTAGCCGACCACCACGTGGTCGCCGGGGCGCACCCGGGGCAGCTCCCAGAACACGTCCGGGGTGCCGTTCCAGCTCACGTGCCCCACGAGGACGGACGAGCCCGGGAAGCCCGGCCGTGGCCAGCCCGCCTCCGCGTACCAGCCCGCGCTTCCCGGATCCGGCGCGAGGACCTGCGCGGTGTCGAGGTGGGCGGGGTCCAGCGTGGCATCGACCAGCTGTGCCCCCGACCGGCTCACCACCCGGACCCGGACCGGGTCACCCGCGGGGGTACTCGCCCCCGCAGTCGGCCGGTTCGCCGGCGAAGCGGGGGAGGTGCGGGAGGTGGCCGGTTCCGAGGTGGCCGCCACCGCGGCCGGCGGCGTCACCGGACCGGGGGCGAAGAAGCCCGACCCGAGCACCGCGAAGGCGCCGCCGGCCAGCACGAGCAGCACGGCGACGGCGGTGAGGGCCCAGGAGCGAGGTCTCACGACGACCCGGCTCCTCGCCCGCTCACGGCTCCGTCCATGACGTTCCCCCACCAGCCCCCCGGTGATCCACCACGACGACCCCCGCCGTCAGCACGACTGTACGGGACCGACGGGTCCCTGTCACCGCCCTGGTGGCGCCGGGAGCGCCGGCACAAGCACCTGCCTCTTGCATCTATGATGGATGCATCATGCCCGCATCCCGCCTGCCGTCCGCCGCCGAACGCGCCTACAGCCACCTCAAGACCGGGATCCTCGACGGGAGCGTCGCACCCGGCGTCCTCGTCACCGAGGGGGACGTGGCCGACGAGCTCGGGTTGTCCCGTACCCCGGTCCGCGAGGCCCTCCTTCGCCTGGAGGTGGAGGGACTGGTGGCGCTCTACCCGAAGAAGGGAGCACTCGTCATACCGGTCTCGGCGGACGAGGCACGCGACGTGGTCGAAGCACGCGAGGTGATCGAGCTGTGGGCCGCCGGTCGTGCCTGGTCACGCCGCGAGCAGCTCCCGGCACGGCTCACGGGCCACCTGGACGAGATGCGGCAGGCCCGCGCCACGGACGACGTGGCCCGGTTCAGCGAGGCCGACCGGTCCTTCCACGAGGAGCTGGTCGCCGGGGCGGGCAACATGATCCTGACCAAGCAGTACCGCATGCTCCGTGAGCGGCAGCTGTGCATCACGAGCTCCGCGATGCGAGTCTCCGGCGCCCGCATGGACCGCGCGGTCCGCGAGCACACCGAGCTCGTCCGGCTGCTGGGGGAGGGCACCAGGGCCCAGTTCCTGGGGGCCGTGAAGAGCCACCTGCAGGTCGCGCGCGAGCAGGCCCGGGGGGAGCGGTGACCGCCGGCGTCCAGCACGTGGGGGCGGACCGGCGCCCGACCGACCCGGCCGTCCGCTTTCCCCTCGGTGGCCGCCGGGCCTGGCTGGTGTGGGGAGCGGCCCTGGCCGTCTATGTGCTGGCGGTGTTCCACCGCAGCTCCCTCGGCGTCGCCGGGCTGCTCGCTGTGCACCGCTTCGACATCAGCTCCGCCCAGCTGGGCACGTTCACGATGCTGCAGCTCGCCGTCTATGCCGCGATGCAGGTCCCGGTCGGTGCCGTCCTCGACCGCGTCGGCTCCAAGCGGCTGCTGATGACCGGACTCGTGCTGATGACGCTGGCCCAGGCCTCGTTCGCGTTCGTCAGCAGCTTCGCCGGCGGCCTCGTCGCGCGGGTCGTCGTGGGGCTCGGGGACGCGATGGTCTTCATCAGCGTGATGCGGATCGTCGCACTGTGGTTCCCGCCCGCTCGCACCCCCATGGTCACCCAGCTGACCGGGCTGTTCGGGCAGGTGGGCGCGCTCGTCGCCGCCCGACCGCTCTCGGCGGCCCTGCAGGGCATCGGCTGGACGCCCTCGTTCCTGCTCGCCTCCGGCGTCGGAGTCGTGCTGGCCGTGGTCCTCGTCCTGGTGGTCAAGGACTCGCCGTATGCCGACCAGCGCCGGGAGCAGCTCAAGGTCCGGGAGGTGGGTCGGACCCTGCGCGCATGCTGGCGCCAGCCGGGCACGCGGCTGGGACTGTGGACCCACTTCTCGGCCCAGTTCGGCGCCAACGTCTTCGCGCTGCTGTGGGGCTTCCCGTTCCTCGTCTCCGGCCAGGGCCTCTCGGCGGCCGCCGCCAGCAACCTGCTGATGCTCATGGTGGTGACGAACGTGGTGACCAGTCCGGTGGTCGCGACCCTGGTCGCGCGCTTCCCCTTCTCGCGGTCCACGCTCACGCTCGGGATCGTCACCTCGATCATGGCCGTGTGGGGTGTCGTGCTGCTCTGGCCGGGGCGGGCGCCCCTGTGGCTGCTCGTCGTCCTCGTCGTGGTCACCGCCGTCGGCGGCCCGGGCTCCATGATCGGGTTCGACCTGGCCCGGACGTTCAACCCTCCGACCCGGATCGGCAGCGCCACCGGCATCGTCAACGTGGGCGGCTTCGTCGCGTCACTGACGGTGGTGCTCCTCATCGGCCTCGTGCTGGACCACGTGGCCCCGGGAGGGCCCAGCACCTACGACGTGGACTCGTTCCGGTCCGCGATGTCGGTGCAGTACCTCGTGTGGGGCCTGGGGGTGCTGCAGATCGTGCGCTACCGGCGTCGCGCTCGACGTGGCCTCCTGCGGGACGACCCCGAGCTCTACGCCGCCCTCCGGTCCGGCCACGCCCACTCCTGAGCCGTCGCACCGGCGCCACCGGGTGGGTGCGCCGTGGACGTGGCAGGCGTCTCGGTTGGTGCTTGCGGGAAACCGTTACCACTTCGTGATGTATCGGACGCGCACGCCGCCCTCGGGTGGCGCTTCGCTGAGGTGACCTGCGAAAAAACATCCGTGTCATTCGGCGTGTCGCTGCACGCACGGGGCCCGTGAGGTCCATGATTTGGTTGTGACCGCTGTGACTCCTGTTCACAGCGGGGTCAGTTCGCTTTACTCTCGACCGGCCGATGTCCCCCGATCGAGAGGCGATGCCAGGTGTCCAGCCCGCGCCGGTCCACCGGAGCCTTCGTGGCCGGTGCCACGGGTCTTGCCGTGGTCCTGACCCTCACCGCTCCCGCCGGCAACGCCTGGGCGGACCGCGTCTACCCCTCGGCCGGGGAGGTCGCACGGGCCCAGCAGGCGGTCCAGTCCAAGGCCCGCCTGGTCCACGGGATCGAGCAGCGCCTGCAGGAGTCCCACGAGCAGCTGGCCCGGGTGCAGGCCCGGGCCGAGCAGGCATCCGAGGCGTTCAACGGGGCACGGGCCGAGCTGGACGCCCGCACGCGCGCAGCGCGGAAGGCGGAGCAGAAGGCGAAGCGGGCGGCTGCGCAGGCGCGCACGGCCTCCCGCGACGTCGCCCGTTTCGCGGCCAACGCCTACAAGCAGGGTGGGTCCCTCGGGAGCCTCGAGGCGTTCCTGTCCGACGCCGGGCCCCAAGCCGTCCTCGACCGCGCCGCCAGCCTGTCCGTCGTCGGGGGCATCCGGGACCGCAGCCTGGAGGACGCGTCGGCGACGGCGCGGGTCGCGCAGGCGCTGCAGCGCCAGGCGGACCTGGCCCGTGCCCAGAAGGAGGCCGCCGCCGTCCGGGCCGAGCACTCGAAGGACGAGGCGACGCAGGCGGCGGAGTCGGCCGCGGCGGCCACCGAGCGCATCGAGTCCGAGCAGCAGTCGATGATCGCCGACCTGGCGCAGCTGCGCCAGACGTCGGTGGCCAAGGAGCGGGCCCGCCAGGAGGGCCTGCGTGCGGAGGCCGAGCGCCGCCGGCAGGAGGCCATCCGGCGCCGCATCCTGCAGCAGCAGCGGGAACGGGCGGCGGCGCGCCAGGCCGCCCGGGAGCAGGCGGCGGCCGAGCGTGCGGCCCAGCGTCGCGCGGAACGGGAGGCGGCCGAGCGGGCAGCTCGCGAGCGTGCCGCCGAGCAGGCCGCGGCCGCGGCCGAGGCGCCCCCGGCACCCCCGGCACCGCCGCCTCCGCCGGCGCCCGCCGGCGGGGTCGACGCGGTGATCGCCTTCGCCCGTGCACAGGTCGGCGAGGCCTACGTGTGGGGTGCTGCCGGGCCCGGCTCGTGGGACTGCTCGGGGCTGACGATGATGGCGTGGAAGCAGGCGGGCGTCTACCTCGGTCACTACACCGGGCTGCAGTGGTCGCAGACCACGCACGTGCCGGTCAGCCAGGCCCAGCCCGGCGACCTCATCTTCTACAGCAACAACGGCTCCGTCAGCGGCATCTACCATGTCGGCCTCTACATCGGGGGCGGCCAGATGATCGAGGCAGCCAACCCGAGCGTGGGCGTGCAGGGACCCGCGTCGATCTACCGACCCGGGCTCATGCCGAGCGCCGGTCGGGTGGGCTGACGGTCCGAGGAGCGGCCGCATCCGGATCGTGTGGGAACCGGCCCGTTCGGTCACTTCTCGGGGCGCGGCGCCGGGGCTGTGGTGGGAACCGGCCCGTTCGGTCACATCTCAGCGCGGCGACGTGGCGGCCGCCGTCAGGAGTCGAACCCGAGACCCATCCGGTCCAGCGTCCGCAGCCACAGGTTGCGTCGGCCGGCCTGCTGGTCCGCGCGGTCGAGCGACCACCGGGTCAGCTGGATCGCCCCGTAGCGCAACGGTTCCGGCGGGAACGGCATCGGCTTGCGTCGCACCATCTCCAACCGGGTGCGGGGCGTGTCGAGCCCGTCGGCGAGGTCCAGCATCACGTCGGCCGCGAAGCGTGTGGCGCCGACACCGAGCCCGGTGAACCCTGCGGCATACGTGACGGATCCGCCGAAGGCGCTGCCGAAGAACGCGCAGAACCGGGTGCAGGTGTCGATGGCCCCACCCCAGCGGTGGGTGAACCGCAGTCCCTCCAGCTGCGGGAACGTCGCAAAGAAGTGCTCGCTGAGCCGCTCGAACGTCTCCTGCCGCTGCTCGTACGACGGCCCGAGGCCGTTGCCGTAGTAGTAGACGGCGTCGTAGCCGCCCCAGAGGATCCGGTCGTCGCGGGTCAGCCGGTAGTAGTGGAACTGGTTCGCGCTGTCGCCGACGCCCTGCCGACCGGCCCAGCCGATCGCGGCGCGCTGCTTGGCGTCGAGGGGCTCGGTGACCAGGACGTAGTCGTAGACGGGGACAGTCATCAGCCGGTTCCGGCGCAGCAGCGACGGGTAGGCGTTCGTCGCGAGCGCGACGCGTCGGGCGGTCACCGAGCCACCGTCGGTGCGCACCAGCACGGACGGGCCCGAGCGCTCCAGCGCGAGCGCCCGGGTGTCCTCGTGGATCCGGACTCCCTCCTCGAGGCAGGCGCGGCGCAGTCCCCAGGCCAGGCGGCCGGGCTCGACGAGCGCGCAACCGGCCCGGTCCCAGATCGCTCCCAGGTAGGTGGGGGAGTCCACGAGTGCCCGGGCGCCCGACGCG
This sequence comes from Segeticoccus sp., assembly GCA_035690725.1. Lineage (GTDB taxonomy): Bacteria > Actinomycetota > Actinomycetes > Actinomycetales > Dermatophilaceae > DASSKF01. Next base: position 24,784 of record DASSKF010000255.1, read on the forward strand.
TCGAGGAGCTCGACGTCGGCACCCGCCTCCTGCAGGGCGGCGGCCGCCTCGGCGAGCTCGTCCACCTGGTGTGGCTCGGTCGCGACGTCGAGCTCACCCGTCCGCTCGAAGTGGCAGTCGATCCCGTAGTGCTCCACCGTCTCGGCGATGCCCTCGAGGTTCTCCCGGCCCATCCGATCCAGCGTCGGCATCTCCGAGGGCCAGCGCTCCTGGCCGTTGCCGAAGCCGTGCGTCAGGCTGGCCGCGCAGAAGCCGCCGTTGCGCCCGCTGGCCGCGTGGCCGCAGGCGCCCGCCTCGACGAGGACGACGTCGCGGGAGGGGTCCCGCTGCTTGGCACGCAAGGCGGTCCACAGGCCGGCATACCCTCCCCCCACGACGAGGAGGTCGGCACGCGTCGGTCCCTGGAGCGGGGGCAGCGGGTCCGGCGCCGCGGGGTCGTCGAGCCAGAAGACCCGCGGCTCGGCGTCACGGAGCGCTTGGGCGGCCCACGCCGTCCCGGAGTAGGTGGTCATGCCGGGTCAGCTCCGGTCCTTCGCGAGCACGCCGCCGAGCACCGCGAGCCCCACGCCGACGAGGAAGATCATCGTGCCCATGACGTCGGCCTGCGGTGGCACACCGAGCCGGCTGGCGCCCCAGACCCACAGCGGGAAGGTCAGCGTCTGTCCCGCCGTGAACTGGGTGATGATGAAGTCGTCGATCGACAGGGCGAACGCGAGCAGCCCGCCGGCGAGGACACCGGGGACGATCAGCGGCAGGGTGACCAGCCGGAAGGTGGTGAACGGTCCGGCCCCGAGGTCTCTCGCCGCCTCCTCCAGGGAGGTGTCGAGTCCGGCCATCCGGGCCCGGACGGTGATGGCCACGAACGGGATGGTGAACATCACGTGGGCGATGACGATCGTCCAGTAGCCCCGGGGGATCCCGACCGTGATGTAGAGCGAGAGCAGCGCGGCACCGAGCCCGATCTCGGGCGCCGCGATGTTCGCGAACAGCACGAGGTCGGTCATGCCACGACCGCGGTAGCGGTAGCGTCCGAGGGCCATGCCCATCGGCGTCCCGAGGAGCACGGCACAGACGGTGACGATCAGGGCGATGGTGAACGAGTTGACCAGTGCCTCGGTCAGGTTCGGGATCGCGAAGACGTTCTCCCACCACCGCAGGGTGAACCCCTGCCAGCGGAAGTTGTACCGGCCCTCGATGTCGTTGAAGCCGAACACCGCCATCACCAGGATCGGCAGGAACATCCAGGCGAGGATCACCCAGGTGTAGATCCGCAGCAGGCTGCCCGAGCGCTTGCGGCGGCGGCGCGGGCCGGGCGTTGCCTGACCCGGGGCGCTGCGGGTGGGCGACGTCGTCGCGGTGCTCACGCCGCGCTCACCTCCAGGACGTCCTTGGTGCCCAGCGCCTTGGCGTAGGCGAAGATCCCGAGCAGCAGGACGGCCATCAGCACGAACGACAGCGCCGAGGCGTTCGGGTAGTCGCTGTTGGAGATGTAGAGCGACTGGATGATGTTGCCGATCATCACCTGGCCGGTTCCGCCGAGGATCGAGGCGCTGATGTAGTCCGAGGTGACCGGGACGAACGTCAGCAGCACGCCGGCGAAGACGCCCGAGAGCGACATCGGGAAGACCACACGCAGGAACGTCTGGGTCCGGCTCGCGTAGAGGTCGCTCGCCGCCTCCAGCACCTCGCGGTTGATCCGCTCGAGCCCCACGTAGATGGGCAGCACCATGAACGGCACGGAGTAGTAGGTCAGGCTGGCGATGACGGCGAAGCTGGTGGCGAGGATGTGGAAGTCGGCCGGCACGAGCCCGATGTCCCGCAGCGGGCCGAGCAGCAGCCCGTCGTCGGACAGCAGGAACTGCCAGGCGAGCGTGCGCAGCACGAACGTCACGAAGAACGGCAGCAGCAGGAGGAACAGGAACATCGGCTTGCGGCTGCCCCCGTGGAAGGAGATGTAGTAGGCGACCGGGTAGCTGATGCAGATGGTGGCGACCGTCGTGATGAGGCCGTAGATGATCGAGCGGATGAACTGCTCGTGGTAGAGGTCGAGCACGTGGGCGTAGTTGCCCACGTCGAACGTCTGCTGGAAGCCTTCGATGAGGCCGCCGCTCATGGTCGACAGGTTGAGCATCACCAGGATCGGGACCACGAAGAAGATCGCGATCCACAGGCCGCCCGGGAAGATGAGCGCGTAGGGGGTCAACCGGGCGCCGAGTCGGCTGCGCATGGTCACCTACCTCGTCGTGGGGTCGGTCGAGGACACGGCCACCGCGCCACGGGACTCGCCGGTGGCGACGGTGGGCCGGGTGTCGAGGGCGTAGGAGTGCTCCGGCTGCCAGCACAGCCACACCTCGGTGCCGCGCGCGAGCGTGGTCCGGACCACCTCGGTGTTCTGCTGGAACACCACGACGTTCGACCCGGCAGGGGTGGAGACGGTGTAGTTGGTGGACGTCCCGAGGTAGACGACCTCGCTGACCGTCCCCCGCAGGGCGCACCCGTGCGCCGGCGCCTCGTGGGAGATCGCGATCTTCTCGGGGCGGACGGTGAGCTCGAGCCGCTCGCCCTGCTGCGCGGGGAAGCGCAGGGGCACCAGCACCCGGCCCCGCCCGCCGTAGTCGAGCACCGCGCGCTCGGCCTCGAGCCGGGACACCTCACCGGACAGGATGTTGGAGGTACCGATGAAGCCGGCGGTGAACTTGCTGGCCGGGCGCTCGTAGATCTCCTCCGGGCTGCCCAGCTGCTCGATCCGGCCGCGGTTCATGACCGCCACCCGGTCGGACATGGTCAGGGCCTCACCCTGGTCGTGGGTGACGTAGACGAACGTGATGCCGACCTCGCGCTGGATCCGCTTGAGCTCGATCTGCATCGTCTGGCGCAGCTTGAGGTCCAGCGCGCCGAGCGGCTCGTCGAGCAGCAGTGCGCGGGGCCGGTTGACCAGGGCGCGCGCCAGGGCGACCCGCTGCTGCTGGCCACCGGACAGCTGCGTCGGGCGACGCGCATCCAGACCGCCGAGCTCGACCAGCTCGAGCGCCTCCTTCACGCGCGAGGAGATCTCCGACTTGGGCACCTTGTGCCGGCGCAACCCGAACGCGACGTTGCTGAAGATGTCCATGTGCGGGAAGAGCGCGTAGCTCTGGAAGACCATGTTGACGTCGCGCCGGTTCGGGGGAGTGCGCGTGACGTCACCGCCGTAGAGCAGGACGGTCCCGGCGGTGGGCTCCTCGAACCCGGCGATCATCCGCAGGGTCGTCGTCTTGCCGCACCCGGAGGGCCCGAGCAGCGAGAAGAACTCCCCGGCATCGATCGTCAGGTCGAGCTGCTCGACGGCACGGAACGGCTCGCCCTTCCGGGACTGGTAGTCCTTGCTCACCCCGGCGAGCTCGATCGCCGTGTCACTCCCCGGTGGTCGGTCGGGAACGGCGGTGTCGCTGTTGCTCATCGGCGTCTCCATGGCGGTGGTCATGAATCGATGTTGCTCATCACGTGCTTGATCCGGGTGTAGTCCTCGAGGCTGTACATCGACAGGTCCTTGCCGTGCCCGGAGTGCTTGAACCCACCGTGCGGCATCTCCGCGACGATCGGGATGTGCGTGTTGATCCAGACGCAGCCGAAGTCCAGGGACCGCGCCATCCGCATCGCGCGCCCGTGGTCGCGGGTGAACACGCTGCTGGCCAGCCCGTACTGCACCCCGTTCGCCCAGCGCAGGGCCTCCGCCTCGTCGCTGAACTGCTGCACCGTGATGACCGGACCGAAGATCTCGTTCTGGATCGCCTCGTCGTCCTGCCGCATCCCGGAGACGACCGTGGGGGCGTAGAAGTAGCCCGCGTCACCCACCTGGCTGCCGCCGGCCTGCAGCGAGGCGTGGTCGGGCAGCCGGTCCACGAACCCGCTCACCCGGGCGAGCTGGTTGGCGTTGTTCAACGGCCCGTATGCCGCCTCGTCGCCGCTGTCCGCGCCGGTGCGGGTGCGCTTGGCCTCCTCGCTCAGGGCGGACACGAAGTCGTCGTGGACCCGCGGGCCGGCGAGCACGCGGGTGGCCGCCGTGCAGTCCTGGCCCGCGTTGAAGTAGCCGGCGCCACCGATCGCCTCGACGGCCGCCTCGATGTCCGCGTCGTCGAAGACGATCACCGGCGCCTTGCCGCCGAGTTCGAGGTGGGTGCGCTTGAGGTCACGGGCGGCCGAGGTCGCCACCTCCATGCCGGCCCGCACGGAGCCGGTGACCGAGACCATCGCGGGGACCGGGTGCTCCACGACCGCCCGGCCGGTGTCCCGGTCGCCGCAGACGACGTTGAACACCCCGGCGGGCAGGAACTCGGCGGCGATCTCGGCCATGAGCACCGTGGACATCGGCGTGGTGTCGGACGGCTTGATGACCACGGAGTTGCCGGCGGCGATGGCCGGGGCGAACTTCCAGACCGCCATCATCATCGGGTAGTTCCACGGGGTCACCTGCCCGCACACGCCGATCGGCTCCCGGCGGACGAACGAGGTGTGCCCGGCCAGGTACTCACCCGCGGACTTGCCCTCGAGGACCCGGGCCGCCCCGGCGAAGAAGCGGATCTGGTCGAGCATCATCGGCAGCTCCTCCTCCGCGGTGACCGCGCGGGGCTTGCCGGTGTTGCGGCACTCGACGTCGAGGAGCTCGTCGGAACGGGCCTCCAGGGCGTCGGCGAAGCGGAACAGCGCCAGGCTGCGCTCGCCGGGGGTGGCGTCCCGCCACCGCGGGAACGCCTCGGCGGCCGACGTCATCGCCGCGTCGACGTCCTCGGGGCCGGACACCGGCGCCCGGGTCAGCTCCTGGCCGGTCGTGGGGTCGACCAGCGGCGCCGTCCGGCCGCTGAGGGCGTCGACGAACCTGCCGCCCACGAAGTTGCGGACCACGCCGGTGCCGGTCGGGGCCGTCGTCGTCATGCTGATCTACCTCCGGTGTGTTGCTGCTGCGGGGTGTGCGTGGGGGCCTGCGGGCGGAACGAGCCGCCGGTCAGCTCTGGAAGATGGGCTCGAAGATCGAGTTCCAGGTGTCGATCTCCTCGAGCTTGAGCGTCCGTCCCGTGGAGACGGTGTCGTACGTCTTCTGGGTGGGGAAGACCGCGTAGCTGTGCGCCAGCTCGCGCAGGTACTTCGCGTCCCCCTTCTTCTTCGCCTTGTCGGCGTCCCGCAGGACGACCTGCTGGGCCTTGGGCACGGGGGTGACGTAGTTGACCCACTCGGCGACCTCGGCCGCGACCTTCGGCTGGTAGTAGTAGTCCATCAGCATGAGGGCGTCGACCGGGTGCTTGGCGTACTTGAGGATCAGGAAGTTGTCCGTCCAGAGCAGGCCGCCCTCGTCGGGGATGACGAACTTGAGGTTGGACCCCGACAGGTTGCTCTGGAAGATGTCGCCGGACCAGGCCTGGGTCACCCAGATGTCGCCGTTGACGAGGGACTGCACGTAGTCCTGCTCGTAGTACTTGCGCACGTTCGGCTTCACCTTCTCCAGCCACGCGGCGGCCTTCTTCCAGTCCGCCTCGGTGGAGTGCGTCGCGTCGATCCCGAGCGCGAACATCGCGGCGTTGCCGAGCTCCCCGGCGTCGCCGAACATGCCGACCTTGCCCTTGAACTTCGGGTCGAGCAGGTCGTCGTAGCTCGTGATCTCCCTGCCGACCTTGTCCGGGTCGTACGCGATCCCGGAGAACCCGGCCTGCCACGGGATGCTGAAGCGGTTGCCGGGGTCGTAGTCGGGGTCCTTGTACTTGTCCCCGGCGTACTTGTCGAAGTTCGGCAGCTGGCCGTGGTCGAGCGGGACGAGGTAGCCGAGTGCGATGAGCCGGGTCAGCACCTGCCCGTCGGAGATGACGGCGAGGTCGTAGCCGGTGCTCTGCCCGGCCTGCAGCGTCGGCCGGATCTTGGCGAAGAAGGACGGGTTGTCCTGGATGTCCTCCCGGTAGGAGACCTTGATGCCGCTCTCCTGCTCGAACTGCTCCAGGCTGGGGTGCTTGCCCTTGCCCGCGGTGTCGATGTAGAGCGGCCAGTTGGCCCAGACGAGCTGGCCGGTCTTCTTCTTGTCCGCCCAGTACGCCTCGACCGCGTCCTTGCTCGAAGCGCTTCCGGTGGACCCCGTCGCGCCCCCGCCGTTGCTCGCTGCCTGGCCCCCGACGCTGCAGGCGGACAGCAGTGCGCCTGCGCCGAGCGCGGCCGATCCGACCCCGCCCATGCGGAGGACGTCACGCCGGCTCAGGTGTGACAGCCGCGGCAGGGTGAGCCCGCGCCGGAGGGCCGGATCGACTCCCGTCTGGTCGGGGCCGGGGAAGTCGTGGTCGGTTCCCGTCATGAGTATGTCCCTTCCGGATGAATTACGAGGTCAACGTAACTTGTGACAACGGAAACGGCTAGGGTCTCGCCGAATCTGCTACGCAATTCGTTGTCAGGCAGTGACATCATCGTCGTCCGACCAGACCCGGCGGCCGTCCACGTAGGTCGCCCGCACCCGCGTGTGGGCCAGGTCCTCCGGAGCGCCGGCGAGCGGGTCCCGGTCGAGCACGACGAGGTCGGCGGCACGGCCGGGCGCAATGGTGCCGCACTCGTCCGAGTGGTTCACGTGAGCCGATCCGGCGGTGTAGGCGGTGAGGGCGGCGACCGGGTCGAGCGCCTCCCCGGGAAGGAAGGGCGGCGCGCCGGGCTCGTCCGGCGCGGTGCGGTTCACCGCGACGTGGATGCCCTGCCACGGGTCCGGGCTGGACACCGGCCAGTCGCTGCCGCCGGCGAGAACGGCGCCGGAGGCCAGCAGCGCGCCGAACGGGTACTGCCAGCGCGTGCGCTCCGCACCGAGGAACGGGATGGTGAGCTCGTCCATCTGCGGCTCGTGCACCGCCCACAGCGGTTGCATGTTGGCGACCACGCCGAGCCGGCGGAAGCGCGGGACGTCGTCGGGGTGGATCACCTGGATGTGGGCGAGGTGGTGGCGCAGGTCGTTGAAGCCGTTGCGCCGCCGGGCCTCCTCGACCGCGTCGAGGGCCTCGCGCACCGCACGGTCGCCGATCGTGTGGACGTGCACCTGGAAGCCGGCGGCGTCCAGCGCCGGCACCGCCTCGCGGAGCAGCTGCGGGTCCACGAACGACAGTCCGCTGTTCGCGGTGGGCCGGCCGGCACCGTCCAGGTAGGGAGTCAGCATCGCGGCCGTGTGGTTCTCCGCGACCCCGTCCTGCATCACCTTGACGCTGGTGGGTCGCAGCCGCCCGCCGGACAGCTCGGCGCGCCGGGCGACGAGGTCGGGCACCTGCTCCAGGCCGCGGTCCCGACGCCACCACAGGGCACCGACCACCTTGGCGGTCAGCGAACCGTCGGCGTCCGCCCGCCGGTAGGCGCCCGAGGCGTCGGTGAGGTTCGCGTAGCTGCCGAGGATGGCGTCCTGCCACCCGGTGATCCCGAGGGAGTGCAGGTAGCGCTGCGCCTCCAGCAGCCCGGCGAGCAGCTCGTCCTCCGAGGGGGGCGGCACCAGGCGCCCGACGAGGTCCATCGCGCCCTCGTGCAAGGTTCCGGCGGGGCGGCCCGCCGCGTCCCGCTCGATCCGCCCGTCCGACGGGTCGGGGGTGTGCTCGTCGACGCCGGCGAGCCGCAGCGCGAGGGAATTGACCCACGCCCCGTGGTGGTCCCGGTTGGGCAGGAACACGGGACGGTCGGGGACCACGAGGTCCAGGTCCGCGGCCGTGGGGGTGCCGCCCGGGAACGCCGCCATCGACCAGCCGCCACCGAGGATCCACTCGGCACCCGGGTGAGCTCCGGCATACCGCTTGATCCGCGCGAGGTAGCCCTCACGCGTCCCCTCCCCGGACAGGTCGCAGCGCAGCCGCTCGAGCCCGCCCTGCACGGGGTGGACGTGCGCGTCCTGGACGCCGGGGACCAGCAGGCCACCGGAGAGGTCGACCACGTCCGTGCGCGGGCCGACCAGCCCGGCGACCTCGTCGCGCCCGACGGCCAGGACCCGGCCGTCCCGCACCGCCACGGCGTCCGTGAACCGGGCCGAGCCCGCGCCGCCCGCGGGGGGCGGGCAGAAGACGCGGCCTCCGGTGAAGACGAGGTCAGCGACGGTGGGCATGGGCCTCCTCGACGGGGAACGGAAACCGACGCGACCGGCATACGGAATCCGAAGGTGTGGGCCCTATTCAACGATCTATCCAGCGGCAGTTGTCAAGACCAGCGACGGATTCACTTGCCAAAGCACGAGCCGCCGGGCACGATGACGGCATGGCCATCGACGCATCGCTCGACCTTCGGGACACTGCCGACGCCTCCGTGCAACAGGCGGCCCGCGACCACCTCTGGATGCACTTCACCGACATGTCGTCCTACGACGACCACGAGGTGCCGATCATCGTGCGCGGCGAGGGTGCCTACATCTACGATTCGCACGGGCGTCGGTACCTCGACGGCCTCGCCGGCCTGTTCGTCAGCCAGCTCGGGCACGGGCGCACCGAGCTCGCCGAGGCCGCCGCGCGCCAGGCCGGGCAGCTGGGCTTCATGCCGATCTGGTCCTACGCGCACCCGAACGCGGTCGAGCTCGCGCAGCGGCTGTCGACCTACACGCCGGGCGACCTGAACCGCGTGTTCTTCACCTCCGGTGGCGGTGAGGCGGTCGAGTCGGCGTGGAAGCTGGCCAAGCAGTACTTCAAGCTCACCGGCAGGCCCACGAAGCACAAGGTGCTCTCGCGTTCGATCGCCTACCACGGCACCACCCAGGGGGCGCTGTCGATCACCGGCCTGCCTGACCTCAAGGTGCCCTACGAGCCGCTGGTGCCGAGCACCTTCCGGGTGCCGAACACCAACATCTACCGCGCGCCGCTCCACGGCGACGACCCGGAGGCGTTCGGCCGCTGGGCCGCCGACCAGATCGCCGTCGCGATCGAGAACGAGGGTCCGGACTCGGTGGCGGCGATCTTCCTGGAGCCGGTGCAGAACTCCGGCGGCTGCTTCCCACCGCCCCCCGGCTACTTCCAGCGCGTGCGCGAGATCTGCGACGAGTATGACGTGCTGCTGGTGAGCGACGAGGTCATCTGCGCGTTCGGTCGGCTGGGCCACATGTTCGGCGCGGAGCGCTATGGCTACCAGCCGGACATCATCACTTGCGCAAAGGGCATCACCTCCGGCTACGCCCCGCTCGGCGCGATGATCGCCTCCGACAAGCTGTTCGAGCCGTTCGGCAAGGGGTCGGTGTTCTACCACGGCTACACGTTCGGCGGGCACCCCGTCTCCACGGCGGTGGCCATGGCCAACCTCGACGTCTTCGAGCGCGAGGGCATCAACGAGCACGTGCGGGCCAACGAGGCGGCGTTCCGGCAGACGCTGGAGAAGCTGCTCGACCTGCCGATCGTCGGCGACGTGCGCGGCGACGGGTACTTCTACGGGATCGAGCTGGTCAAGGACAAGGCCACCAAGGAGACCTTCACCGAGCAGGAGTGCGAGCACCTGCTGGCCGGGTTCCTCTCGCACGCGCTGTTCGACGCCGGCCTGTACTGCCGGGCGGACGACCGCGGCGAGCCGGTGGTCCAGCTGGCCCCGCCGTTGATCTGCGAGCAGCAGCAGTTCGACGAGATGGAGCAGATCCTGCGCTCGGTCCTCACCGAGGCCTGGAAGCGCGTGGGGTGACCCGACGATGACGAGACCGGCATGATGAGGGGCGTGGCGGGCGAGACAGGCGGCAGGGTCCGGGGCGGCCCCGGCAACGCGAACGGCAAGGGCAACGGCGTCCATCCGTTCCACCTCGACGACGTCTCGAAGGCGATCATCGAGCAGCTGCAGCGCGACGGCCGGCTGTCCTACTCCTCGATCGGCAAGGCGGTCGGCCTGTCCGAGGCCGCGGTGCGGCAGCGGGTGCAGAAGCTCATCGACCACGGCGTCATGCAGATCGTCGCGGTCACCGACCCGCTGCAGCTCGGCTTCGCCCGGCAGGCGATGATCGGCATCCGGGCGGAGGGTGACCTCGAGCCGATCGCGGACGAGCTCGCCGAGATGCCCGAGGTCGACTACGTGACCATCACGGCCGGGTCCTTCGACCTGCTCGTGGAGGTGGTCTGCGAGAGCGACGAGCACCTGCTGGAGCTGCTGTCGCACCGGATCCGCGCGATCAAGGGCGTGCGCAGCACCGAGTCGTTCATGTACCTGCGGCTGCACAAGCAGACCTACGCGTGGGGAGTGCGATGAGCCCGACCAGCTCCGCGGCCCTGGCCGCCCTGCCGTCGTTGTGGCTGCAGGACTGTGGTGACGACCTGACCCGCCGACCCGCCCTGCCCGGGCCCACCGACGCCGACGTCGCCATCGTCGGAGCGGGGTTCACCGGGCTGTGGACCGCCTACTACCTCGCCCGGATCGACCCCTCCCTGCGGATCGTCGTCCTGGAGCGGGAGTTCGCCGGCTTCGGCGCCTCCGGCCGCAACGGCGGGTGGGCGTCCGCCCTGTTTCCGGCGTCCCGCTCGGTCCTCGCCCGGCTGCCCGGGGCGACGCCCGACAGCGCGAAGCGGCTGGTCCACCAGATGCGCAGCAGCGTCGACGAGGTGGCCAAGGTGTCCGCCGAGGAGGGGGTCGACGCGCACTTCCACAAGGGCGGCACCGTCGCCTTCGCCCGCAGCGAGGGACAGCTCGCCCGTGCGCGCGTCGAGGTGGCCGAGGCCCGTCGCTGGGGGGACACCGAGGAGGACCTGCGGCTGCTGGACGCGGCGGAGACACGCTCGGTGGCCCGCGCGAGCGAGGTCGTGGGGGGGACCTTCACCCCGCACTGCGCCCGGATCCATCCGGCCCGGCTGGTTCGGGGGCTGGCCCGCGCCGCCGAGCGACGGGGCGTGGTCATCCACGAGGGCACGTCGGCCCGCTCGGTCTCACCGGGCCGCGTCGACACCCCGGTGGGACCGGTCCGGGCGGACGTCGTCCTCCGTGCCACGGAGGGCTACACCCCGACCCTCGACGGCCTGCGCCGCGAGGTGGTGCCGATCTACTCGCTCATCGTCGCCACCGAGCCGCTGCCCGAATCCGTCTGGGAACAGGTCGGTCTGGACGACCGACCGACCTTCAGCGACCACCGCAACCTCATCATCTACGGCCAGCGCACTGAGGACGGACGGATCGTGTTCGGTGGGCGGGGCGCTCCCTACCACTTCGGGTCCGGCATCCGTCCCGGGTACGACCTCGACGAGGGCGTGTTCGGTGCTCTGCGCCACACCCTGGTCGACCTGTTCCCGGCACTCGGCGACGTGCGGTTCACCCACTCCTGGGGCGGCTGCCTCGGCGTGCCGCGCGACTGGACCGCGTCGGTCGGCCTCGACCGGAGCACCGGGATCGGCTGGGCCGGTGGCTACGTCGGTGACGGGGTCACCACGACGAACCTGGCCGGGCGGACCCTCGCCGACCTCGTGACCGGGCGCTCCAGCGACCTCGTGGACCTGCCCTGGGTGAACCACCGCTCTCCCCGCTGGGAGCCGGAACCCCTGCGCTGGCTCGGGATCAACGCGAGCTTCCAGGTGATGCGGCTCGCGGACGAGGAGGAACGGCTCACGCGCCGGCCCAGCCTCATCGCCCGGGGGATGTCCCGCTTCCTCGGCGGCCACTGACCACCTCGGCGGCGTCTTCCCTCGGGGGAGCTCAGTCCTCGACCTTGTGGCCCAGGTGAGGGCCCGGCCAGCGGGCGGTGGTGAAGCCCTCCTGGGTCGCGCGCTCGACCGCCTGCTGGATGATCTGCTCGGCGTCGGCGCGGCCACCCCAGTGGGCGCCCTCGACGGACTTGCCGGGCTCGAGGTCCTTGTAGACCTCGAAGAAGTGCTGGATCTCCAAGCGGTCGAACTCGCTGATGTGCTCCAGCTCGGTGATGTGCTCCTGCCGCGGGTCGCCCGCCGGGACGCACAGCACCTTGTCGTCGCCACCCGCCTCGTCCCGCATCCGGAACATGCCGATCGGGCGGGCCGACACGAGGCAGCCGGGCCACGTCGGCTCCTCCAGGAGGACCAGGGCGTCGAGTGGGTCGCCGTCCTCGCCCAGGGTGTCCTCGATGTAGCCGTAGTCCGCCGGGTAGCGGGTCGAGGTGAACAGCATGCGGTCGAGCCGGATGCGCCCCGTCTTGTGGTCGACCTCGTACTTGTTGCGCTGTCCCTGGGGGATCTCGATGGTGACGTCGAACTGCATGTGCGGCCCCTTTGGTGGACGTGGCGTGGCATAGGCTCGAGCGCAAGTCTCGCCCATCACCTCTGTCCGGCGGAAAGGGGGCACACGTGCGTCGCTGGCCGCTGGTGCTCGGCGTCGTGGTGGTGCTCGTCCTCGCGCTCGCCGGCTACACCACGCTCGACGTCTACGACCGGGTCCCCGGCGTGCTCACGCTCAGCGGGGCGTCCCAGCAGCAGGAGACGTCCTCGCGGCCCGGGGAGGGCCGCTCGGCGGGCGCGTCCGTCGTCCACGGCCCGGTCCCCGACGTGGCCGGGGCGCCGGCGCTGGCGGCGGTCGACGGGACCGCGCCGCAGCCGACCCGCCGGGGGATCGAGCGTGCCCTGCGCGACGAGCTCCGCGACCCACGCCTGGGCGGGCTGGTCGGGGCGACCGTCCGGGACGGACGCACGGGCGAGCACCTCCTGGACCTGCACGCCGACCGGCCGATGACGCCGGCGTCGAACACCAAGCTGCTCACCGCCGCGGCCGTCAGCCACACCCTCGACCTGTCCCGGACCCTCGAAACGACCGTCGTGCAGGGCAGCGACCGCGGTGAGGTCGTGCTGGTCTCGGGCGGCGACACGATGCTCGCGCGGGGGCGGAGCCACCCGGACCGCGTGGCCGGCCACGCCGGGCTCGGGAGCCTGGCGGGCCAGGTCGCCGACGCGCTGAAGGAGCGCGGCGTGCACCGGGTGCGGCTGGGCCTCGACGACACCTTCGCCGACGGGGAGCCCTACGCGCCCGGGTGGTCCCAGGCCGTCATCGACCACGGCTTCGTCGGCCCCGTCACCACCCTGGGGCTGGCCGACGAGCGCGCGGACGACATCCACGCCGCCCCCCGGGACACCGCGATGAGCGCCGCCCGGGTGTTCGTCGAGCAGCTCGAGCGACGCGGCGTCCGGGTCACGGGAGAGGTGACCCGGACCTCCGCACCCAGGCAGGCCCGCACCCTGGGAGTCGTCCGCTCGGCGCCCCTGGAGGACGTGCTGGCCCACGCCCTGCAGGAGAGCGACAACGCCCTCACCGAGGAGCTGGCCCGGATCGCCGCGGTCCACAGTGGTCGGCCGGCCACCTTCGGCGCCACCGCCGACTGGGTGGAGCACACGGTGCACGCGATCGGCGTCGACACCACCGGGGTGCGGCTGGCGGACTCCTGCGGTCTCTCCGACGGGACGAGGATCCCGCCCCGGGTCATCGGCGACGTCCTCGGGCTCGCGCTCGACGGGCAGCACGCCGCCTTCCGGGAGGTGGTGGCGAAGCTCCCGGTGGCCGGGCTCAACGGCACCCTCCACGACCGCTTCCTGCTCCCGAAGGGGGTGGACGCGGCGGGACTGGCCCGCGCCAAGACCGGGTCCCTGCCGGGCGTCAGCGCGCTCGCGGGCACCGTCGTCGACCGCGAGGGGCGGCTGCTGCTGTTCGCCCTGATCGCGAACCGGTCCGGCAACCCGATCGAGACGCGGGCCGCCCTCGACCGGGTGGTCGCGGCGCTCGCCGACTGCGGCTGCCGCCGCTGACGCGAACCTCGGGAGTCTCCGCGCAACCTCGGGACTTTGCGCACCGCAAAGTCCCGAGGTCCGCGGGAGACTCCCGAGGTCGGCGGGAAAGTCCCGAGGTCGGCGAGGGGGTGTCGTCCCGTAGCGTGGGTCCATGAGCTCGCCGCACACCTACGTGGACTGGTCGGTCGCCAAGGCCACCGCCCGCCGGCTGGTGCCGGCCGGGCCGAGCGCCAACGCCGACGAGATCGCCGCGCTCGTCACCGAGCTGCGGCAGGCGGCCTCCCGCGCCCGGACGCCGGTGGCCGAGACGGCCCGCATGCAGGTTCCCGAGGGCGCCGGCCCCGTCCTCGTCGTCGACCGGCCCGGCTGGATCGACGCCAACGTCGACTCGCTGCAGTCGATGCTGGACCCGGTGATCCGCAAGATCACCGCCAAGCAGGACGCCAAGCGTGGTCGCACCTCCGGCTGGGACGCCCAGGCGACGGCCGGGGTCCGCAAGGTCGGCGGCAAGGTCACCGGCGGCGAGACCGGTGCGCTGATGGCCTTCCTCGCCGGCAAGGTGCTGGGACAGTACGACATCGCGCCGCAGGGCGACCCCCGGCTGCTGCTCGTGGCGCCCAACGTGATGCAGACCGAGCGCGAGCTCGACGTGGTCCCGCGCGACTTCCGCCTCTGGGTCTGCCTGCACGAGGAGACCCACCGCGTGCAGTTCAGCGCCGTGCCGTGGCTGCGCGAACACGTCATCGACTCCGCCCGACACCTCTCGCTCGACCTCGTGCCGGACGTCGAGCAGCTCCCCGCCCGGCTGCAGCAGATCGCGCGCAGCGTGCCGGACGTCATGCGGGGCACCGGAAACGGGCTCGTCGACCTGTTCGCCACTCCCGAGCAGCGCGACGAGCTCGCCCGCCTGACCGCCGTGATGTCCCTGCTCGAGGGCCACGCCGACGTCGTCATGGACGACGTGGGGCCCGAGGTGATCCCGACCGTCGCCCAGATCCGGGCCCGCTTCCAGGTCCGGCGCCGCGGCCGCGGATCGGTGGACCGGGTGCTGCGCCGCCTGCTCGGGCTCGACGCCAAGATGCGGCAGTACCGCGACGGGGCCCGCTTCGTGCGCGAGGTCACCGAGCGGGTCGGCGTGGACGGGTTCAACGCGGTGTGGACCTCGCCGGAGACCCTGCCGCTGCCCACGGAGATCGAGCAGCCGGGCGACTGGGTCGCCCGGGTCCACGGCTGACCCCACCCGCCGGTATGCCGGGACCGCCCCCAGCCGTCGCCGCCACCCGGGTCGCCGTGCGCCGGGCACTGGCCGGACTGCCCCCCGGTTCCCTCGTGCTGGTGGCCTGCAGCGGCGGCGCCGACTCGCTCGCGCTCGCTGCTGCCGCCGCCGTCGAGGTGGCCCGCTTGGGCTCGCGCGCCGGCGCCGTCGTCGTCGACCACCGGTTGCAGGCGGGCTCGGCGGACGTCGCCGAGCGGGCCGCGGCCACCTGCCGCGGTCTCGGCCTCTCCCCGGTCCACGTGGTGCCCGTCGACGTCCCTGCGGCCGGCCCCGGTCCCGAGGCGCGGGCCCGGGTGGCGCGCTACGCGGCGCTGGAGGCGGTCGCGGACCGCGAGCACGCGGCATACCTGCTCCTCGGTCACACCCGCGACGACCAGGCCGAGCAGGTGCTCCTCGGGCTCGCCCGGGGCTCCGGCGCCCGCTCCCTGTCCGGTATGCCGCGCGCTCGCGGCCGGGTGCTGCGTCCCCTCCTCGAGCTGGGCCGGGAGGTGACCCGCGAGGCGTGCTCGGCCCTGGGGCTCGAGCCGTGGGAGGACCCGCACAACCGGGACACGGCATACCGGCGGGTGCGGGCGAGGCGGCTGGTCGGTGACCTCGAGGAGCAGCTGGGACCGGGGGTGGCGGCCGGGCTGGCCCGCAGCGCGGACCTGCTGCGCGACGACGCCGACCTGCTCGAGGAGCTGGCCGGCAGCGCGCGCGAGCGGCTGGGGGACGCGCCCTGGCCGGTGACCGACCTGCTCGCGCTGCCACGGTCCCTCCGGGGACGGGTGCTGCGCGCGCTGCTCACCGGCGCCGGCGCACCCCCCGGCAGCACCTTCGCGGCCCACGTGGCCGCGGTCGAGGCGCTGCTCACCGACTGGCACGGGCAGGGCCCGGTCGACCTGCCCGGAGGCGTGCGGGTCACACGGCGTGACGGGCGACTGCTCGTCGACCCGGGCCGTCCGGTTGAATAGACGCCCGACGCACAGACCGACAGGAGCACGTTCGTGGACGCCGACGACATGGGGACCAAGCTCGAGAAGATCCTCGTGACCGAGGAGCAGATCCGGGACCGGCTGGCCGAGCTGGCCGAGGAGATCTGGGAGGACTACCAGGACAAGGACGTCCTGCTCGTCGGCGTGCTCAAGGGCGCCGTCATGGTGATGGCCGACCTGATGCGCGCCCTGCCCGGCACCGTGCCGATGGACTGGATGGCGATCTCCTCCTACGGCTCGGGCACCAAGTCCTCGGGCGTGGTGCGGATCGTCATGGACCTGCGGACCGACATCACCGACAAGCACGTGCTGATCGTCGAGGACATCATCGACTCGGGCCTCACCCTGTCCTGGATCAAGGCCAACCTGGAGTCGCGGAACCCGGCGTCGGTCGAGATCGTGACGCTGCTGCGCAAGCCGGACGTGGTCAAGGTGGACATCCCGGTCAAGTACGTCGGCTTCGACATCCCCAACGAGTTCGTCGTGGGCTACGGCCTGGACTACGCGGAGCAGTACCGCAACCTCAAGGTGGTCGGTACGCTCGCCCCGGAGGTCTACTCCTGAGCGCCCGGCTGCGGGGAGGTTCGTCGGGCGTTCGACTTTCCGCTGCCGGTCGACCTGCGGAACACTGGGACCTGGCCGCACGTTGACCTGCACGAACACCGTGCGCAGCGTCCCGTGTACCGTCGGTGGGCGGGGCCGGCTGCGTCCGGCGGGTGCGCGGCAACGCGGACGACTTGGCTACTGAGCAGGAGGGACGGGGCGCGCCCCGCAGTTAGATGAACTTCAAGCGCATCCTTCGCACGCCGATGATCTGGATCCTCCTGATCATCGCGCTCGGCCTGTTCTGGTTCACGGTCGGCGACAACGGCGGCTTCCAGCGGATCGACACCTCCGCCGCCGAGCAGCTGATCAGCCAGGAGAAGGTCGCCTCGGCGAAGCT
>DASSKF010000256.1:0-2829 GCA_035690725.1 Segeticoccus sp.
CAGGGGCACACGACGCAGTCGTCGCGCACCCAACCCCTCTCGAGCGGCCCGCCGAGGTGGGGGCACCGTGACCCGTAGGCGTGCACCTGCCCGTGCAGCCGGGTCAGCAGCACCGACCGGCCGTCGACCTCCACCCGGTGCAGGGTGCGCTCGGCCACGTCGGCGTCGGCGCACACGTCGGTGAATCCACGCGGCGCCAGCCGACGGTCGGCGTGGTCGACCCCCACCCCGAGGCGTGACACCAGGCTCCCGCCGAGCCAGGCACCGGTGGCCGCCACGACGTACCCGGCGAGGCCCAGCACCCGCCCTCCTCGGTGGTCGCCGCGGCCGCGGCGGACCCAGGACCCGGCCATCAGCCCGGTCGCAGCGAGGTTCAGCGTCCCGTGCACGAGTCCCACCCGACGGGCGTCGTCCATCGTGTGCTGCCAGTCGGCCAGCCCCGCCGCCGCCGCGGCACCGGCACCCAGGACCCCGAGGCCGACGCACTGCCGGGCCGCCTGCCGCTGACCGTCACCGGCCCGCCCGACCGCGTCCGCGACGTCGAGGAACACTGCCGCCGTCCACGCCCCGACCGGGACGTCGGTCAGCGGAGGGTGCAGCGGGTGTCCCAGCCAGGTCCCGTGCAACAGGTTCAGCACCCGGGTGCGCGCGTCGCCCAGCAGATTGGTGGTCAGCGCGACCCCGTGCTCCAGCTGGTAGCCGGGTCGGTCCAGCCACGCCTGGGACTCCAGCGCGCGCAGCGCGCGCTCGCCGAGGGCGGTCGGCGTGTTCATCGACTCAACCTAACCGCGGGCACGCGACGTCGCAGGTGGAGCAGCGGCTCGTAGGCTCCGGCCATGGCACGCCCCCGCTCCACCGGCACGCCGGCCACGACGGCACTGGACGCGGCCGGGATCAGCTACGAGGTCCGGACCTACGAGCACCGGGCCGGCGCACCGTCATACGGCCTCGAGGCGGCCGAGGCGCTGGGAGTGGACCCGGCGCGGGTGTTCAAGACGCTGCTCGTCACCGCCGGCCGCTCCCTGGCGGTCGGCGTGGTGCCGGTCACCGGCAGCCTCGACCTGAAGGCCATGGCTGCGGCGGTGGGCGAGAAGAAGGTGACGATGGCTGACCCGGCCGTCGCCGAGCGCACCACCGGCTACGTCGTCGGCGGCATCTCGCCGGTCGGCCAGAGGCGGGCCCTGCCGACGGTCCTCGACGCGACGGCCACCGAGCACCCGGCGATCCTCGTCTCCGGCGGGCGGCGCGGCATGGACCTCGAGCTCTCCCCTGCCGACCTGCTGGCCGTGACCCGAGGCACGACCGCCCCCATCGCCAGATGAGACGCGAGTAGGCTTGCCGTCGTGATCCCGCAGCTGAGCAGCGCCTGGTGGGCCGCCTGACCGGCGGCCCCTCCTTCCTGCTCAGCTCCACCCGGGCCGCCCGCCGAGGCGGCCCTCCTTCGTGTCACGAGCGGACGCCCCTCGGAGCCCACTGACACGAGAGGACCTCCAGATGACCACCGTCTCCGGCATCACCCCCTCGGGCCGATTGACCCTGGGGAACCACCTCGGTGCCCTGCGCCGCTTCCCCCAGGACCCCGACGGCTTCTACTTCGTCGCGGACCTGCACGCGATGACCATGCCGCACGACCCGGCCCGCCAGCGCACCCTCAGCCTCGAGACCGCCGCACTGCTGCTGGCCGCCGGCCTCCCCACCGGCTCGGTCTTCCTGCAGTCGGCCGTTCCGGCCCACGCCCAGCTCGCCTACCTGCTCGAGTGCACCGCCCGGGTCGGCGAGCTCTCCCGGATGATCCAGTTCAAGGAGAAGGGCGGCCGTCCCGGCACCCGCGCCAGCCTGCTCACCTACCCCTGCCTGATGGCCGCCGACATCCTGCTCTACGGCGCCGAGGAGGTGCCGGTCGGCGGTGACCAGGACCAGCACGTGGAGCTGACCCGGGACGTGGCGACCCGCTTCAACCGGACGTACGGCCCCGCGTTCGTCGTGCCGGATGCCGTTCGTGCGCCCAGCGCCGGACGGATCTGCGACCTGCTCGACCCCACCGCCAAGATGAGCAAGTCCGCCCCGGACGACGCCATGGGCGTGATCCGCCTGCTCGACGAGCCGGCGGTGGTGCGGCGCAAGGTGATGCGCGCCGTGACCGACTCCGGCTCCGTCGTGCGCCACGACGCCGAGGCCCAGCCGGGCATCACGAACCTTCTCGAGATCCTCGCGGCGTGCACCGGCGGCGACGCGCCCACGGTCGGCACGGCATACCGCTCCTATGGCCGGCTCAAGCGGGACGTGGCGGACGCCGTGGTGGCCACGCTCGCGCCGCTTCAGGACAGGTATGCCGCGCTCGCGGCCGACCCCGCGGAGCTCACCCGGGTCCTGGCCAAGGGTGCCGAGCGCGCGTCGGCTGCGGCGGCCCCTATCCTCGCCGCCGCGACGCGCGCGATCGGCCTGGTCACCGCGTGAGGCCGCCGTCGGTCAACGGGGCCGGCCCTCCCAGGGCGTCGACAGCACGACGGTGGTCCGGGTCGCGACGTTGGCCGCACTCCGGATCCGCGCCAGCAGGTCCTCCAGGTCCAGCGGAGTGCCGACCCGCACCTTGAGCACGTAGTTCTCGTCGCCGGCCACCGACCAGCAGGCCTCGATCTCGGGGAGGTCGCGCAGCCGGTCCGGGATGTCGTCCGGCGCGGACTGGTCGAACGGCGAGACCGAGATCAGGGCGCTCGTGGGGTGGCCGGTCTGCTCGTGGTCGACGACGGCCCGGTAGCCGCGGATCACCCCGCGCTCCTCGAGCCGGCGCACCCGCTGGTGCGCCGCGGACGTGGACAGGCCGGTCGC
>DASSKF010000257.1:0-23354 GCA_035690725.1 Segeticoccus sp.
TCCCAGTCGTGGCGGCGGCTCGCCGCCCGGTCGTCGTCCGGCGTGAGCAGGACGAGGGCCAGGTCCTGCGGCGAGTGCCAGCCCACCAGCTGCCCCACCAGGCTGCGGACACAGCCGAGGACCGCCTCGCGGGGCCCGCCCACGCCGAGGACGCCGACCTCGGGCAGGTTGACCGTCACCGGTGCGTCCGCGAGCAGCGGGTGCTCGGCCCGGACGTTGCCGCCCGCCGGATGCACTGCGAGGCTCGCTCCCACGGTGCCGGTGCCCAGTCGCAGCGACAGGAAGTCCGGGTCGTCGAGGCGTCGCTGCCACAGCCGGGCGCCGGTGCGCCGGACCTGCGCGGCGAGGTCGGCGGGGTCGGGCGCGGAGGCGCGGCGGGCACGCAGCTCGAGCCGCAGTGCCTCGTCCCGTTGCTCGCTGAATCGGTCGAGGGCGCACCGGTACTCACGCTGCTGCTGCCGGTTGCTGGCCCGTCCGCCGCGCCGGTCGCTGATCCAGCTCGAGAGCAGCATCGCCGGCCCGAGCAGGCCGAACAGCAGCATCGTCGTGCTGTGCAGCACCGCGGCGAGGACGGCCGACACCGCGAGCGGCAGCACCACCATGGCGAGGGGCAGCCGCTGTCGGTGGGCTGCTGCCGGCTCGGCCGGCATACCGATCGTGGGGGCGGGGACCGACTGGTGCAGTCGCGGGCCGCGGTGCAGGCGCAGGTGGCCCGCACCGTCGGCGGTGACCGAGGCCCGCGGCTCCTGGGGCACGCGCAGCAGCAGCGTGGTGCTGCCGATCCGGAGCCGCTGTCCGGGCTGCCAGGGGTGCGACGCGGTCAGGCGGGCGCCGTCCAGCAGCGTGCCGTTCGTCGAGTCGAGGTCGCGGACGGTCACCTGGTCGTGGCTGACGTGCAGTTCGCAGTGGGCCCGGGACAGGTCGGGGTCGCGGATGCGCACCGTGCCCCGTGAGCGTCCGATCCGGTGCTCGCCCGGGGGCAGCGGGTGGACGGTGCCGCAGTCCGGACCCTCGAGCACGTGCAGCTCGAGGAGCGCCGGAGTGTCCGACGCGGCGAGGGCGGGATGCGGCGCGCACCGGTGGGTGAGGACGGCGCCGTCGAGCAGCGGCGGCCTGCCGACCACGGTGGTGTCCGCCAGCTCGACTGCACCGATCCACCACGAGCCGTCCGCGCACCCTGCGGGTGCGCAGCCCACGGGCAGGGCGCTCGCGAACCGGGCGAGGTCGGTGCCCGGTGCGCAGCCCACCTCCAGGTCGGCCTGCGTGCCGGTCCCCTCGTCGACCACCGTGATCCGCAGCTGCACCGTCGGCTCCTCCCTCGCGTTCCCCGGGCTGTCGCGGCAGTATCGGCCGGCGGACGAGGACGGTGCAGGGGCGTCTGTGGACAGCCGGTCGCGCGCCTGCCACACCGGCACGGGGGCCGCCATCGGCCGAACGGTTGAGCAATCAACCTGTGGACAACTTGGCATGCCTGCGTTTGACACGGTTTAGTGGTGCCGGTCACTCGGGGGTACGAACGAAAGAGGTGGCTGGTGGACGCCCTGCGCACGGTCGAGGACGAGGTGCGCGAGCTCATCCGACGGCGGCAGCTGGACCCGGCGACGGAGGGGACCGAACTGCAGACGCTGGTGCGGGAAGTCGTGCACGACTACGACCAGCGCTCCCTGCACGGCGGTCTCGCGCCACTGCCGGACCTGACCGAGGCGACCCGGTCGGTCATGGACTCGGTGGCCGGGTTCGGGCCGCTGCAGCCGTACTTCGATGACCCGGCCGTCGAAGAGATCTGGATCAACGAGCCGTCCCGGGTGTTCGTCGCGCGGCACGGCGTCACCGAGCTGACGAGCACGATCCTCACCGCGGACCTGGTGCGGGACCTCGTCGAGCGCATGTTGCGCAGCTCCGGCCGGCGGGTCGACCTGTCCTCGCCGTTCGTGGACGCGGCACTGCCGGACGGGTCCCGCTTGCACGTCGTGATCCCGGACGTGACGCGCGACCACTGGCACGTGAACATCCGCAAGTTCGTCGTCCGCGCCGAGCACCTCGACGACCTCGTCCGGCTCGGGACGATGACGCAGCCGGTCGCGCGGTTCCTGTCCGCAGCGGTGGCCAGCGGGCTGAACGTGCTGGTGTCCGGGGGAACGCAGGCCGGCAAGACCACGATGCTCAACTGCCTTGCCGCCGCGATCCCCGGCAACGAGCGAGTCGTCACGTGCGAGGAGGTCTTCGAGCTGAAGGTGCCGTTGCGCGACGTGGCGTCGATGCAGTGCCGGCAGCCCAGCCTCGAGGGGACCGGCGAGATCCCGCTGCGTCGGTTGGTCAAGGAGGCACTGCGGATGCGGCCCTCCCGGCTCGTGGTCGGCGAGGTGCGCCAGGAGGAGAGCCTGGACCTGCTCATCGCGCTGAACAGCGGCTTGCCCGGGATGTGCACGGTGCACGCGAACAGCGCCCGGGAGGCGATCACGAAGATGTGCACCCTCCCACTGCTGGCGGGGGCGAACGTCAACAGCCGGTTCGTCGTCCCCACCGTCGCGAGCTCGATCGACCTCGTGCTGCACGTCGCCCTGGAGCGGGACGGCCGGCGCCGCGTCCGCGAGGTCGTCGCGGTGCCGGGTCGGGCGGAGGGCGACGTCGTCGAGGCCGCCGAGCTGTTCACCACCCGGGAGGGGCAGCTGGTGCGGGGCGACGGCTTCCCACCGCACCAGGACCGGTTCGCCCGGGCCGGCTACGACGTGGCCGAGCTGCTGAACGGCGACGAGCCGTGACCGGACCGCTGCTGGGCCTGCTCCTGGGCGCCGGCCTGTTCTGCGTCTGGTGGTCGTTCTGGCCCCGTGAGCCCGCACGTGCCCGGACCGGGCGGGTGACCCTGCGGGACCGGCTGCGCGACGACCTCGTCCAGGCGGGCATGCCCCAGGTGGGGGTCACGCTCCTCCTCGGCCTCAGCGTCGTGATCGGCCTGCTGGTGGGGCTGCTCTTCCTCGGGCTCACCGGCGTGGCACCGGTGGCCATCGCGTTCGGGCTCATCGCGGCATACGCGCCGGTGGCCGTCGTCCGGATGCGCGCCCGTCGCCGGCGCCAGTCGATGCGCGACGTGTGGCCCGACGTCGTGGACAACATCGCGTCGGCGGTCCGGGCCGGCCTCGCGCTGCCCGAGTCCCTGGCCCAGCTCGCCGACCGGGGGCCCGAGGAGCTGCGGCCGGCCTTCTCGGCGTTCGCCCGCGACTACCGGGCGACCGGCCGCTTCCACGAGAGCCTGGACCGGCTCAAGGAGCGGCTGAGCGACCCGGTGGGTGATCGGCTCGTGGAGTCGTTGCGGATCGCCCGCGAGGTGGGCGGCAGCGACCTCGGTCGGTTGCTGCGCACCCTGTCCGGCTTCCTACGCGACGACGCGCGCACCCGGGCCGAGCTCGAGTCCCGACAGAGCTGGACCGTCAACGCCGCGCGCCTGGCGCTCGCCGCGCCCTGGGTGGTCCTTGCGATGCTCGCCACCCGCGGGGAGTCGTTGCGGGCCTACAACTCCACGGCCGGTGTCGTGGTGCTGCTGGTGGGCGGCGGCGTCTCGCTGGTCGCGTACCGGCTGATGGTGCGCATCGGCCGGCTCCCGGAGGAAGAGCGGGTGCTGCGGTGAGCCAGTGGTCGTGGGCGGGAGCCGCCTGTGGACTGGTCTTCGCGGCCGGTCTGCTCCTCGCCGTCGTCGGTATGCCGGTGCGCCGCCGCCCGCGCCTCGACGCACGGCTGGCGCCCTACCTCCTCGACGCCCCCCGGCCCTCCTTGCTGCTGACCCGCTGGGGCGGGCAGCCCACGGGCGGGGCGCGCCGCTGGTTGGCGCCCGGCCTGCGACGTGCTGGCAGCCTCGTCGACAGCGCGCTCGGCGGGGCCGCGTCGGTGCGACGGAGGCTGGAGCGGGCGGGCCTGCCGCCCGACGTGGAGGCGTTCCGGGCCGAGCAGGTGCTCTGGGGAGCGGGCGCAGGGCTGCTCGCTGCGCTGCTCGCCTCGCTCCTGTGGTGGCGGCGGGGCTCCTCGATCGCCTCGCTGGTCGTGCTGGTGCTGTGCGCCGTTGCCGTGGGAGTCATCGCCCGGGACCAGCTGCTCAGCCGTGCCGTTCGGCGCCGGGAGCTGCGGATCATGAACGAGTTCCCCACGATCGCCGAGCTGCTCGCGCTCGCGGTCACGGCCGGTGAGGGCGCCCCGGCTGCCTTGGAACGGGTGGCCCGCCTGTCGAGCGGCGAGCTGTCCGGGGAGCTCACCGAGTGCCTCGCCCGGGCGCGGGCCGGAGCGAGCCTGCCGACTGCGCTGCAGGGGCTGGCGGACCGCACCGGGCTGGCGACGCTCGCGCGCTTCGTCGACGGGATCATCGTGGCCGTCGAGCGCGGCACCCCGCTGGCCGAGGTGCTCCGTGCCCAGGCGCAGGACGCCCGGGAGTCGGGTCGGCACGCCGTCATCGAGGAGGGCGGCCGCCGCGAGATCGCGATGATGGTGCCGGTCGTCTTCCTCGTGCTGCCCGTCACCGTGCTGTTCGCGATCTACCCGGGCCTGTCGATGCTGCGGCTGTCGATATGACCCGACTGACCTTCCCGGCGCACCGCCGGGACCAGACCACCCGGCCGAGGGCGCCGGGGAAGCCGAAGGAGGGACCGACATGACGACCATCTCCCGAGCCCGGGACGTCTGGCGGCGGAGGTGCGCCGCCGTGACCGTGCGGACGCAGGGCGTCGCGCGCGGCGGACGTGAGCGCGGCGACGTGCCCGGCTGGGTGCTGATCACCCTCATGACCGCCGGCTTGGTGACCGCACTGTGGGCGGTTGCCGGGCCACAGCTCAACAGCCTGTTCACGAACGCACTGGCCTCCGTCAAGGGTCCGTGAGGTCGGCGCCTGGGCGGGGACACGTCCGGCCGTCCCGGGCGTCGCGGGAGCGGGGAGCCGCGGTGGCCGACTTCGCGTTGGTCGCGGGGCTGCTGTGCGTCCTGTTCCTCGCGGCCCTGCAGCTGGGCATCGCGCTGCACATCCGGAACACGTTGATCGCCAGCGCGGCCGAGGGCGCCCGCTACGGCGCCCGGGTGCACAGCACGCCTGCGGACGGTGCGGCGCGTGCCCGGACGCTCATCGGCTCGAGCCTGTCCGAGCGGTATGCCCGGAACGTCACCGCCGCGCGCGAGGTCTCGGGCGGCGTCGCGGTGGTGGAGGTTCGGGCGACCGCGCCGCTGCCGCTGCTGGGGCCGTTCGGTCCCCAGGGCGCGATGTCGGTGAGCGCGCAGGCGTTCTCGGAGGTGCAGTAGGCCCATGTCCCTTCCCCGACGGCTCGGCCGTGCGATGGCCGGGCGTCTCCGCGCCGCTCTCGCGCCCGGGCACGAGCGGGGGAGTGCGATCGTCGAGTTCGTCTTCCTCGCCGTCCTCATGGGCGTGCCGTTGTTCTACCTCGTCATGACGATGGCCCGGGTGCAGGCCGGCGCCTACGCGGTGACGGCCGCCGCCCGGGAGGCGGGTCGGGCGTTCGTCACCGCACCGGAGGCCTCCGGTGCCCGGGCGAGGGCCACCGTCGCGGCCCGGATCGCGTTCGCCGACCAAGGTTTCGACGGTGGCTCCATCTCCGTCACCTGTGACCGGTCTCCGTGCCTGACTCCGGAGGGACACGTGCGGGTCACCGCCGACGTGGGGGTGCCGCTGCCGTTCGTGCCGGACGCCCTGGACGGCGTGGTCCCGACGAGCCTGCCGGTGTCGGCGACGCACGTCGAGGCGGTCGGCCGGTTCACGAGCGAGGGGAACCGGTGAGCTGCCGGCAGCGGATCCGCCGGGCGGCGCAGTCCGATCCGGAACGAGGCCAGATCAGCGTGCTGATCCTGGGCATGTTCGTGATCGTCACCTCCCTCATCATCGGCGGGATCGACGTGACCGCGGTCCAGCTCGCCCGGATCCGGATGCTCGACGCGGCCGACGCCGCCGCGCTCGACGCCTCCGACACCCTGGACGAGTCGACGGCCTACCGGTCGGGCCTCGGGGACGCCGTCCGTCTCTCCGACGCCTCCGTCCGGCGCACGGCCGCCGCGGAGCTCAGCCGGCAGGAGCTTCCCAGCGGGGTCACCGGCTGGTCGCTCGCCCCCGGGACCGGCACCCCGGACGGCCGGACCGCGGTCGTGCGGCTCACCGGACGGGTCCGACTGCCGATCGTCGGCGGGCTGCTGGACGGGCTCGGGACCGGCGTGACCGTCACCGTGGAGTCGAGGGCGCGGTCGCGCCTGCGCTGAGCCGGTCAGCCGCACGTCTGCAGCTGCCGCACCTGGTCGGGGCCGTAGCGGTGACCACTGCCGTCGGGCATCGCCAGTGATCCGATGAAGTCGACGCCGGCCTGCAGGAAGCTGATGCCCGGCAGCCACGGCCGGTCGCCGTCGGGGGGCGACCACAACAGCTGTGGCCCCGCGTGGACAACGGGGTCGTCGGCGTTGGCCACCACGGCCTCGCGCGGCAGCCCCACCGTGTCGCCGCCCGGTGGGCCGACCCAGAGCACCGAGCAGACGTCACGACGTGCCTGTGCTGCCGAGGGGGTGCCGGTGAAGATCGCCTGCCCTGCGGTCGCCCCGAGGCTCTCGCCGTAGACGTGCAGGTCCGGGCGCCGGTCCGCCGGCAGCTGCGCCACCCGCCGCTCGACGCTGCGGAACAGGGCCCGTGCCGCCTGCTCCGCACCGTCCCGGTCGAACAGGTAGCCCACCCAGCTCGGCACGTGGGCGTACTGCAGGCCGACGGTGGCGACGTCGCCGTGGAAGCGGTGCTCCAGGCCTCGCACGGCGTTCTCGTCCACCCAGCCGGACCCGGTCGGGACCACGAGCACGACCCGCGACTTCCCGAGGCCGCCGGCCCGCGCCAGCTCGTCCGCCGCCCGCCGGGCACGGGCGGTGACGTCCTCGCCGTCGCGCAGGCCGGCATACACGCGCACCGCACCGGCCGGGGAGGGCCGCAGCAGCACCTGCTCGCTGTGCGGTCCCGCCGGGGGAGAGGCGGGGGCGCCGTGCACCGCAGCCGCGGGCACCAGCACCGCCGCGGCGACCCCGACCGCCACCACCGGACGCCACACCCCGCGCGCCCGGCGGCCGGTCGCCGGCCGGAGCGCACCCCGGCGCCGCCAGAGCGCACCGACCCCGCGGAACAGCGCGACCAGGGCAGCGACGGTGGCGAGCAGCACGGCCCAGTACGCCGGCCCGGCCGGCCCCCAGCCGACGGCGGCGCGCATCGCGTTCTGGGTGACCTCGGTCCACACCAGCGTCTCGGCCAGCGCCACGCCGCACGCCGCGAGCACGAGCCGGTGCGCCCGTGGCGAGAAGCGTCCCGCTCGGTCACTTCTCCGGCCGTGTCCGGGGGCGGTGCGGGAGAAGTGCCCCGCTCGGTCACTTCTCGGCGGACGCACCCGCCGGAGCAGCCGGGCGACGACGATCGCGGCGAGCACGCACAGCGCCGTGGTCGCGCCCTGCAGTACGGGGCCGTGCGGCAGGTAGCCGGGGAAGAACGCGACGAACGCACCCACCACCACGGCCACGGCGGTGGAAGCACGGGGCGGGCGCACCCGCGGCGCCGCGCGCTCCGGCCGAGGGACCGCCTGCGCGTCGGTGTCGGGGAGGCGGAGGGTCGCGGTCGTCATGACCGCACCGCCTGCGCCGCCGCGGGAGCGGTGCCCCGGCGCCCGGCCGCCCAGCGCCGGCGCAGGGCACGCAGACCGGCACCGGCCAGACCGACGCCGGAGCCGATCCCGAGCACGCCCATCGCGCCGGTGGTGATCGACAGTGGGCCGTCCAGCACCGGCGTCGACCAGTGCTGCCGCCACGAGTTCACCCGTACCGCGGCGCTAGCGACGTCGGCCCAGGCCGTGCAGCCGGCCCGCGCCGGGCCGGAGTCCTGGCGGTCGCAGGCGGCGTGCATCGCGCGGTCGAACCGGTCGTCGATCGACTCACGCGCACCGGCGGGGAGCGGCGCGCCGGCCTGGGCCGCGTGCCGCAGCAGGTCGTAACCGAGGTCGTGCAGCCGACAGGCGGCGTGCAGCTCGTGGGGGAGGGGGAACGGTGACGAGCAGCCGCCGGTCGGGTCGACGAGCAGGCCCTCCTCGATCCGCGGCCGGTACCCCTCCACTGCGGAGAAGTCGTCGGGCAGGGCCCGTCGGGCAGCTGTTGCCGGTTCGCTCACCAGTGCCGTCACCGCGCGGGCGCTCGCCGCGTCACCGGGCCCGCCGGCCGGTTGCTGGGCGAGGTTCAGGGCCGCCCAGGCCGGCGCGCAGACCAGCAGCCCGGCAGCCAGGGTGCGTACGCTTGTCGTTGCCATGCCGGCGAAGGTAGGAACGGGTGACACTGCGCCTCGTCGCCGCGAGGAGCCATTCAGCAGTACGAAATTCGTCCCGTCCGGGGCGCCGAATCACCCCGCTGGGGAGGGGACGTCATACGAGGGAGTGACCCCGATCCACCCCGCTGGTATGACGTGTGCTCACCTGTCCGGCCGTACGCTGGCCGGCATGGTGCGACCGTTCCGACGCCGGACCGCCCCGTCCGCGCGCGGTGGCGGTCGCGTGCGTGCCGTGCGCCGGGTCGGCCGCGGGCTGGGCCATCTGGGGCGGGCCCTGCGCAGGGTGCCGCCCGACGCGTGGTTGGCCCTGGTGGCCCTGGTGATGTTCATCGTCGGCTGGTCCACGATCACCCAGACCCAGCAGGCGCCGACCTCACTGCTCCCCGTCCTCGCCGTGATGGAGGTGGCGCCGCTGCTGATGCTGCGGCGGTGGCCGTTCTACGCCTGGGTCGTGGCGATCGCGGCGTCGCTGCTGTGGTGGGTCTTCATCCCCGCCGTGGACGGGTGGCAGATGCCGTGGCCCGTCGTGCAGTTCCTCGTCCTGCTCGCCACGGTGTTCACGCTCGCCCTGGTCGGAGAGCTCGTCGAGGTCGTCGGCGCGGTGCTCATCACCGCCGCGGTGTTCCTGGTGAGCCTTCCCGACGAGCTCAAGCCGTGGGCCCTGGGGGTGGCGCTGATCGCGGCCTTCGGGCTGCTCATCCGGTGGCTCGTCCTCTCCCGCCGCCAGCTCGCCCGCAAGGCCGAGGACGTCGAGGTGGAGCGGGCCCGCCGCGCGGTGCTCGAGGAACGCGGCCGGATCGCCCGGGAGCTGCACGACGTCGTCGCGCACCACATGTCCATGGTCGTCGTGCAGGCGCAGAGCGCGCCCGTGCGGCTGACGGGCGTCTCGCCCGAGGTCCGCGAGGAGCTCGCCGCCATCGAGACCTCGGCCCGGCAGGCGCTGAACGAGGTCCGCGGCCTGCTCGGGGTCCTCCGGGAGGAGCAGGGAGCGGCCCGGACCGCGCCGCAGCCCGGGCTGGACCAGGTGCCGGGCCTGCTCGAGGGCACCCGGGCGGCCGGCGTGGACCTGACCTGGACCCTCGACATCACCCCGGACGCCTGCCCTCCCGGGACGGCGCTCGTGCTCTACCGCGTGCTGCAGGAGTCCGTGGCCAACGCCACCCGCCACGCGCCCGGGACCCCGATCCGGGTGTCGCTGCGCGAGGTGGACGGCTCGGCCACGCTGACGGTCCGCAACGGTCCGCTCACCGCGACGGACGACGAGCGCGCCAGGCTGGGCACCGAGGTGGGCGGGGCAGCGACCGGCGGTGCCGGCATACCGGGAATGCAGGCGCGGACCGAAGCCGTGGGCGGGCACCTGTGCGCGGGACCCACTCCCGAGGGGGAGTTCCGCGTGGAGGCCGTCGTGCCGCTGCAGGGGCGGCCCGGCTCCGAGGCCCTAGGTTGAGGCCATGACGATCTCGGTGGTCGTCGTCGACGACCAAGCGATGGTGCGGCAGGGGATCGGCGCGCTGCTGCGGGCCCAGCCGGACATCCGCGTGGTCGGGGAGGCGGCCGACGGCGTGCAGGCCGTGCGGGAGGTGACCCGGCTGCAGCCGGACGTCGTCCTCATGGACGTGCGCATGCCGGAGGTCAACGGGCTCGAGGCGGCGGCGACCATCCTCTCCCGGAAGCCGGGGACGCGGGTGCTGATGCTGACCACGTTCGACATCGACGACTACGTCTACGAGGCGCTGCGCATCGGCGCGAGCGGGTTTCTGCTCAAGGACGCCCCCGCCGACGAGCTCGCCCGGGCGGTGCGGGTCGTCGCGTCCGGGGACGCGCTGCTCGCGCCGAGCATCACCCGGCGGCTCATCTCCGAGGCGGTGCAGCGGCGCAGCACCGTCCCACGGCGCAGCCGGCTGCTCGAGGGGCTGACCGCCCGGGAGCGGGAGGTGCTCGAGCTGATCGCGCTCGGGTTGTCCAACGGTGAGATCGCCGCCCGGCTCTTCGTTGCCGAGCAGACTGTCAAGACCCACGTCTCGCGAGTCCTGACCAAGCTCGGGCTGCGGGACCGGGCGCAGGCAGTGGTCTTCGCCTACCAGCACGGCGTCGTCACCCCGTTGGCCTGACCGTGCCGACGATGCCGATGGAGCGGAAGCCGATGGACGGCGTGCGCGTCGTGAGCACCGCGCTCAACATCCCGGGCCCGCTGGCGGCGGCGCGGTTCGCCGCACTGGGGGCCGGGGTCACCAAGGTGGAGCCGCCGACCGGGGACCCGCTGTCGTCCGTGGCTGCCGGGTGGTACGAGCAGCTGGTCCGAGGTCAGCAGGTCGAGGTGCTCGACCTGAAGGACCCGCGGGGTTCGGCACGGCTGGAGGAGCTGCTGGGGGACTCCGACCTGCTGCTCACCTCCTCGCGCCCGTCCGCGCTCGCCCGGCTCGGCCTCGGCTGGGGGGACGTGAGCGGTCGTCACCCGGCCCTGGGGCAGGTGGCCATCGTCGGGGAGCCGGCTCCCCGCTCGGAGCGTCCGGGGCACGACCTGACCTACCAGGCGGTCTCCGGGACCGTGCGGCCACCGGCGATGCCCCCGCTGCCGTTCGCGGACCTGGCGGGAGCCGAGCGTGCTGTCGCCGAGGGCCTGGCGGCGCTGCTGCAGCGGGCACGGACCGGGCGCGGGTGCTACCGGGAGGTGGCGCTCGCCGCCGTGCTCGACGAGCTGGCCGAGCCGCTCCGGCAGGGACTCAGTGCACCGGGAGGTGTGCTGGGAGGCGGCCTCCCGGCATACCGGATCTATCGGACCGCCGACGGCTGGGTGGCACTCGCGGCGCTGGAGCCCCACTTCCGGGATCGGGTGCGTGCCCTGCTCGGGACGGTCGACGACGCCGAGGAGCTGGGCCGCGTCCTCGCCACCCGCACCGCGCGGGAGTGGGAGGCGTGGGCGGAGGAGCACGACCTGCCGCTCGTCGCCCTGCCCGTTGACCAAAGTCGTTCGATGCCAAAGTGATCGGTTCGGCACAGGGCGAATTCGATTGACAACCTGAGGCGTTGACCGGTACGAGCGCCAATCTCGTTGGAACCGGCCGAATGTTGCGAGAGTGTCTCGATCCATGCCGATCGTCCGGGCAGCCCTTGTCCGACTGCGCGGGCTTCCATAACGTGACCCGGGTTGCCGGTCGAGCGGGCATGCCGTCTGCCTGACCGGGCCCGACACCACGGACTCGCCCGAGGAGGCACGCGCATGCTCAAGCACCCGCGACGGAGGTTCGGAGCGGTCGCGATGTCCGCGGCACTCGTGACGGCGGTCGCGGCGTGCGGCGGCGGAGGAGGCGGCTCCAGCGAGTCGGACGGGGGCGGGGGCAGCGGCGACGCAGCCGGTCTGATCGTCGGGACGACGGACACGGTCGACACCGTGGACCCGGCCAAGTGCTACAGCTTCTTCTGCGGGAACATCCTGCAGAACACCACGCAGACCCTCATCGACTACAAGCCGGGCACGACGGACTACGAGCCGCGACTGGCCTCCTCGCTGCCGAAGATCACCGACGACGGCAGGACCTACACCTTCCCCCTGCGCAAGGACGTCACCTTCCACGACGGGTCGAAGATGACCTCGGCGGACGTGAAGTTCTCACTCAACCGGGCGCGGTGGATGAACCATCCCGAGGGAGCCGGGTTCCTGCTCAACGACATCAAGGGCATCGACACCCCGGACGACTACACGGTGGTCATCCACCTCAAGCAGCCGGACATCACCTTCACCTCCAAGCTCGCCTACACCGTCGCGACGATCGTGCCGTCGGACTCCTACGCGTCGCCGGACCACGAGCTCACGGACGGCAAGGGCGCGGAGAAGTACGTCAACGAGGAGCTCGTCGGCACCGGCCCCTACGAGATCGCCGACTTCCGCGAGGGCGAGTCGATCACCCTCAAGGCCTACGACGGCTACTGGGGCGAGAAGCCGCCGAGCGAGAACGTCCAGATCCGCTTCTACCAGAAGAGCTCCCAGCTGCTCACCGCGTTGAAGGCCGACGAGGTCGACATCGCCTTCCGCGCCCTCACGCCGGAGCAGCGCGAGAGCCTCCAGGGCAACGACGACTTCAAGGTCGTCAAGGGTCCGGGTGCCTCGATCCGCTACCTGGTGATCAACAACATGATCAAGCCCATGGACGACCCGAAGGTGCGCAAGGCGATCGCGGCGGCGATCGACCGCGACCGCATCGTCAAGGACGTCCTCGGCGGGGCGGGGCAACCGCTGTACTCGATGATCCCGCCGACCTTCGAGGCCAACGAGCCGGTCTTCAAGAAGGCCTATGCCGGCAAGGACCCGAGCGACTTCCTGGGCGACCGGAAGGTCGACGTCACCCTCTGGTACTCCACCAACCACTACGGCCCGACCGAGCAGGCGCTCGCGGAGAGCGTGAAGCGCCAGCTCAACGAGAGCGGCTCGTTCAACGTGAAGACCGAGCCCGCTCCGTGGGCGCAGTTCACCGAGGACGCCTACCCCGGCAAGTCCGGGCAGTACCCGATGTTCCTGCTCGGCTGGTACCCGGACTACCTGGACCCGGACGACTACATCGCACCGTTCTACGGCTGCGACAGCTTCCTGCAGATGTACTGCAACGACCAGATGGAGAAGCTGATCCGCAAGGAGCGCACCGCCGGTGCGCCGGACAGCGCCGGGCGGATGAAGACGTTCGGGAAGATTCAGCAGATGAGCGCCGAGGACGCGCCACTCATCCCGCTGTTCGTGCTGCAGCCGTTCGCGTTCACCGCCTCGAACGTGCAGGGCGTGAAGGACACCATGGGACCGGAGCAGATCTTCCGCTACTACATGATCTCGGAGACGAGTTGACGCCGACCACCGTGGCGGTGGGAGCGGGAGGATGAGGCGAGGGTCGCTGTCGCGCTACCTGGCGGTGCGCGTCCTGCTGACGATCCCCATGCTGTTCATCCTGCTCACCATGATCTTCATGGTGCTGCGGGTGGCACCGGGCAACCCGGTCAAGGCGGCACTGGGCACGCGCCTGCCGCCGGAGGAGATCGCGAAGCGGATCCACGCGCTGGGCTACGACGACCCGTTGTGGCTGCAGTACCTCCACTACCTGGGAGGGGCCTTCACCGGTGACTTCGGCGACCCGATCACCGACCGCCGGGACGTGCCGCAGATCGTGCTGGAGACCGCGCCGGCCACCATCGAGCTCGCGGTGACCGCGATGATCGTCGCGGTCGTCATCGGGGTGCTCGTCGGTGCCCTCGCCGGACGGTTCCGGGACACGCCGTTCGACCTCGGCGGGCGCCTGTTCGGGGTGGTCATCTATGCCACGCCGCTGTTCTGGCTGGCGCTGCTGGCACAGATGCTCATCGCCGTCCAGCTGGGCTGGCTGCCCAGCAGCGGACGAATCGGCACGTTCCAGGACCCACAGCAGATCACCGGCTTCTACGTGGTCGACTCGATCATCACGGGCAACTGGGCTGCACTACAGAGCACGCTGCTGCACCTGGCGCTGCCGGCGATCACGCTCGGCCTGGTGATCGGCGGGACGTTCGTGCGGCTCGTGCGGGTGAACATGCTGCAGACGCTGCGGGCCGACTACGTCGAGGCCGCCCGCGCCCGGGGGATCCCCGAGCGTCGGGTGGTCTACCGGCACGCGTTCCGCAACGCGCTCATCCCGGTGATCACCATCATGGGGTTGCAGTTCGCGCTGCTGCTGGGCAACGCCACCCTCACCGAGACGGTGTTCACCTGGCCGGGCATCGCCCGTGCCCTCGTGCAGTTCATCGGGGCCCGGGACTATGCGGCCGTGCAGGGGATCGTCACCTTCATCGCCCTGGTGATCGTGGGGATCTCGCTGCTCATCGACTTCATCAACGCGTTGATCGACCCACGGGTGCGGTACTGACGTGGGCGACCAGAGGACTTCCATGGACACGACGGAGCATGCCGAGCGGCCGGCGGGGCAACAGCCCCGGCCGGCGCCGGACGATCCTCAGCAGGTGACCCGGCGCGGCGGCGTCGGCGTCCGCCTGCGGCACATCTGGCGACCGTTCCGCGCCTCGAGCCGGACCTCGCGGGTCCTGGTCTTCGTCGGCGCCGCCATCGTGATCTTCTTCATCCTGCTGGCCTTCATCGGGCCGCTGCTCTACCCCTATGGCGGCGAGCAGTACCGGATCGAGACCTCGCCCGGGGAGTTCCTGCAGTTCCCGGGGCTCGAGGGACCCTCCGGGGACCACCTCTTCGGCACGACGAAGGACCGCTTCGACGTGCTGGCCCGCTTGATCGCCGGCGCCCGCATGGCCCTCGCGGTGGTCGCGCTGGCGGTCGCCTACGGGATGGTCGTCGGGGTGGCCGTCGGCCTCACCAGCGGCTACATCGGCGGCAAGCTCGACCGCCTCCTGGTGACCGTCATGGACGCGATCTACTCCTTCCCCCCGCTCGTGCTGGCGATCATCATCGCGTTCGTCCTGCAGCAGGCACTCGGGCGCGGCCTGCTCCCGGCGGCCATCGCGGTCGGGGTCGTCTACATCCCGCAGTACTTCCGGGTGGTGCGCAACCAGACCCTGTCGGTCAAGCAGGAGCCGTTCGTCGAGGCGGCGCAGTCCATGGGCGCGAGCCGGCGCACCATCGTCGGCCGCTACGTGTTCTTCAACGTCGTGCACACCGTCCCGGTGATCCTCACCCTCAACGCCGCCGACTCGATCCTCACGCTGGCGGCGCTGGGCTTCCTCGGCTACGGCGTGAAGTACCCCACCCCCGAGTGGGGCTCGGACATCGCCCAGGCGATCCCGGACGTGGCGGCCGGCATCTGGTGGACCGCCTTCTGGCCCGGCGTGGCGATCATCGTGCTCGTGACGGCCCTCACCCTCGTCGGCGAGGGGCTCAACGACGTCGTCAACCCGCTGCTGCGGGCGAAGGGCGTCGCCGGGCGCAAGCTCACCCGGCGGGTCCGGGAGACGCTCGACCGCGGCGACCGCGGCGACCGCGGCGACCGCGGCGACCGCGGCGACCGCGGCACGGTCGAGCCCTCGGTCGGCGACACCGGCACCGAGCCGGCGGCCGCCGCCTCGGTGCGCGACCTGCGCGTCGGCTACCGGACACCGGACGGCCCGCTGTGGGCCGTCGACGGCGTGGACTTCGACATCCAGCCGGGGGAGAGCCTCGGCCTGGTCGGCGAGTCCGGGTGCGGCAAGACGTCCCTGGGGCGCGCCCTGCTGCAGCTCATGCCGCCGGGCGGGCTCGTCGACGGCAGCGTGCGCATCGGCGGCCGGGAGCTGGTGGGCGCCCCCGAGTCGAGCCTGCGCCGGATGCGCGGTGAGGACGCGGCGCTGATCTTCCAGGAGCCGATGACCCGCCTCAACCCCTTGATGCGGATCAGCGACCACTTCGTGGAGACCATCCGCACCCACCTGCCCCGCACGTCGAGGGAAGCAGCCCGCCGGATGGCGCGCGAGGCACTCGCCCAGGTGGGCATCCCGCCGACGCGGGTGGACAGCTACCCGCACGAGTTCTCCGGCGGCATGCGGCAGCGGGTGATGATCGCCCTGTCGATCGTGCTGCGTCCCCGGCTCGTGGTCGCCGACGAGCCGACGACGTCGCTGGACGTCATCGTCGAGTCGCAGATCCTCGACATCCTCGAGCGGCTGCGTGCCGAGGAGCAGGTCGGGCTGCTGTTCATCACGCACAATCTCGGGATCGTCGCCGAGGCGTGCGACAAGGTGGCGGTGATGTATGCCGGCAAGATCGTCGAGTTCGGCACCGTGGACCAGATCTTCGCCGACCCCAAGCACCCCTACACGCGGGGGCTGCTCGCCTCCACCATCTCGCTGGAGACCACCGAGCTGCGGTCCATCGCCGGCTACCCGCCCGACCTGATCGACCCGCCCACCGGCTGCCGCTACGCCGACCGGTGCCCCTATCGGATGGACCACTGCACGCAGGCCGAGCCGGCGCTCGCCGACATCCGTCCCGGGCAGCGAGCCGCCTGCTACCTCCACCCTGGTGCCGGCGCACCGGTCCCCGCGGGCGTCGACGCGCCGGGCGGGAACCCGCAGGAGGTGGGCGTGTGAACGCGAGCGAACCCCTCCTGTCGGTCCGCGACCTCAGGACCCACTTCCCCGTCGGAGGAGGCGTCCTCGGCGCCGGACAGGGGGTCGTCAAGGCAGTCGACGGCGTCAGCTTCGACATCCATGCCGGCAACGTGTTCGGGCTCGTCGGGGAGAGCGGCTCCGGCAAGTCCACGCTCGGGCGCTCGATCCTGCAACTGGTCCGGCCGACCTCCGGCCAGGTGCTCTACCGGGGACAGGACCTCGTCCCCCTCAAGGAGAAGCAGATGCGCCCGCTGCGGCGGGAGCTGGGCCTCATCCAGCAGGATCCGAACGCGGCTCTCAACCCGGCGATGACCGTGGCGCAGGGGGTGGGCCACCCGTTGTGGATCCACGGCCTCGTCGACTCCAAGAGCCAGGCGCGCACGCGCGTCGCCGAGATGCTCGAGCGGGTCGGGCTGCACCCGGCCAGCACGTTCCTGGACCGCTACCCGGACGAGTTCTCCGGCGGCCAGAAGCAGCGGCTCGTCATCGCGCGGACCCTGATCACCGAGCCCCGGTTCGTGGTCGCCGACGAGCCGGTCGCCGCGCTGGACATGAGCGTGCGGGCCAAGGTGCTGGAGCTGATGACCGAGCTGGGCCGGGAGATGGGCGTCACCTACGTCTTCATCACCCACGACCTGGCGACGGCCCGCTTCCTGTGTGACCGGATCGGCATCCTCTACCTCGGCGGGTTCGTCGAGATGGGCGACGCGGACGAGCTGTTCGGCAACCCCCAGCACCCGTACACGCGGGCGTTGCTCGAGGCGATCCCGCTGCCCGAGGCCGGCCGCCGCAACCGGGAGAAGATCCTGCCCCGCGGTGAGATCCCCGACGCCTCACGCCCGCCGGCCGGCTGCACCTTCCACCCCCGGTGCCCGAAGGCCTTCGAGGTGTGCGGCTGGGAGGGCCACGACCTCGTCGAGGCCATCGAGCAGCGCTGGACCCAGGTGGACCGGGAGCAGTACGAGCACGAGCAGCGGCTCGTCGGTGACCTCGACAAGGTGGAGGTGCACCGGCAGACCGTGCGGTTCCCGGCGTCGGAACCGGCGCGGCTCCAGCGCTGGCTCGCCGAGGTGGCGGCACAGCTGCCGAGCGGCGTGCACCAGGGCGTCGCCGCGGTGGAGGCGGCCGACGGTGCGGTGGAGGTCCGGTTCCGCAGCGGTCCCGCGCCGGCCGTGCAGCAGGTCGCCGGGCGCGACGTCGCCTGCCACCTGCACGGCGTCGTTCCCCGGCCGGACGGCGTGCACGTGGGCGACCCCGCCGAGGCGTCACCGTAACGCGGGTACCTACGCGGGAGTTGCTGAACGGTCCACGCTCACGGGGACCGCGGATCCTCAGCAACAGTGCACATGCCCGGGGCCGGTCAGCGGGAG
The DNA here is from genome assembly GCA_035690725.1 of Segeticoccus sp. Taxonomy (GTDB): domain Bacteria; phylum Actinomycetota; class Actinomycetes; order Actinomycetales; family Dermatophilaceae; genus DASSKF01. Next base: position 17,755 of record DASSKF010000257.1, read on the forward strand.
TCAGACCTCGTCGCTCGACCTCGCCAGCAGCGGGATCTGCCCGCCGGCGAGCACCATCTCCACCTGACGCGGACTGAGCCGGTGCGTGACGGCATACTGCTCGTCCTTGGTTTGGTTGGTGACCTGTATCTCCGCCCTGTCGGGCAGCGTCTCGCGCAGGTCCTCGAGGACGAGCACGTCGCCCTGCTCGACCCGATCGTGGTCCGCGGGGTCGGCGAACTCCAGCGCGAGGATCCCGAAGTTGGCGAGGTTCTGCCAGTGGATCCGCGCGAAGGACCTGGCGATCACGGCCTTGGCGCCGAGGTAGCGCGGGGTGATCGCGGCGTGCTCGCGGGAGGAGCCCTGGCCGTAGTTGTCGCCGCCCACGATGAGGTGACCGCCCTGGCCGACCGTCTCCTTCGCGCGCTCGGGGTAGGTCTCGTCCACCTGGGTGAACGTGAACTCGGCGAGCTTGGGCACGTTGGAGCGGAAGGGCAGCGCCCGCGCGCCCGCCGGGGAGATCTCGTCGGTGGAGATGTCGTCGCCGACCTTGAGCAGCACCGGTGCCTCGATCCGGTCCGGCAGCGCGCCGAAGTCGGGCAGGGAGGAGACGTTCGGCCCCTTCTCGAGCTGGACCCGGCGCGCCTCGTCCTCGGGCAGTGGCTCGACCAGCATCGCCGTGTTGACGCTGGACTTCTCGGGCAGGTCCAGCGTCGGGTAGTCCATGCCGAGCTTCTCGGCCAGGTCGCGCGGGTCGACGATCTCCCCGGCCAGCGCCGCCGCGGCTGCGGTCTCGGGGGAACAGAGGAAGACCCGGTCCTCCTTGGTGCCCGAGCGGCCGGGGAAGTTGCGCGGCATGGTGCGCAGCGAGTTGTGCCCGACCGCCGGGGCCTGCCCCATGCCGATGCAGCCCATGCAGCCGGCCTGGTGGATCCGGGCCCCCGCGCTGATCAGGTCGAACGTCGCCCCCATCCTGGTCAGGTCCTGCAGGATCTGGCGGGAGGTGGGGTTCACGTCCAGGCTCACCGCGTCGCTGGTCTGCCGGCCCTTGACCATCGCCGCGACCATCGCGAAGTCGCGCAGGCCCGGGTTGGCCGACGACCCGACGACGCACTGGCTCACCAGCTCGCCCGCGACCTCGCGCACCGGCACCACGTTGCCGGGGGAGGAGGGCGTGGCGATGAGCGGCTCGATCGCGCCCAGGTCGATCTCGTCGTGCAGGTCGTATGCCGGATCCTCCTCCGGGAGCAGCTCGCGGAAGTCCTCCTCCCGCTCCTCCGCACGGAGGAAGTCGCGCACCGCGTCGTCGGCGGGGAAGACCGTGGTCGTGGCGCCGAGCTCGGCGCCCATGTTGGCGATGACGTGGCGGTCCATGGCGGTGAGGGTGTCCAGCCCCGGGCCGTAGTACTCGATGATCGTGTTGACCCCACCCTTGACGCCGTGCCGGCGCAGCATCTCGAGGATGACGTCCTTGGCGGACGTCCACGGCGGCAGCTGGCCGGTCAGCTTGACCCCCATCACCTTCGGCATGGTGAGGTGCAGCGGCTGGCCGGCGATCGCGAGGGCCACCTCGAGGCCGCCGACGCCGATGGCGAGCATGCCCAGGGAGCCGGCCGCGCAGGTGTGCGAGTCCGACCCGCACATGGAGTCGCCGGGCACGCCGAAGCGCTGCATGTGCGTGGGGTGGGACACACCGTTGCCGGGCTTGGAGAACCAGATGCCGTAGCGGCGGCAGGCCGAGCGCAGGAACAGGTGGTCCTCGGCATTCTTCTCGTCCGCCTGCAGCAGGTTGTGGTCGACGTACTGCACGCTGACCTTCGCCTTCGTGCGGTCCAGGTCGAGCGCCTCCAGCTCCTGCATCACGAGGGTGCCGGTGGCGTCCTGGGTCAGCGTCTGGTCGATGCTCAGGGCGATCTCCTCGCCGGGCGTCATCTCGCCGTCGACCAGGTGCGACTCGATGAGCTGGTGGGCGACGGTGCGTCCCATGAGTTCCTCCTTCGTGAGCCGGCACCGGCGCCCGACGAGTTCCGGACGCCGCAGCCAGGACGGACAAGGCCCACCATGCCCCCTTTCCCCGTGCCCTGCAGCCCCCGGGCGTCGCGTACGCTGTTGCCCCGTGGCAGTCGACTTCTCCCAAGAGCTCAAGGACCTGCGCCAGACCATGGAGTCGGTGCGGGAGGTGACCGACGTCGATGCGCTGCGTGCGCAGATCGCGGACCTGGAGAAGCAGTCCGCTGCACCGGACCTGTGGGACGACGTCGAGCACGCCCAGCGGGTGACCAGCGCCCTGTCCCGGGCCAACTCCGAGCTGGAGCGGGTGACCGGGATGGACCAGCGGGTCGAGGACCTCGAGGTCCTGGTCCAGCTGGCCACCGAAGAGGATGACGGAGGTGTCCTCCAGGAGGCGGAGCGGGACCTCGCCAAGCTCAAGAAGGACGTCGCCGAGCTCGAGGTCCGCACCCTGCTCAACGGGGAGTACGACCAGCGCGAGGCGGTCGTGACCATCCGCTCCGGTGCCGGGGGAGTGGACGCCGCCGACTTCGCCGAGATGCTGCTGCGGATGTACCTCCGCTGGGCCGAGCGGCACGGCTACGACACCAAGGTGCTCGACACGTCGTACGCCGAGGAGGCGGGGCTGAAGTCGGCGACGTTCGAGGTCAAGGTCCCGTACGCCTATGGCCACCTCACCGTCGAGGGCGGCACGCACCGGCTGGTGCGGATCTCACCCTTCGACAACCAGGGCCGCCGGCAGACCTCGTTCGCCGCCGTCGAGGTCGTCCCGCTCATCGAGTCGACCGACCACATCGAGATCCCGGAGAACGAGATCAAGGTCGACGTGTTCCGGTCCTCCGGGCCAGGCGGTCAGAGCGTCAACACGACCGACTCGGCCGTGCGGATGACGCACCTCCCCACCGGCGTCGTCGTGTCGATGCAGAACGAGAAGTCACAGATCCAGAACCGCGCGGCCGCGCTCCGGGTGCTGCAGTCCCGGCTGCTGCTGATGCGCAAGGCCGAGGAGGCGGCCGCGAAGAAGGAGCTCGCCGGCGACGTCAAGGCCAGCTGGGGCGACCAGATGCGCTCCTACGTCCTGCACCCGTACCAGATGGTCAAGGACCTGCGGACCGAGCACGAGGTCGGCAACACCTCGGCCGTGTTCGACGGCGACATCGACGGGTTCCTCGAGGCCGGCATCCGCTGGAAGCGCTCGCTGGAGCGACAAGAGGCGTAGAGGCGGGTGTGCCCGCCCCGCCAGCCGGCGGAGCGGGCACACCCGGGGCAGGGGCCCGGGCTCGGCAACGGCCTACTTGTAGAGCACGTCCTGGATCTTCTGGTCGTCGATGTTCGACTTGTCGTACCAGTAGTAACCGGTGTCGATCGTCTTCGGCAGCGAGTCGCCCTTGCCGTTGATGGCCTTCATCGCGGCCTTGACGACCTGCTCGCCGATGCCCACCGGGTTCTGGGTGATGGCTCCCGCCTCCGTGCCGTCCTTGATGGCCGTGATCTGCGCCTGACCGGAGTCGAAGCCGACGATCGTGATGCCCTTCTTGCCGCTCTCCTTCACACCCTTGATCACGCCGATCGCCGAGCCCTCGTTGGAACCGTAGATGCCCTTGACGTCCGGGTTGGCCGCGATGATCGACTTGGTGATGTTGGCGGACTCAGCCTGGTCGCCGCCGCCGTACTGCACCGGCAGGAGCTGGATCCCGGGCGCGTTCTTCTCCATCCACTCCTTGAAGCCGTCGCGCCGCTGGATCCCGGACTGGCTCGTCTGGTCGTGGACCACCATGGCGACCTTGCCCTTGCCGCCGATGAGGTCGGCCATGTGCTTCGCCGCCTCGGCTGCCGCGGCCTTGTTGTCCGTCGCGGCCGTCGTCAGGGGGATGTCGCTGTCGACGCCGGAGTCGAAGGCGATCACCGGGATGTCCTTCTCCTCGGCCTGCTGCAGCAGCGGAGCGGCAGCGCGGCTGTCGAGGGCAGCGAACCCGAGGGCGTCCGGGTCCTTCGCCAACGCGTTCGTGAGCATGTTGACCTGCTGCTCGACGTCCTGCTCGGTGGGCGGTCCGACGAACGTGATCCGTGCGCCCTGCTTCTTGGCCTGCTGCTCGGCGCCATCCTTCACCGCTTGCCAGAACTGGTGCTGGAAGCCCTTGGACACGATGGCGATGTACGGCTTGTCCCCGCCACCCCCACCACCGTCGGTGCTCGAGGCAGAGCTGCCTCCAGAACCGCAGGCGCCCAGGCCCACGGCGATCACTCCGGCTGCGACGACGGCGCCGAAACGCCTCCTGTTGATGGTCATGGCTTCCACTCCTGTGTTGGGGCTTCGGTGAACGGGTGAATCGGGGGTCAGGTCTCGCGCTTGCGCACCATGTCCGCGTAGACCGCGAAGAGGATGACGACGCCGAGGATCACGTTCTGCCACTCCTGCGGGATGGACATGATCTGCAGCCCGTTGTTGATGACGGAGATGATCAGGGCGCCGATCACGGTGCCGACGATGGAGCCCTTGCCGCCCGCGAGGGAGGTGCCGCCGATCACGACCGCAGCGATCGCCTGGAGCTCGTAACCGAAGCCGGTCGCCGGCTGTGCCGAGCCGAGGCGCGCGGAGATCATGACACCCGCGAGCCCGATGAACAGGCCCGCGCACGCGTAGATGACGATCTTCCACTTGCGCACGTTGATCCCCGACAGTGCGGTCGCCTCCTCGTTCGAGCCGATCGAGTAGGTGTAGCGACCGAGGACGGTCCTGGTGAGCAGGATCCCCGAGATGATGGCGGCCGCGAAGAGGATCAACACGGCGTTGGGGAAGTTCGGGATGAGGTTGCCGGTCGAGATCTTCACGTAGCCCGGGTCCTCGGAGAAGTAGATCGGTGCGCTGTGCGAGATGACGAGGGCGAGTCCCTGGGCGACCAGCATCATCGCCAGGGTCGCGATGAACGGCGGAATGTTGAGGACGGCCACGTTGAAGCCGTTGACGAGCCCGATGAGCCCGCCGAACAGGATCGTGAGCACGACGCCGACGCCGATGGGCAGTCCCATGTTGGTGATGAACACCCCTGCCATCACGGCGGAGAGGGCCATGCCGGTGCCGATGGACAGGTCGATCCCGGCGGTGATGATGACGAACGTCGTCCCCAGCGCGAGCGTGCCGATGACCACCGTGGAGAACAAGATGTTCGTCACGTTGGAGTAGCTGAAGAAGTTGGGGCTCGCGAACGAGAAGAACGCGAAGATCACGAGGAGGCTGGCGAACGCCAGGAACTGCTGCAGGCGGTTCTTCAGGCCGACGGTGATGCCGTGGGACGGTGCCGCCTCGTCGGTGGCGCCGGGGGTGAGGGTGCTGGTCATCGTGCTCCGGTCTCCTTGGTATGCCGTGCCGTGTTGCCGGCGGCTGCGAGCTCACGGGCATCCGCTGCGCTCTGGTCGGGACGCAGGGTGGCAAGGTGCATGACCCGCTCCGGGGTCGCCTCGGAGCCGGCCAGCTCGCCGGTGACCCGTCCCTCGCTCATCACGACGATGCGGTGGGACATGCGCAGGACCTCCGGCAGCTCCGAGGAGATCATGATGATCGACTTCCCCTCCGCCGCCAGGCGGTTGAGGAGCTCGTAGATCTCTTCCTT
>DASSKF010000258.1:0-9845 GCA_035690725.1 Segeticoccus sp.
GGTGCGGTCACCGTGCTCACGGTCGGCCCCGAGCAGGCGGCGGACGCCCTGAAGAAGGCGCTGCAGATGGGCGCGGACCAGGGCGTGCACGTCCTCGACGACGCGATCCACGGCTCCGACGCGGTGGCCACGTCGCTGGTCCTGGCCGAGGCGATCAGGAAGGTCGGCGAGGTCGACCTGGTGCTGACCGGGCTGGCCTCCACCGACGGGTCGATGAGCGTGGTGCCGGCGATGCTGGCCGAGCGCCTCGGGCTGCCGCAGGCGACCTTCGCCTCCGAGCTGGGCGTGACCGACGGCACCGTGACGATCCGTCGCGACGGCGACGTGGCCTCGGAGACGATCCAGGCGCAGCTGCCGGCGGTGGTGTCGGTGACCGACCAGATCAACGAGCCCCGCTACCCCTCGTTCAAGGGGATCATGGCGGCGAAGAAGAAGCCGGTGGAGACGTGGTCGCTGGCCGACCTCGGCGTCGACGCCGGCCAGGTGGGGCTGGCGGCCGCCTGGACGACCGTGGAGTCGATCGACAAGCGCCCGCCCCGCGAGAAGGGCGAGGTCGTCACCGACGAGGGTGACGGCGGCAGCAAGCTGGCCCAGTTCCTCACCGCCCAGAAGTTCGTCTGAGCAGCTCGACGGCGCTCGACACGGAAGGATTGATCGATGTCTGAAGTTCTCGTGCTGGTCGACCACCTCGAGGGAGAGGTGCGCAAGACGACGTCCGAGCTGCTCACCCTGGCCCGCCGCCTCGGCGAGCCGTCCGCGGTGTTCGTCGGTGCCGGCTTCGAGCAGGCCAAGGACGCCCTGTCCCGCTACGGCGCGGCCAAGGTCTACCGGGTGGAGTCGGCCGAGGTGACCGACTACCTGGTGGCGCCGCTGGCCGAGGTCCTGGCCCAGCTGGTGGAGCGGACCTCCCCGGCCGCGGTGCTGCTGCCGGCCGGCTCCGACGCCACCGAGGTCGCCGGGCGCCTGGCCGTCAAGACCGGGTCCGGGCTGATCACCGACGCGGTCGACGTGCAGCCGGCCGACGGCGGGCTGCGCACCGTGCAGTCGGTGTTCGCCGGCTCCTACACGGTCACCGCCGGCGTCACCCGCGGCACCCCTATCGTCACGGTCAAGCCGAACTCGGTCACGCCGGAGGAGGCTGCGGGCGAGGCCGCCGACGAGGTCGTCGAGGTCAGCGTGTCCGAACAGGCCAGGACGGCCCGGGTCACCGACCGGCGCCCGAAGCAGGCCAGCGGCCGCCCCGAGCTGACCGAGGCCGCGATCGTCGTCTCCGGCGGCCGCGGCACCGGTGGCGACTTCGGCCCGGTCGAGGCGTTCGCCGACAGCCTCGGTGCCGCCGTCGGCGCCTCCCGCGCCGCGGTCGACGCGGGCTGGTACCCGCACTCCAGCCAGGTCGGGCAGACGGGCGCCACGGTCTCCCCGCAGCTCTACGTCGCCGCCGGCATCTCCGGCGCGATCCAGCACCGGGCCGGGATGCAGACCTCCAAGACGATCATCGCGGTCAACAAGGACGAGGAGGCGCCGATCTTCGACCTCGTCGACTTCGGCGTCGTCGGCGACCTGTTCACCGTCCTGCCGCAGGCCACCGAGGCGATCCGGGCCGCCAAGGGCTGAGCACGCACCGGCCCGTCCGGCGGCGACGACACGCCGACCGCTGCCGAACGGTGACCCGGAAGTGGCCGAACGGACGATGCCCGGGGCCCGGGCCTCCCCACGACGATGGAGGCACGGGCCCGGGCCGTCGTGTCGGGGCCCGAGCTCCCCACCTGTCGGCAGCAAGTGCCACCCCGCCTCCCGGACGGGGCCACCCAGTGCCCCGTCCGGAAGGCTGCGGCCGTGCGCCCGACCCTGCGCTCCTCCCGGCGCCCCCTACTCACCGTCGGCGCCGTCCTGTGCGCCGCGCCCGCCCTCGTCCTCGGCGCGCCCGCAGCCCTGGCGGCCACGCCCTACCCGCCGCCGATGCCCGGGGCACTCGTCGTCAACCGACCGGAAAGCGGGGACTTCGCCGTCAAGGGCCGGGGCTTCGGCCACGGTGTGGGGATGTCGCAGTACGGCGCCAACGGCGCCGCGAAGTCCGGTCTCGGCTACCGGCGGATCCTGTCGTTCTACTATCCCGGCACCAAGCCGGCCACCGTCACCAACCGGCTGGTGCGGGTCGGGATCGGGGCCGACACCGACGGCGTCCTGGAGGTGCGGAGCGCGCCGGGCCTGACCGTCCGCTCCGGGGCGCTCACCAAGCGGCTGCCGTCCGGCCCGATCCGGTGGCGCGTCCGGGCGACCGCCGACGGGTGCCGGCTGGACGGCTTTCGCGACGGGCGCTGGCGCCCCCACCGACTCACCCGGGACTCCGCGACGAGCCCCTGCCCGGTGACCTTCTCCAGTCCGCGGCACCGGGTGGACCTGGTGCTGCCCTCGGACACGGTGCGCGCCTACCGCGGCACGCTGCGCGCCGTCCGGTCGGACCACGCGACGGTGCGGACCGTCAACCGGGTCCGGCTCGAGTCCTACCTGCGCTCGGTCGTCCCCACCGAGTCACCGGCCTGGTTCCGCCAGGCGGCGCTGCGGGCCCAGGCGGTGGCCGCACGCACCTACGCCCTGCGCGCGGTGGGCGGCCGCGGCCCGGTCGATGTGTGCGACACGACGGCGTGCCAGGTCTACCGGGGGATGGGCACGGTGTCGGCCGCCGGCGTCCTCTCACGCGTGGAGGCCGCCGCCACGGACCGAGCGGTGGCCCGGACGGCCGGCCGCGTGCTCACCTACCGGGGCGCGCTCGCGACGACGATGTTCTCCGCCTCCAACGGCGGGCGCACGGTCGCGGCGGGCGGCCACCCCTACCTGCCCTCCCGGAAGGACCCGTACGACGCGGTGGACAACCCGCTGCACGCCTGGCGCGCCACGCTGCCCGCGTCCGTGCTCGAGCAGCGCTACGGCATCACCCGGGTGGAGCGGCTGCAGGTCGTCGACCGGGACGGCCGGGGTGCTTGGGGAGGTCGCGTGCGCCACGTGCTCGTGGAGGGCGCCGACGACCGGGGCCGCTACCGGGCGGCCTACCTGACCGGAGACGCGCTCGCCGCCACCTACCCCTGGCCGAGCTGGCGCAACGGCCTGCGCGGCCCGTTCCTCACCCTCCCCGTGAACGGGGCGGACGCGCCGCACCTGCCGGCGGGCAGCTCGCGCCACCCCTACGGCGCCTACCGGCCCACCCGCCTGGAGGTCGGGTCGGTCGGCTCTGCGGTCGTCGTGCTCCAGCAGGCACTCGGCGTCGGTGCCGACGGCTACTTCGGTCCGCGGACCCGCACTGCCGTGGTCGCCTTCCAGCAGCGCCACGGGCTGGCGGCCACGGGCGTGGTCGACGGCTCGGTATGGCGGGCGCTCCCGCCGCGCGGCTGACTCCGCCGACCGCTCCTCCGGACCGGGCCAGCAGGTGGCTCAACGGAGCTCGGGAAGGACCTGCTCGGCATACAGGCGGATCGCGTCGCGATAGTGCGGGCCCATGTTGGCGACGTAGACCTCGTCGAAGCCCGCCTCCACGAAGGGGGGCAGGTTGTCGACGTGCACCGTGGGGTCGGGCCCGCAGGGGACCGACCTGGCCGTCGACTCCGTGGTGACGAGCTGGCTCGCCTGCTCGAAGTGCTGCGGGGTCGGCAGCTCCTGGGCGATCTCGTCGGGGATGCCGCCGTTGGCCCAGAGCCGGTGCGCCTGCTCGACGGCCTCCTGCTCGGTCGGGGCGTAGCAGCACTTGGTGCCCGCCTTCGCCGGGAGGTTGCCGCCGGCGAGCTCGCGGAACCGTGCCAGCATCCCGCCGTCGGGGGTGGTCGTGATGAAGCCGTCCCCGATGCGGGCGGCGACCTCGAGCGCTCGTGGCCCGAACGCCGACACGAAGATCGGCGGCGGCTCGTCGGGCAGGGTGTAGATCCGGGCCCGGTCGACCTCGTAGTGCGCCCCCTCGTGCGGCCACCGGTCGCCGAGGACGTGCTCGTTGAGGTTCTCGCCGGTGCCGACGCCGAGGGTGAACCGGCCGTTCGTCATCACCGCGGACGTGGCGGCGGCCTGGGCGATGATCGCGGGGTGGATCCGCACCGTCGGGCAGGTGACCGCGGTCACGATCGGGAGGTCGCACGCCTGGGCGATCGCGCCGATGACCGACCAGACGAAGGGACTCTGGCCCTTCGGTCCGTCGGTGCCCGGTTCCCCTACCCGCCCGGGGACGGTCCACGCCCCGGCGCCCGGCACCGCCGCACGTAGAATGCTGCGGTGCCCACCCCGAAGACCTGCGCCTACCTGGACCACGCGGCCACCACGCCGATGCGGCCGGCGGCCGTGGAGGCGATGGCGCAGCAGCTCGCCACTGCCGGCAACGCTTCGTCCCTGCACGGTTCAGGACGGGCCGCGCGGCGGGTGGTCGAGGAGTCGCGCGAGCAGGTCGCCGCAGCCCTGGGCGCCCGACCGTCGGAGGTCGTCTTCACCTCCGGTGGCACCGAGTCCGACAACCTCGCCCTGCAGGGCGCCCTCCGGGCCCGGCGGGCCGCCGACCCACGCCGGACCCGGCTGGTCGTCTCGACCGTGGAGCACCACGCGGTGCTGGACACCGTGGAGCACCTCGTGCAGCGCGAGGGTGCGGAGGTGACCTGGCTCGAGGTGGACGGCGAAGGGCGGGTGCAGCCGGAGACGCTGCGGACCGCGCTCGAGGCCGACCCCGGCTCCGCGGCGCTCGTCAGCGTCATGTGGGCCAACAACGAAGTGGGCACGGTCCAGCCGGTCGCCGAGCTCGCCGCGGTGGCCGCCGAGTTCGCGGTGCCGTTCCACACCGACGCGGTCCAGGCGGCCGGCCACCTGCCGGTGGACTTCGCCGCCAGCGGCGCCGACCTGATGTCGGTGAGCGCGCACAAGCTGGGCGGCCCGGTCGGCGTGGGCGCGCTGGTCGCCCGGCGGGACGCGCCGCTGGTGCCGCTGCTGTTCGGCGGGGGCCAGGAGCGGCAGGTGCGCAGCGGCACCCTGGACGTGCCCGGCATACGGGGGTTCGCGGTGGCGCTGGAGGAGTCGGTGCGGACGCTGCCCGAGGAGGCCGAGCGGCTGGCGGCACTGCGGGACCGCCTGGTCGCCGGGGCGCTCGACCTGGGGCTCGGGATCACGGTGAGCGGTGACCACGAGCCGGGGGACCGGCAGCGGCGCCTGCCGGGCAACGTGCACCTGCTCGTGCCGCGCTGTGACGGCGACTCCCTGCTCTACCTGCTCGACGCCGCCGGGGTGGAGTGCTCGACCGGATCGGCCTGCCAGGCCGGCGTGCCGCAGCCCAGCCACGTGCTGCTCGCCATGGGCGTCCCGGAGGAGGAAGCGCGCGGCGCCCTGCGGCTGACGCTCGGGCACACCTCGACCGGGGCCGACGTCGACGCGGTGCTCGCGGCGCTGCCCGCCGCCGTCGAGCGGGCACAGCGGGCGCGCGACGTCACCGGGGGATCGGCGTTCGGCGGTGCGAGGAGGGCCGGCTGATGCGGGTCGTCGCGGCGATGAGCGGAGGCGTGGACTCGGCCGTGGCCGCTGCCCGGGCTCTCGACGCCGGCCACGAGGTGGTCGGGGTGCACCTGGCCCTGTCGCGGTCCGCGAAGACCCTGCGCGAGGGCGCGCGCGGCTGCTGCACCATCGAGGACGCCGGCGACGCCCGCCGCGTCGCGGACGTGCTGGGGATCCCGTTCTACGTGTGGGACATGGCGGCGCGGTTCCAGGACGACGTGGTCGAGGACTTCGTCGCCGAGTACGCCGCCGGCCGGACCCCCAACCCGTGCCTGCGCTGCAACGAGCGGATCAAGTTCGCGGCGCTGCTGGACAAGGCGCTCGCCCTCGGGTTCGACGGGGTGGCCACCGGGCACTACGCGCGGATCGTCGACGCCGACGCGAGCGGGTCGGGTCGGCGCGAGCTGCACCGGGCGGTGGACCCGGGCAAGGACCAGTCCTACGTGCTCGGGGTGCTCGACGAGGACCAGCTGGCGCGGTCGCTCTTCCCGCTCGGTGACTCCACCAAGCCCCAGGTGCGCGAGGAGGCCGCCTCGCGGGGGTTCTACGTCGCGAAGAAGCCGGACAGCCACGACATCTGCTTCATCGCCGACGGGGACACCCGCGGGTGGCTGGCCGACCGGCTGGGGGAGCAGCCGGGCGAGATCGTCGACGCCTCCGGCGAGGTGCTGGGGGAGCACCGGGGGGCCTACGCCTACACGGTCGGGCAGCGGCGCGGGCTGAACCTGCGCCGGCCTGCTGACGACGGCCGGCCCCGCTACGTGCTCGAGGTGCAGCCGGCGAGCAACACCGTCGTCGTGGGACCGAGGGAGCTGCTCGGCGTCAACGCGCTGACCGGTGACCACGCCCGCTGGTGCGGCCGGCCGCCGGAGGGGATCGTCTCCGCCGGCGCCCAGGTCCGGGCTCACGGCGCCGAGGTGCCGGCGACCGCGTGGGCCGACGGCGACCGGGTCGAGGTCCGGCTGGAGGAGCGGGTCCGCGGCGTCGCGCCTGGGCAGTCGGTCGTGCTGTACGACGGCACCCGCGTCGTCGGGTCCGCCACGATCGGCTCGGCCCACCTCGAGCGCTGAGATCTGACCGAGCGGGCGAGTTCTCAGGGCCGGCGTGTTGCGTCGGCCTGAGATCTGACCGAGCGGGCCCCTTCTCGGGACGCACCCGGGCCGGCACCAGCGCGGCGCCGGCGCGCGCATAGGGTCGGGGCCGTGGCTGACACCTGCACGGCGACCGGCATCGGCTCCTGGCCCGGCGACGACGTCCGGGCCGCGCTCGCGACGGTGCGCGACCTGCTCGCCGACGACCACCTGCCCTACCTGCCCGAGCTGCCCGACCGTGGCCCGGGCGCCGACCTCGTCGGGCGGGGCGCCGCCCTCCTCGTCGACCTTCCGGTCGACCTGCAGCCCTTCGGCTGGCGCTTCGTCGACCGCCCGGGCCGCGACCTGGAACGCAGCCGCGCCTTCCTGCGCCAGGACCTCGACGAGCTCGCCGAGGCGTTCGACGGCTACGCCGGCATCCTCAAGGTGCAGGCGGCCGGCGCGTGGACCCTCGCCGCTTCGATCGAGCTGCAGCGCGGGGAGCGGGCGCTCGTCGACCCCGGTGCGTGCCGCGACCTCGTCGGCTCATTGGCCGAGGGCCTGCGCGACCACCTGGGCACGGTGGCGAGGCTGGTCCCGGGGGCGCGGGTCGTCATCCAGCTCGACGAGCCGTCGCTGCCCGCGGTCCTGGCCGGCCGGCTGCCGACGGCGTCGGGCTACGGGCGCGTGCCGGCGGTGGACCCGTCCGTGGCCGCGGACGGGCTGCGCACCGTGCTGGCGGCCGCCTCCGAGGCCGAGCGAACCGTCGTCCACTGCTGCGCGCCGACGCCCCCGCTGCCGCTGCTGCGCTCCACCGGTGCCGACGCCCTCGCCGTCGACACGACCCGGCTCGACCCTCGCGGGTGGGAGTCGGTCGCCGCCACCATCGAGTCCGGCACTGACGTCTGGCTCGGGGTGCTGGACACGGCGGCCGGCGAGCTGCCAGCGGACAGCGAGCTCGTGCGCCGGATCCGTCACTCCTGGGCCGAGGTCGGTATGCCGGCCGCCCAGCTGGGCGAGCGCATCCTCACACCGGCCTGCGGGCTGGCGTCCGCGACCGTCGAGGGTGCGCGTCGCAGCCAGCGGCTGGTGCGCGACGTTGCCCGGGCGCTCGCGGAGGACGCGGCCGGGTCCTGAGACGCGGGACCGGCGGCCCTCCGTTCGGCACCGGAGGTCGCCCCGGCCGCCGACCTGAGGTGGCTCGTCCGCGCATCTGAGGTAGCGGCGCCGAATCTGAGGTGCCGGAGGCCGTTCCGCAGGGCATGATCGCCGGACGAGGAGGGTTGTGCTGCACGTGAACACGCTGACGGGAACGACCCGATGACCACCACCGCGCCGACCACCTCGGCACCTGCTGCGCCCTCGGCCGCGCGTGTCCCGTGGCAGGTGAAATTCCTTGCACTGGCGCTGATCTGGGGCTCCAGCTTCCTGCTGATCAAGTTCGGCCTGCGCAGCCTGGCCCCGCTGCAGCTGGCCGCCCTTCGGGTGCTGTCCGGCGCGGCGGTGCTGATGACCGTGCTGCTGATCGCCCGCGAGCACCTGCCGCGCGGCGCACGCACCTGGCGGCACCTGGCGGTCAGCGGCTTCTTCGTCGCCACGCTGCCGTGGACGCTGTTCGCGCTCGCCGAGGAGCGGGTCAGCTCCGCGCTCGCGGGCATCGGCAACGCCACCACCCCGATGGCGGCCGTGCTCTTCACGCTCCTGCTCATCCCGGCCGAGCGGGTGGCCGCGCGCAAGGTCATCGGCGTGCTCGTCGGGTTCGTCGGGGTGCTGGTGATCATGGAGCCGTGGGCCTCGGCGAGCCGCCCCGACCTGCTCGGCTTCGGCATGACCGTGCTGGCCGGGGCGTCGTACGGGCTGGGCTGGACCTACGCGCGCCGCCACCTCACCGGCGGCGACCTGACCGGCCTGATGGCGCCCGCCGGGCAGCTGCTCGCCGCGTCCGCCCAAGTCGTGCTCGTGGTGATGGGCTGGTGGCTCTGGCACGCGGACACCGTCGCCGCGCCCTGGTCGACCACACCGGCGGCCACGGGCCCGTCCTGGCTCCCGGTCCTCGCCGTCCTCGTGCTCGGCGTCATCGGCACCGGCTTCGCCACGGCGATGCAGTATGACGTGGTGCGGGCGGCCGGGTCGACGGTCGCCACCAGCGTGACCTACCTGATCCCCGTGGTGTCGGTGGCGCTCGGGATGGTGGTGCTGCACGAGCGGCTGGGTCTCGCGCAGGTGGTCGGTGCGCTGGTCGTGCTCGGCGCCGCGGCCGTGATCGGGCTGCCCGCCCGGCGGCAGCGCACACAGGTGACCTTGCGCCGCCCACGGCGCACCTGAGCGGTGTCGGGGCGGTGCGGCAGGATGAGGCCGTGAGCGACGCAGACACCGACGTCCCCGAGAGCGGCGCGGCCACCGAGGAGCTGCCCAGCGCACCGGACGAGGCGCGCCGGGAGTGGACGCAGCTGGCCGAGGACGTCCGCGAGCACCAGTTCGCCTACTACGTGCGTGACGCGCCGACGGTCAGCGACGCCGAGTTCGACGAGCTGTTCCGTCGGCTGCAGGGCCTGGAGGAGCAGTTCCCGGAGTTGCGCAGCCCGGACAGCCCGACGCAGCAGGTGGGCGGGACCTGGTCCACGGAGTTCACGGCGGTCGACCACCTGGAGCGGATGCTCAGCCTGGACAACGTGTTCAGCGTCGAGGACCTGCAGGCGTGGGACGCGCGCGTGCGCCGCGAGCTGGGAGAGGTGCCGTTCCACTACCTGTGCGAGCTGAAGATCGACGGCCTGGCGGTGAACCTGCTCTACGAGGACGGCCGCCTGGTGCGGGCCGCGACCCGCGGCGACGGGCGCACCGGTGAGGACATCACCCATAACGTGCGCACCATCGAGGGCATCCCGCACCAGCTGCACACCAACGGGGACGTGCCGCTGCCGGGCACCTTGGAGGTGCGCGGGGAGGTGTTCTTCCCGGTCGAGGCGTTCGCCGAGCTCAACGCCTCCCTGGTGGAGTCCGGCAAGTCGCCGTTCGCCAACCCCCGCAACGCCGCTGCCGGGTCGCTGCGGCAGAAGGACTCCTCCATCACCGCGCAGCGCCCGCTCTCCTTCTGGACGTACGGCGTCGGCGTGCACGAAGGAGCCGCACTCAAGACGCACTGGCAGACGCTGCAGTGGCTGAAGCAGCACGGATTCCCGATCAACCCGTTCGCCGAGCGCCTCGAGACGATCGCCGATGTCGCAAAGGCGTGCGCCGCCTGGGAGCGGCGCCGCGCCGAGCTCG
>DASSKF010000259.1:0-3356 GCA_035690725.1 Segeticoccus sp.
GACCAGCGACGTGGCCACCGCGTCGGAGCCGTGGATCGCGTCGTCGAGGACGTGCACGCCCTGGTCCGCGCCCATCTGCAGCGCCTTCTTCAGGGCGTCCGCCGCCTGCTCGGGGCCGACCGTGAGCACGGTGACCGCACCTTCCGTGCCAGTGGTGGTCGCGTCCTCCTTGAGCTTGAGGGCCGCCTCGACCGGGTACTCGTCCAGCTCGGAGAGCAGCCCGTCCACGCCCTCGCGGTCGGTCGTGGTGTCCTCGTTGAACGTGCGCTCGGACTGCGCGTCCGGCACGTGCTTCACGCAGACGACGATGTTCATCAGTCGAACGCCTCTTTCCGTCAGATCCGTTGCGCGGTTCCGCTGCCGGCACCGCTGCTCCCTGGCGCGGCACCGCAGGGGCACCACCGCTCGTGGTTCTTCCCGACCCATCCTGACAGCCCCGGCGCGGCGGGAGCAGACCGGTGCGGGTCGGTGGCCGGCGGCACCGATGTTACTCACCAGTAGCATCCGGGCGCCGGTCGGGGGCCGCCTCCCCTGGTGGACACTCGTGCCATGAGTGAGCTGCTCGTCGGTCCCCTGCTGCGGCACGTCAGCGACACCGACGCGACGATCTGGGTGGAGGCGAGCGAGCCCGGGGTCGTCGAGGTGCTCGGCCAGGAGGAGCGCACCTGGACGGTGCTGGGGCACCACTACGCCCTCGTGCACGTCACCGGGCTGCCCCCCGCGTCCAGCACGCCGTATGCCGTTCGTCTGGACGGCGAGCAGGTGTGGCCCCCGGCCGACGACGAGCGACCGGCGCCGGTGATCCGGACCATCGACCCGGAGGGGACGGTGCGGCTGGTCTTCGGCTCCTGCCGGCACGCGACCTCGGCCGCCCTGCGGGACCGCCGCTACGGCTCGGACTCCCTGGACGCGTACGCCCGGCGCCTCACCGGCTCCCCCGCCACCGAGTGGCCGCAGGCCCTCCTGCTGGTCGGCGACCAGGTGTATGCCGACGAGACGTCACCGGCCGTGCAGGACCGGATCCGCGAGCGCCGCTCGATGCAGGAGCCGCCGGGCGAGCAGGTCAAGGACTACGAGGAGTACACGTGGCTCTACCACGAGTCGTGGGCCGACCCCGAGGTGCGCTGGCTGCTCTCGACCGTCCCGAGCTCGATGATCTTCGACGACCACGACGTGCGCGACGACTGGAACACCTCGGCCGCCTGGCGCCGCGACATGCAGGCGACCTCGTGGTGGGAGGAGCGGATCATCGGGGGCCTGGCGTCGTACTGGGTCTACCAGCACCTGGGCAACCTCTCCCCCGACGACCTCGCCAAGGACGAGCTCTACCAGCAGGTGCGCGTCCACGACGGGGACGCCTGGCCGCTGCTGCGTGAGTTCGCGCGGGCGGCCGACCGGGAGGCCGACGGCGCCAAGGGCGCCCAGTGGTCCTACCGCCGGGACCTGTGCCGGACCCGGCTGCTGGTGGTCGACTCGCGCTGCGGCCGGATGCTCGAGGCCGGCGACCGCTCCATGCTCTCCGAGCGGGAGTGGAACTGGATCGAGGAGCAGGTCGAGGGCGACTACGACCACCTGCTCGTCGGCACCTCCCTACCGTGGCTCCTGCCGCGCGCCCTGCACGACCTGGAGTCGTGGAACGAGCGGCTCGCCGGCGGCAGCAGGGGCCCGCGGGTCGCGCGGTGGGCCGAGAAGCTGCGCCGCGCCGCCGACCTCGAGCACTGGTCGGCGTTCCGGGAGTCGTTCGACCGGCTGGCCGCGCTGCTGGCCTCCGTCGGCCGCGGCGAGCGGGCGGGCGTCGGCGGCCGTCCACCGGCCACCGTCTGCGTGCTGTCGGGCGACGTGCACCACGCCTATGTGGCGCAGGCGCACCTGGGGCACTCGGTGCAGTCCCCCGTCTACCAGCTCACCTGCTCACCGCTGCACAACTACGTGCCCGGGCCGATGAAGGCCGCCTTCCGGTTCACCTGGAGCCGGGCCCTCGAGCGGGCCACCCGGCTGCTGCTGGGCAGCGTCTCCGGTGTGCCGCCCCTCGGCTTCGAGTGGGAACGCCGCGAGGGCCCTTACTTCGGCGACCAGATCGCCACGCTCACCCTCGCCGGCCGGCGCGCCGAGGTGCTGCTCGAGCAGGGGGTCCCCGGCCCCGACGGCCGGCCCACGCTGGGCCACCGGTTCAGCAGCATGCGCCTCGACTGAAGCGCGACCGGGCGGGGACGCTGTCAGCGGCCGCTGAAGGTGGCCTTCCCCGGCCCCTGCTCGGCGAAGGAGGTCATGCCCGTGCGCGCGTCCTCGGTGGCGAAGAGGCCAGCGAACACGCCCGCCTCGATGGCCAGCCCGCTGTCGAGGTCGACCTCGAGGCCGCGGTCGACCGCCTGCTTGGCCGCCCGCAGGGCCTGCGCCGGTCCGCCCACGTAGCGGCGCATCCACCGCTGGGCGGCGTCGTAGACCTCGGTCGCGGGGACGACCTCGTCGACCAGGCCGATCTGCCGGGCCTCCACAGCGCCGACGTGGCGGCCGGAGAAGATCAGGTCCTTGGCCCGGGCGGGACCGACGAGCCGGGGCAGCCGCTGCGTGCCACCGGCGCCGGGGATGAGCCCGAGCAGGATCTCCGGCTGGCCGAGCTTGGCGTCGTCGGCCGCGACCCGGAAGTCGCACGCGAGCGCCAGCTCACACCCGCCCCCCAGCGCGTAGCCGGTGATCGCCGCCACCGTCGGCTTGGGGATGCGCGCGACCGCGGTGAAACAGGCCTGCAGCTCGTGCGCGCGGTCGACCATGTCCGGGTAGGACATGGCCTGCATCTCCTTGATGTCCGCGCCGGCCGCGAACACCTTCTCCCCGCCCCAGACGATGACGGCCGCGACGTCGCCGCGTCCGGACGCCTCGACAGCGGCCTGGCGCACCTCCTCCTGCACCTGCGTGCTGAGCGGGTTCAGCTTGGGCCGGTCGATGCGGATCGTGCCGATCCCGTCGGCGACCTCGAGCCGGACGAACTCGCTCACGCGGGGCTTCCCGGCTGCCCACCCATGCCGCCGGGGTTGTCACCCGACGCGCCGGGAGGCTGCTGGGTGGCGGCGCCGCCCTGCTCGCCTGTGATGTTCTGGTGCCACATCTGGACCGCGGAGAGGATGAGCTGGGTGGTGACCTGCAGCAGCGACTTGATGTCGGAGCTCTCGGTCACGACGTGCTCGGCGGTGACGACGAGCGTCCCGGCGGCGATGCCGGCCTTGACGACGTTCAGGCCCAGGGTGAGGTCGTTGCACGCGTTCAGCTGCGTGGCCAGGTCCTGCGGGATGTCCTCGCCGATCTGCCACTGGCCGAAGACGCGCATGATGTCGAAGTCGCCCTCCATGCACCGCACG
>DASSKF010000260.1:0-28494 GCA_035690725.1 Segeticoccus sp.
CCAACCGGCGCCGGTGAGCACGTCGCGCACGAGCTCGCCGAGCGGCTTGCTGCCGTCGTCGGAGCGGGCGGCGCCGCGCAGCAGGAGCACGGCCTCCCGCACCTCGCGCCGGGCGAAGAAGCGCTCGCCGCCGCGGACCAGGTAGGGCACGTCGACCGCCGCGAGCGCCGACTCGAACGCCTCCGACTGGGCGTTGGTGCGGAACAGGATCGCGATCTCGCTCGCGGGCGTGCCGGCGGCGACGAGCCGCGCGACCTGCTGGGCGACACCGGCCGCCTCGGCGGGGTCGTCGGGGTAGGCGGCCAGCACGGGGGGCGGTCCGTCACCGCCCTGGGCCTGCAGCCGCACCGCGGCACCTCCGCGGGTGGTCCCACCCGCGACCACCCGGTTGGCGAGGGCGATGACCTGCGGGGTGGAACGGTAGTTGCGCACCAACCGGACCAGCTGTGCCTCGGGGTAGCGGCGCGGGAAGTCGAGCAGGTGCCGGGGCGTGGCGCCGGTGAACGAGTAGATCGTCTGGGCGGCGTCACCGACGACGCAGACCTCCCGGCGGTCACCGAGCCACAGGTCGTGCAGCCGCTGCTGCACGCCGTTGACGTCCTGGTACTCGTCCACGACGAAGTGGCGGTACTGCTCCCGCACCTCCTTGGCGACGTCCGGGCGCTGCCGGAGCATGCCGACCATGGTCAGCAGGACGTCCTCGAAGTCGATGACGTGCCGCTCGGTCTTGACCTCCTCGTAGACCTCGAGCAGCCGGGCCATCGCCGTGGCGTCGAGGCCGGCCGGGTCCCGTCCCGCCCGGCGGGCGGCCTCCGGGTAGCTCTCCGCGGTGAGCATGCCGACCTTGGCCCACTCGACCTCGGCGGCGAGGTCGCGGACCGCGGTCCGGTCGAGCTGGAAGCGCAGCCGGGAGCCGGCCTCGGCGACCACCGGCGCCTTGTGGCCGAGGACCTCCGGCGCGGCGCCGCCGATCGCCCGCGGCCAGAAGTAGTGCAGCTGGCGCAGGGCCGCCGCGTGGAAGGTGCGGGCCTGCACGCCGACCACGCCGAGCTGGCGCAGCCGGGTGCGCATCTCGCCGGCGGCCCGCGCGGTGAACGTGACGGCGAGGACCCGCTGCGGTTGGTAGACGCCGCTGTGCACGCCGTAGGCGATGCGATGGGTGATCGCGCGGGTCTTGCCGGTGCCGGCTCCCGCCAGCACGCACATCGGGCCGGTCGGTGAGGAGGCCACCTCCCGCTGCTCGGGGTCGAGCGCGGCGAGGATGTCGTCGGGGCTGGGCGTCATGGTCGGTCCGATGGTCTCAAAGCGCCCGCGGGCCGCTGAGCGGGGCGCCGTACCAGTCCTCGATCAGCCGACGGGCGATGGACAGCCGGGACGGCAGGCCGAGGTCACCCGCCTCCACCCGGGCGCACAGCTCCTCCCGGGTGAACCAGTCGGCCTCGGCGATCTCGACCGGGTCGAGGGCGAGCGCGGCCCCCCGCGCACGGGCGGTGAAGCCGATCATCAGCGAGGAGGGGAACGGCCACGGCTGGTTGCCGCGGTAGGTCAGGTCGGTCACCGTCAGCCCCACCTCCTCGTGCACCTCGCGTGCCACTGCCGCCTCGAGCGTCTCCCCGGGTTCGACGAACCCGGCGAGCACGGACCCCCGCCCGGCCGCCCACTGCGGGCCCCGGGCGAGCAGCAGCCGGTCCCGCTCGTCGGTCACCGCCATGATCACCGCCACGTCGGTGCGCGGGAAGTGGTCGCTGCCGTCCCGGGGACAGTGCCGCACCCAGCCGCCCTCCCTGGGAACGGTCGCCGTGCCGCACCGCGGGCAGCGGGGGTGGGACGCGTGCCAGTTGCCGAGGGCGAGGGCCGCGGTGAACAGTCCGGCGTCCAGGTCGTCGAGCTGCGGGCCGACCTGGCGCAGCGTCGGCCAGCGCGCCTCGTCCGGCTGCTCCTGCGGCTCCCCCACCACCGCGAGGTATGCCGTGTGCTCACGGTCGCGGCCCAGGTAGAGCACCAGCGCCTCCCGGTCGCGCTCGTCCGGCGGGCGCAGGCGGACCGTGGGGCGCTCGTCGTCGGGAACCACCAGCACGCGGTCGCCACGGAGGTCCAGGACCCGGGTCGCCGGGTCGGCGAGCAGCTGCGGGATGAGCTCGGGGTCGCGCCGTCCGTGGGCGGCTCGGTCGAGTACGGCGGTGGACAGGGACAGGTCGAGGAGAGTTTCCGACGGGCGGCTCACGCCTGCCAGCGTAGGAGGGGGTGGGGACGTACGGTTTGGGGCATGAGTGCGACCACCCCGAGGGGCCCGCTGGCGTTGGCGGCCCTGGCGAGCAGCGCCGTGCCGGGCCTCGACCCGCAGACCGTGCAGGAGGTGCGCGCACGTCACGACGCCGGCTTCGAGACGGCCCGGATCGAGGACACCGAGCACCGGCGGTGGCTGCTGCGCGCCCCCCTGACGGCCGCGGCCGGCGCCCAGCAGGAGGCGGCGCAGCCGCTGCTGCGGCTCGTCGCCCGCCGGCTGCCGTTCGCGGTCCCCGTCGCCCGGGGGTTCGCGCCGGTGCCGGACCGGGGCCGGGCCATGGTGTGCCCGATGCCGTCGGGGCGGCCGCTGCACTGGTCCCGGCTTCCCGCCGGCACCGCCCTCGCGGCCGAGGTCGGCCGGGCCGTCGCCGCCGTGCACAACCTGGACCCGAGGATCTACGACGAGGCCGGGCTCCCCTCCTACGACGCGGACGAGTACCGCAGCCGGCACCTCGCGGACGTGGACCGGGCCGCCGCGACCGGACGGGTCCCGACCGGACTGCTGGCCCGCTGGGAGCACGCGCTGGAGGAGGTGGCGTTGTGGCGCTTCGCCACGACGCCGACGCACGGCAACCTGGCCGGCGAGCAGGTGTGGGCCGACTTCCCCGACGACCAGGACGCCGGCGGTGGCCGGGTCCGCTCGGTCATGGGCTGGGAGCACGCGCAGGTGGCCGACCCCGCCGACGACTTCGCGACCCTGGTGGCCGGCGCGGATCCCGAGGCCTTCGACACCGTCTTCGAGGCCTACGCGCACGCCCGGATCGAGCGGCCGGACCCGCACCTCGAGCACCGCGCGCGGCTGGCCGGTGAGCTGCGCCTCGTGCGGGCGCTGCTCGAGGCGGTCGCCGCGAGCGACTCGAGCGAGGTCGAGGCCCGGTCGGCCGCGCTGCGCCGGCTGGACGAGCGCACCGACGACGAGGAGCTGCTGCCGTCCTCGCTGGAGCGGCCCAGTGGCCGGATCCGCCCTGTCCCCGTGGACGCCGAGCCGGAGGCCGAGGAGGAGGACGGCTCGCCGACGGGTGAGGACGCCGGACCGACGGACGACGCGGCCGCCCAGCCCGAGCAGGACGACGACGCGGCCGCGCAGCCGCCGCACGAGGATGTCGCCGCCCAGCCCGCCCGGCCCGAGCAGGCCGACGGGACCGAGCCGCCAGAGCAGCCCGGCGACGGGCAGCCGGCGGACCGGGTCCCCGACGAGGCCGCCGAGGAGCGGCGCTGAGCGACCCGGGTCAGCCGTCGACGGCGCCGCGCAGCAGGAGCTCGAGCTCGTGCTCGTCCGGCAGTGCGGGCCACACCGTCTCGCCGGTCGCGGCGTAGTAGAACGCGGCGTCCACCCGGTCCGGGTCGAGGCCCCGGAGCCGGGCGAAGGCCAGCCGGTAGGCGCCCAGCTGGATGGCCCGGACGGCTGCCGCCTCGCCGGTCGGCTCGGCACCGGTCTTCCAGTCGACGACCGTGTAGCCGCCGTCCCCGCGCGGGAAGACCGCGTCGATGCGCCCCCGCACCGCGATGCCGCCGAGCACCGTCTCGACGGCGATCTCGACCGCCTCCGGGCGGCGGCCGGCCCAGGGGCTGGCGAGGAAGGTCTCCTTGAGCGCGGCCAGGTCCTCGTCGACGGCGTCCTCGTCGGCGCTGCCCGGCAGGTCGAGCAGGTCCACCATGGCCGCCCGGGCGTAGTGCTGCTCGACCCAGGCGTGGAAGGCGGTGCCGCGGCGTGCCGCCAGGGCCGGCGGTGCCGGCATGGGCCGCCGCAGCTGCGCGACGAACTGGTCCCGGTCGCGGGCGAGCGAGACCACGGCGGACGCCGACAGGTGCCGGGGCAGGCGGACCACGACGTCCCGGCGCTCGACCCGCTCCCGCCGCTCGCGCAGCAGGATCTCGATCTCCTCCTCGCGCGCTGACCCGCCCGCGGGCGCCGGTGGGGCGGCCGTGACCTCGAGGACCGCCCGCTGTGCCGCGAGGGCACGGGTCCGGCGCGTGTCCGCACTCGGCGGAGCCGGCCAGGTCGTGCTGACCGGTTCGGCACGTCTCGGGTTCGCCGCCTTGCCGTCCTCGCCCGGTTCGGGAAGCTCCCACCAGGGTGCCGCGGGGATCGGCAGGTCCGCCGCGTCGAGCAGCTCGGTCAGGAAGCGGGACGTCAGCCGGGGCGTCGTCGGGTCCCCCCACACCGGGGCGGTGAGCAGCAGGTGGTGCCGGGCACGGGTGACGGCGACGTAGGCGAGCCGGCGCTCCTCGGCGATGGCGTGCCGGCCGCCGTCGAGGATGAAGTGCTCCAGCTCCTCCTTGACGCCCCTGAGGTCCTCCGGAGCCTCCCAGCGCAGGGCCGGCAGGCCGTCCGCGTCGCCGCGCAGCGGGTAGGGGACGCCGTCGAGCCCACCGCACCAGCCCTTGTCCTTCGGCGGTGAGTGGCGCCACTGGCCGTCCACCCAGCGGGTCGACGTGCCGCTGTGGGCGGGGAAGGACCCCTCGGTCAGTCCGGGCACGGCGACGACGTCCCACTCCAGCCCCTTGGCGGCGTGGACGGTGAGGACCTGCACGGCGTCGTCGGAGACCTCGAGGTAGCCCTTGTCCAGCCCCCGCTCCTCCTCCTGCGCCGCCGCCAGCCAGGACAGGAACCCGCCCAGGGTCGGCCGGTCCGCGGATCCGGAGAAGGACGCGGCGACGTCGGCGAAGGCGTCCAGCTGGGCGCGCGCGCTGGCCGGGGTGTACTCGGGGCGGGCCAGGACCTCGATGTCGAGGCCGAGGGCCCGCTCGGCCTCGCCCGCCAGGTCGGCCAGGGGCAGTGCGGTGAGGGCGCGCAGCCGGCGCACGACCTCGCGCAGCGACTCCAGCCGGTGCCGGGCGGTGGCGCCGAGGTGCTCACCGGCGGGGCCGGTCCACCCCGGCGGGGGCAGCTCGTCGAGGGCCTCGACGATGCTCGCGTCGTCGACGGTGTCCGGTTCCTGGTCGCGGACGGCCTCGGCCGGCGCCCGGTGCCGCCGCTGCAACGCGCGGGACCAGGTCGCGAGCCCGTCGAGGTCGGCGGGCCCGAGCGCGTACGCGGGCCCGGTGAGCAGCCGCATCAGGTGGTCACCGCGGGACGGGTCCTGGACCACCCACAGCAGCGACACGATGTCGGCCACCTCGGGGGTGGTGAGCAGCCCGCCGAGCCCGACCACCTCGACCGGCAGGCCGCGGTCCTTGAGCGCCTCCATCGTCGGGGCGAACTGGGAGCGCTTGCGGCACAGCACCGCGGCGGAGACGCCGGTGTGGCGGCCCTCCGGGGTGAACCACTGGTCCCCGATCCAGCCGGCGACGTGGGCGGCCTCCCGCTCCACCGTCTCCAGCCGGGCCGCCACCACGCTCCCGGTGCCCGCGCGCGGGCGGGCACGCAGCACCTCCACGTCGACGGCGGCCCCCTGCCGCAGCGGGCCGGCCGTGTGGTTGGCGGCGGCGAGGATCGCCTCGTCGTTGCGCCAGCTCGTCGACAGGGGAAGCACCCGGGCCGGCTCGCCGCCCCGGGCGAACAGCGCCGGGAAGCGGCTGAGGGTCGTCGCGCTGGCCCCACGCCACCCGTAGATCGACTGGTGCGGGTCGCCCACGGCGGTGACCGGCATCGTGCCGTCGGCGAACAGGGCACGCAGCAGCACCATCTGCGCCTCGCTGGTGTCCTGGAACTCGTCGAGCAGCACCGCCCGGAACCGCTGGCGCTCCATCACCCCGATCTGCGGCACGTCGCGCGCGAGCCGCGCCGCGAGCGCGAGCTGGTCGGCGAAGTCCAGCGCCTCGCGCGACCGCTTGAGGTCGAGGTATGCCCGGACGAGCGGGAGCACCTGTCGCCGCGCCCGGAGTGCCCGCACCAGGTCCTTGACGGCGGACGGCATCGACGTCGACCGGCTCCCCGGGGGGAGCGACCCCATCCGGGTGACGACGCGGTCGAGGAACGCGTCGACCTGCTCGGGCTCCAGCAGGTGCTCGGCCATCTCGCCGGCCAGGGCGACCACGGCGGCGGTCACCGTCGGGCCCTTGTAGTCCACGTCGCCCATCGGTCCGTCCCAGCGCTCGACCACCTCGCTGGCGTACTGCCAGGCCGCGGCCTCCGAGAGCAGCCGGGAGTCCGGTTCGACCCCGAGCCGCAGCGCGTGCTCCCCGACCAGTCGCCCGGCGTAGGAGTGGTAGGTGGACACGGTGGGTGTGCCGCCGAGCACCTCCGCCCCGTCGGACTCGGCGGCGGGCTCCCACAGCCCCACGTGCCGCAGCAGGCGCAACCGCCGCGCGATGCGCTCGCCGAGCTCGGTGGCCGCCTTGCGGGTGAACGTCAGCCCGAGCACCTGGTCGGGCTCGACGAAGCCGTTGGCGACCAGCCACACCACGCGGGACGCCATCGTCTCGGTCTTGCCCGAACCGGCCCCGGCGACGACGAGCAGCGGCTCCAGCGGAGCCTCGATGACGGCCCGCTGCTCCGCGGTCGGGGCCGGGTTGCCGAGGGCGCGGGCGATCGTGTCGGCGCCGAGCCTGCGGCCGTCGGACCGTTCGAGGTCGGTGTCCCGCCCGCTGTCGGGGGAGCGCTTCACAGCCGGTCCCCCTCGGGCTGCAACGGACAGCTGGTCCGCACCGGGCAGGTGCGGCAGGCGTTGCCCTGCCGGGCCACGACGGCCGACGCCGCCATGCCCTCGGCGGTGGACACCACCAGCTCGCGCACCCAGTCCGGGTCGTCCTGGCCCGCCAGCGGCTCCTGGGACTGCAGCCGGGTCCGCTGGGTGGCGGCGCTGCCGAGCTGCAGCAGCGCCGCTCCCCCGCTGACGTCCGCCCCGTCGGCGGCCTCCCGGAAGGCACCCTCCTCCACGGCCAGCTGGTAGGCGCCCAGCTGGGGGTGGTGCTCGAGCTCGGCCGCGGTCGGCTTGCTCGAGCCGGTCTTGAGGTCGACCACGCGCAGCGCACCGTCCTCGCGCTGCTCGAGCCGGTCGACCCGCCCCCGCAGGACCGCCCGGTCGACCTCCAGCCGCAGGTCGATCTCGGCACCCACCCGGCGCCACCCGGCCGCCTCGGCGCTGCCCAGGTAGGCGGCGAACCGGTCGACCATCCGGTGTGCCCGCTCGCGGTCCTTGTCGGAGAGCCAGCCCGGCGGCAGGCCGAGCCGGGACCAGCGCTCGTCGACGGCGGTGCGCAGGCTCTCGGCGTCGAGGTCGCCGAGCTCGGCGACGATGTCGTGCACCAGGGTGCCGATCGAGGCCGCGCCGACCCGCGGACCCTGACCGCCGCAGCTGCTCAGCAGCCAGCGCAGGCCGCACTCGCCGAACGACTCGATCTGCGACGGCGAGACGGTCACGGGTGCGCCGGCCGGGCGCAGGGGCCGGTCGTCACTGACCGTGACCAGCGACCACCAGTCGTCCGGGTCGGCGCCCGGGACGCCGGCGGCCGCCAGGTGCGCCAGCTGCCGGGCGGCGCCGGAGCTGCCGCCGGAGTCGGCGCCGGGGTCGAGCACCTCGCGGCGCAGCTCGCCCACGAGGGAGGGCAGCGTGAGGACGCGGGCCGGGTCGGCGAAGGGCCGCAGCTCCGCCGCGAGCTCGTCGCCGTGCGCGGGCTCCGGCGGGTCGACCACGTCGAGGTAGGGCGAGGGCTGCTCGTCGTCGCTGCGCACGGCGGTGACCAGGACCCGCCGCCGGGCCCGGGTCACCGCCATGAGGAACTGGCGCGTCTCGTCGTAGCGCACCGCCGCCTGCGCCGCACGCAGCGAGCCGCCCCTCCCGGTGAGCACGTCGACGAGCCGCTCCGAGCCGAGCAGCGATCCGCGCAGCCGCAGGTCGGGCCACACCCCCTCCTGCACGCCGGCGACGACGACCACGTCCCACTCCAGCCCGGCCGCCGCCTGGGGCGTGAGCAGGGACACCGCGTCCTCCGGCGCCCGGGTGAGCAGGGTGTCCTCGGCGACGTCCTGGCTGCGCACGTGCTCGAGGAAGCCCTGCGGGCCCATCTGCGGCAGCCGGTCGACGTACTTCGCCGCGGCGTCGAAGAGGCCGAGCACCGCGTCGAGGTCCCGGTCGGCCCGCTGCCCGGCCACCCCGCCGGCCAACGCCGTCTGCCGCCACGTCTCGGCCAGCCCGGTCGCCTGCCACATCGGCCAGAGCACCCCCTCGGCGGTGGCCCCGGCGGTCCGGGCCGCCTCGACGCCGGCGGCCAGCACCGCGGCCACCCGGCGGGCGGGGAACGCCTCGGGCCCGAGCAGGGTCAGGGACGACGGGTCGAGCAGCGCCTCGACGAGCAGGGCGTCGCTGCTGCGGCCCCCGCCGTCGCGCAGCTCCTCGCGCCGCAGGGCCCGGCGCAGCCGGCGGATCGCCACCGCGTCCGCCTGCCCGATCGGTGACTGCAGGACGTCCACGGCCACGTCCGCCGAGAGCGGGTCGGGGTGGCCGGTGGCCACGGCCAGGACGACCTCGAGCAGGGTGAGCAGGGGCCGCACCGCGACCTCGTCCCGCAGGGGGACCTGGGTGGTCGGGACGCTGACCGGCACCCCGGCCGCGGCGAGGGTGCGGCGCAGCGACCCGGTCCGGCCCTGCCCGCGGACGATGACCGCCATCCGCGACCACGGCAGGCCGCGCAGCAGGTGCTCCCGGCGCAGCTCGCTGCCGATGAGCGTGGCCTCCTGGGCCGCGGCCCGCAGCAGCCGCACCTGCAGGCTGCCGTCCTCGACGGGCTCCGGCTCCAGCCGGCGGTGGTCGACGCCACCCACGGCGCCGATCCGCCGGCTCACCCGGGACGCGGCGGCCACGAGCGGAGGCGCGAGCCGGTGCGACCGGTGCAGCGCCAGCGTCGCCGCGCCGGGCAGCTCCGGACGGCCGCACTGGAGGAACAGCCGCGGGTCGGCGCCCCGGAAGCCCTGGACCGTCACGTCGGGGTCGCCCAGGAGGACGAGCTCGGTGCCGTCGGCGGTGACCACGTCGAGCAGGCGTGCCGCGGCGGCGGTCAGCTCCTGGGCGTCGTCGACGACCACCAGCCGCAGGCTCGAGCGGACCCGGTCGAGCGCGTCCGCGTCCTCCTCCAGCAGGTCGGCCGCGGCGCTGGTGATGGCCGCCGGGTCGTAGGCGCTCGGGCGGGCGAGCGCGGTGACCTCGTCGTACTCGCGCAGCACCTCGGCGGCCGCGACCCACTCGGGCCGCCCGTGCTCGAGTCCCAGCTCGGCCAGCTGACCGGGCTCGACGCCCCGCTCGACCGCCCGCATCAGCAGGTCGCGCAGCTCCTCGCGGAACCCGCGGGTCGCCAGCGCGGGCCGGACCGGCTCCGGCCACCCCGGGTCGCGTCCCTCGCCGCTCGCGTGCCCCGCGAGCAGCTCGCGCAGGATGACGTCCTGCTCCGGACCGCTGAGCAGGCGCGGCGCCGGGTCACCCCGCAGCGCCGCGTCCTGGCGCAGCAGGCCGAACGCGAACGCCTGGTGGCTGCGCGCCAGCGGCTCGGTCGAGGTGCCGGACAGCCGGGCGGTGACCCGGTCGCGCAGCCGTCCTGCCGACTGCCGCGAGGGCGCGAGCACCAGGCACTGGTCGGGGGCGAGGCCGCGCTCGCGGACCCGGTCCACCACCGTCTCGACGGCGACCGTCGACTTGCCGGTGCCCGGCCCCCCGAGCACCCGCAGCAGCCGGCCCCGCCGGCTGACGACGGCACGCTGCTGCTCGTCCAGCTCCGGCACGTCGGCGGCCGGCTCGGGCGCTCGCAGGGTCAACACGCGGGTGAGTCCATCACGAGCGGGTGACAGGCCGTCATACCGGCCGTGCGGTCGGGTCGGGCGGTCGGGCGCGCGCCAGGTCCACCCGCTCGCCGCGCAGGGGCGTGCCCTCCCGGCGGTACTGGGCGAGGGCCTCGCGCTCGTGCCCCGGCGGCGGCCGGCCGTCCGCGCGGATCACCCGCCACCAGCAGGTCAGCGAGCCGTAGTGCGCCATCACCTTCCCCACCTGGCGGGGACCTCCCCGGCCGACGAGCCGGGCGACGTCGCCGTAGGCGAGCGCGCAGCCCTCGGGAATCGCATCGACCACGTCGAGCACCAGCTCCACGTGCTCCGGCAGCGGCGGAAGCTCGGCCGGGTCGCCGTCCCCCACGGCCGCGTCAGTAGGTCGGGAGCTCGGGGTGGACCCGGGCCACCCAGGCGAGCACGCCGCCCTCGAGGTTGCGGACGTCGTGGCGGCCGGCGTCCAGCAGGATCCGCGTCGCCTCGGCCGAGCGGGCCCCGGACTTGCAGTAGAGGACGAGCGGCCCGCTGGGCAGGGCGGCGAGGGCGGCCCCCGAGCGGAAGTCCTCCATCGGTATGCCGGTCGCGCCCGGGATCGAGACGATCGCCCGCTCCCCCGGCCCCCGCACGTCGACCAGGGTCACCGCCGTGCCCGGCCCGCCGGTGCGGTCGAGCAGGTCGGCGAGCTGGTGGACGTCGAGGGACGGCACCGGCTCGGCGCCGGCGGCCGCCGGAACGGCGCAGAACGCGTTCTCCTCCCGCAGCTCGGTGATGGTCGGCTGCTCCCCGCAGACGGGGCAGGCGGGATCGGGCTGGACCCGGAGGGTGTCCCAGGTCTGCCGGAGCGCGTCGTGCACGAGCAACCGCCCGACGAGCGGCTCGCCGATGCCGAGGACGAGCTTGAGCGCCTCGGTCGCCTGCACCGACCCGATGGCGGCCGGCAGGACGCCGAGCACGCCGCCCTCGGCACAGGACGGCACCATCCCCGGGGGCGGCGGCTCGGGGAAGACGCAGCGGTAGCACGGGCCGTGCCCCGCCCACCAGACGCTGACCTGGCCGTCGAAGCGGTAGATGGAGCCCCACACGTGCGGCTTGCCGAGCAGGACGCAGGCGTCGTTGACCAGGTAGCGGGTCGGAAAGTTGTCCGTGCCGTCGAGGACGAGGTCGTAGCCGCCGATGAGGTCCAGCGCGTTGTCCGCGGCGAGCCGCAGGTCGTGCCGGACCACGGTCACGTGCGGGTTCACCTCGGCGACCCGCTCCTGCGCCGACAGGGTCTTCGGCCGGCCGAGGTCCCCGTCGCCGTGGATGACCTGCCGCTGCAGGTTGGACAGCTCGACGTCGTCGTCGTCGACGACACCGATGGTCCCGACCCCGGCGGCGGCGAGGTAGAGCAGGGCCGGCGAGCCGAGGCCGCCGGCACCGACGACGAGCACCCTCGCCCGGCGCAGCCGCAGCTGCCCCTCCAGCCCGACCTCGGGCAGCAGCAGGTGCCGGGCGTAGCGCTCGACCTCCGGGCGGGGCAACGGATCGGCGGGCGCCGGGCCGGCCGGCGCGGGCCCGCGCCGGGCACGTGGAGCCATGTCGCCAGTCTAGCCGCGCGTAGGATGCCGGGGTGCCTCCCAGCCACGACGCCCCCCGCGCGGGTGCCCCCGGGACCACCACCCGTCCCGGCCGGGGCGACCTCCCGGTCGGCTCCGGTGGCCGCGGCACCAGCCGGCTGCCCCGGTCCGCGCGCCGGCTGCAGCTCCTGCGGGCGGCCCAGGAGGTCTTCGTCGGCTCCGGCTACCACGCGGCGGCCATGGACGAGATCGCCGAGCGCGCCGGGGTGTCCAAACCGGTGCTCTACCAGCACTTCCCGGGCAAGCTCGACCTCTACCTCGCGATCCTGGACCGGCACGCCACCGGCCTGGTCGAGGCGGTGCGCGGCGCGATCGCCTCGACCAACGACAACAAGCAGCGCGTGACAGCCGCCATCGGCGCCTACTTCGAGTTCGTCGCCCGGGAGGGCGAGCCGTTCCGGCTCGTCTTCGAGTCGGACCTCACCAACGAGCCGGCCGTGCGGGAGCGCGTCGAGCGGGTGTCGGCGGAGACCGTGTCGGCGATCGCCGAGGTCATCCGCGAGGACACCGACCTGCCGGAGGTCGAGGCGGAGATGCTCGGGGTCGCCCTGTCCGGCATGGCCCAGGTGTGCGCCCGGTTCTGGCTCGCCACCGACGACGTCAATGCCGCCCTCTCCCGCGAGGACGCGACCCGGCTCATCGGCCAGCTCGCCTGGCGCGGCCTCGGCGGCTTCCCCAAGATCGAGTCCTGAGCACCCCGGCCGGCTCCGGACGGCCCGCCCGCCCGTGCCGGGGGAAGCCCGGGCCGCGCCGCACGGTTAGCCTTCGGTGGAGGGTATGGCGCGCACACGCCATACCGAGTGCGTGTCACCCAACAGCCCACGGAGGAGGACCAAGTGGAGGTCAGGATCGGCGTGCGGGACATCGCCCGCGAGATCGCGTTCGAGTCCGACGAGAGCGCCGAGGCGGTCGCCGAGCAGGTCAACAAGGCCGTGGAGGCCGGCTCGGGGGTGCTCGCCCTCACCGACGACAAGGGGCGCCGGGTGATGGTTCCCGTCGCGGGGCTGGGGTATGTGGACATCGGTGCCACGGAGCGAGGTCAGGTCGGTTTCGGCCGCTGACCGCTACGGTGCGCTGACACCAGCAGGTTCACGAAGGGAGCGGTTCCATGGTCGGAGCCATCATCGGCGCCATCATCATCGGGATCATCATCGGGATCCTGGCCCGGCTGCTCATGCCCGGACGGCAGAACATCTCCGTCCTCATGACGGTGGTCCTGGGCATCATCGGCGGCCTGGTCGGCTCGTGGGTGTGGCACTCGGTGTTCAACAAGGGCAACACCCCCGGCATCGACTGGATCGCCCTGGTCATCGGGGTGATCGCCGCGATCATCCTGATCGGCATCTACACCTCGATCACGGGCAGGCGGCAGGACCGCATCTGAGCCCCTGGCCGGGCGCCGGCCCCGGAACCTTCCGGGGCCGGCGTCAGGCGTTCAGGCCGAGGCGCGCCATCCGCTCGGTGTGCGCCTCGGTGAGCCGGGTGAACATCCGGCCGAGCTCGGCGAGGTCGGCTCCGGGCCGCTCGGCCCCGCCGACGAGCAGCGCGGCGAGGGCGTCCCGTTCGACGGCCACCCGCTGCGCCTGGGAGAGCGCCTCGCCCACCAGCCGCCGCCCCCACAGCGCGAGCCGCCCGGCGATCCGGGGATCGCTCTCGATGGCCGCACGGACGGCGTGCACCGCGAACTCCGCCTGCCCGCCGTCGGCCATCACCGTCTGCACCAGCTGCCGGGTCGAGGGGTCGACGTAGGCGGAGACCTCCCGGTAGAAGTCGGTGGCGATCCCGTCACCGACGTAGGCCTTGACGAGCCCCTCCAGCCAGGTCGAGGCATGCGTGCGCTCGTGGAAGAGGTCCACCGGACGCACGAACGGCGCCATCGCCTCGTCCGGGTCCGCGCCGAGCTCCCGGAGCCGCTCCAGCAGCAGCTCGTGGTGGTGGAACTCGGCGACCGCCAGACGGGCCAGGGCACTGCGGTCCGGCTGGGTCGGGGCCAGCTGGGCGTCGGCGGCGAGCCGGAAGAACGCGGTCAGCTCGCCGTAGGCGAGGACGCCGAGCAGGTCGATCACGGCCGGGCCGCCCGTGGCGTCGGCGCCCTCCGGAGGGCGGTCCTGGTCGGGGCTCACGTCGGGCACGGGCACACCGTAACGCGAGGGCCGCACGGAGCAGGGTGGGGAGCAGGGTGGGGAGCACGGTAGACTGTGGGTGACCACCGGTGCCCGGTCGGCCCTGAGACCGTGTCGCTCGTCGGAGAGCGGCACCACACTGAAGCACTCCGATCGGCTCCGCCCCACCGCGGGTGTGGCCCGCGTCCGCACCGTCGCAGCCGGCTCGACACCCGTCGGCCGAGCACGGCGACGTGCCGGCACGCGCGCGGCCCCCGCCGATCGGAAGAGAACCCACCACTGTGAACGCACCCCAGATCGTGACGGACGAGACCACCTTCGCCGACTTCGGCGTCCGCCAGGAGATCGTCGACGCCCTCGGCACGGCCGGCATCGTCCATCCCTTCCCCATCCAGGCCATGACCCTGCCGGTCGCCCTCGGCGGGCACGACATCATCGGCCAGGCGAAGACCGGGACCGGCAAGACCCTCGGCTTCGGCGTGCCGATCCTCGAGCACGTCCTCACCCCCGACGACGACGGCTTCGCCGAGCTGCCCGCCCCCGGGCGGCCCCAGGCCCTCGCCGTCACCCCGACCCGCGAGCTCGCCGTGCAGGTCGCCGGCGACATCGAGCGGGCCGGCAGCATCCGGGGGGCCCGGGTGCTCACCGTCTACGGCGGCCGGGCCTACGAACCGCAGGTCGAGGCGCTGCAGCGCGGTGTGGAGATCGTCGTCGGCACGCCCGGCCGCCTCATCGACCTGGCCCAGCAGGGCCACCTCGACCTCTCGCGCGCCCGCACCGTCGTGCTCGACGAGGCCGACGAGATGCTCGACCTCGGCTTCCTGCCCGACGTGGAGCGCATCCTGGCGATGACTCCGGCCGGCCGGCAGACCATGCTCTTCTCCGCCACGATGCCGGGCGCCGTCGTGGCGCTGGCCCGGCGCTACATGACGCAGCCGACCCACATCCGGGCGATGGGCGACGAGGGCGCGGACAAGCACACCGTGCAGGCGGTCCAGCAGTTCGTCTACCGCGCGCACGCCATGGACAAGGTGGAGATGCTCGCCCGTATCCTGCAGGCGCGCGAGCGCGGCCTCACGATCGTGTTCACCCGCACCAAGCGCACGGCCGCCAAGGTCTCGGACGACCTGGCCTCGCGCGGTTTCGCCGCGGCGGCGATCCACGGCGACCTCGGCCAGGGCGCCCGCGAGCAGGCGCTGCGCGCCTTCCGGCACGGTAAGGTGGACGTGCTCGTCGCCACCGACGTGGCCGCCCGCGGCATCGACGTCGAGGACGTCACGCACGTCGTGAACTACCAGTGTCCCGAGGACGCCAAGACCTACCTGCACCGCATCGGCCGCACCGCCCGGGCGGGCAAGACCGGCACCGCGGTCACGTTCGTCGACTGGGACGACATCCCCCGCTGGACGCTCATCAACAAGTCCCTCGACCTCGGCATCCCCGAGCCGGAGGAGACCTACTCGACCTCCGACCACCTGTTCGCCGACCTCGACATCCCGGCCGGCCTGACCGGCACGCTGCCCAGGTCCGCGCGGACCCGCGCCGGCCTGGACGCCGAGGAGGTCGAGGACCTCGGCGAGACCGGCGGCCACGGCGGCGCCCGCCGCTCGGGCGGATCGGGCCGCGCCCCTCGTCGTGGCCCGGGGCAGCGCGGGCCACGGTCCGGCTCGTCCCAGGGCGCGGAGAGCGGCAGCGACGCCCCTCGCCGCAACCGCACCCGCAACCGCCGCCGGACCCGGGGCGGCAAGCCCGCAGGCCGCAGCAGCAACGCCTGAGCGGCCCCGCGGCGCAGGCGGACTCCCGCCACCCGGCGTCCCGGGCCGTTCAGGCGAACGCCGGACACCGGCTGGCCTGCTGTGCGACGCTCGTGCCGGCGACCGGAGGGGGGTTCTCCGGCCTGCACGAGAGGGGTCCCACATGAGCGGTCACGGCTCGCACGCTCCGTATGCCGGAGCGTCCCACCCACCTACCCCGGGCCAGCCGTGGCCCCCGAGCGGGTATCCGCCGCTGTACCCGCACGGCTACCACGGGATGCCCCCGGCCGGCGCGGGCCGGCTCGACGTCCCGCGCCCCCCGTCGATCACCGGTGCGGTCCAGCTGATGTGGGCGGGCGCGGCGCTCAGCCTGATCGGCTGGTTCGTCAGCCTGGCGACGCTCGGGCGGGTGCGGGGCCAGCTCAGCGCGCAGGCGCCCCTGCTCCCCTCCTCCCGGCAGCTGACCCCCGAGCAGATCGACCTCGTCGTCGACCTCGCGGTGTGGATCGGCGCCGCCTCCGGGCTGGTCACCGTCCTGCTCTGGGTCTGGATGGCGGCCGTGAACCGGAAGGGTCGTGGCTGGGCCCGCGTCCTCGCGACACTGTTCGGCTGCTGCTACCTGCTCTCGGTGCTGTCCGGTCTGCTCCTGGGACGGGCCACCGGCGGCGCCGACCTGGTGCTCCCCCTGGCCACCGCGGTGGTCGGCCTGTTCGCGCTGGTCCTGCTGTGGCGGCGCGAGTCCAGCGACTACATCCGGTCGGCACGCTGGCGCCGGTAGGACACACCGGCCGGGCCGCGCGGCGCGAAGTCGCGGCGGGCGACCTCCCGTGCCGGGCCGACCCGCGTTTGTAGGATCACCGGCATGCTCGCGCGACGACCACGCCGCACCGGCGCCCTGACGACGCTCGTCCTCGGGACCGCCCTGGTGGCCGGCTGCAGCACGGCCTCCGGGCAGGGAGGGTCGTCCACCGCGACGCCGTCCGGGGCGGCCTCGACCCCGACGCCGACGGCGACGTCGACGGCACCGCCCAGCCCGAGCGGCACCCCGCCGGCCTCTGCCGCGCCGTCGGCGAGCGGCAGCGCATCGGCCTCCGCCGGCCCGAAGCGGGTCGAGGTGACCGCCCGCCAGGGGAACTTCACCGTGGAGGCGCCGCCGAAGTGGGTGGACCGCAGCAAGGACTTCGCCGACCTCGACGAGGTGCGCCTCGCCCTGCGGGCCAAGAGCGCCGACCACGGCACGCCGAACATCTCCGTGACGAGCTCGTCCGAGGAGTACACCGGCGACGCGGCGGCGGCGGCACAGCAGGCGGCCGAGAAGTTCACGCAGCACGACGCGACGGTGACCGACGTGCCGGACACCGAGATCGACGGAGAGCACGCCGTCGGCAACCGCATGCAGCGCACCATCAACGCCCGCACCTTCGTGCAGATCCAGTACTTCGTCGTCCACGACGGCCGGCTCTACGCGCCGACCGGCACGGCCCTGCCCGACGACGAGCAGGCACTGCGGCAGGCGATGGAGGCCGTCTTCAGCAGCTGGCAGTGGAGCTGAGCTCGCCGGCAGGACGCCGTCGTCCGGTCGCCGGCCTCACTGGCGGGCGTGGCTGCGGGACCGGCGCAGCGCCCGGCGCATGCTGCGGTCCAGCGCCGTCCGGGCGGGCCGGCCGAGGAATGTGCCGAGGCTGACGCCGCCGGCCAGGGCGAGCCCGACCGCGCCCGCCTCGACCAGGCCGGGCAGGCCCTCGGTGGCGTTCACGCCGGTGCCACCGCCCTGCAGCATCTCGAACAGCCCGCGATAGACCGGGGTGCCCGGCAGCAGCGGGATGATGCCCGCGGTCGTGACGACCAGGGAGGGCACCCGCAGGCGGTGCCCCACCAGCTGGGCGACCGCCCCGATCACCAGCGCCGCCACGGCGCTCGCCGTCGGCCGGCCGAACCCGAGCTCGCTGCCGGAGTAGTAGACGACCCAGCCCAGCCCGGCGGTGAGCATGCCGACGATCGTGGCACGGAAGCCGGTGTAGGTGGAGATGCAGAACATGAAGGCCGTGAACAGGGTGGCACCGACCGTCACGAACAGGCCGGGGTTGAGGCCGACGGCCGTGGAGATCGACATCGGGACACCCAGCTGCGCGGCCAGGGCGAGCACGCCCAGGACACCGGCGACGACTCCCAGCGTCATCATCAGCACCTCGAGGATGCGCGCACCGGCGGTGACGTAGTAGCCGTCCAGCGCGTCCTGCGCGGAACCGACCACGGACAGCCCGGTCAGCAGGACGATGATGCCGGTCGCGACGACCAGGGACGGTGAGATCCCGCCGACCACCTCCACGCCCGCGCTCTGGGCGGCATACAGCCCGACCGCCACGCTGGTGGGGATCGCCCCACCGACCGCCTGGCTGAAGAAGGCAGCCAGGCCCCGCTCGGCCAGCCACCGCTGCACCCGGTCGATGAGCGCGGTGGTGAGGGTGCTGATGACGATCATCACGATCCCGCCGCCGAGCAGCCCGGTGATGCCACCGGCCATCAGCGCGAACGCCCAGGCGACGATGCCCCGGTTGTAGGGGTGCGGGGAGCGCAGGATGCCGTCCAGCTGGGCGCGGGCCTCGTCGGCGCCGAGGTTCTCCTCGACGACCGCGCGCACGAGCTCCTGCAGCCGCTGCAACCGGGTGTAGTCCGCGGCCCGGGTGCGCACGATCCGCATCACGCTGAGCGGGTCGTCGTCGACGCCACGGTGCATCGACACGGTGATCGAGGTGTAGGTGATGTCGACGTGCGCCGAGTGCACGTCGTAGGCCGACATCAACCGCAGCACCGTCGCCACCACGTCGGCGGCGGACGCACCGGTCGACAGCATCGCCTCCCCCACCCGCAGGGACAGGTCGATGACGGCACGGGCCTGGCGCTCCCCGAGCTCGTTGGCCCACGACCCGATCCCGATCGGCGTCGTGGGCGGGTTGTGGGCCCGGAGCGCCCACTGTGCCCGCTCGCGCAGCGCGCGGGCCGACTGGGAACGGGAGTGGGCGCGCCGAGGTGACGGGGAGCGCGTGGACACCTCCCTACTGTGCTGCCTGCACACCGGCAGAATCAAACGCTCCGGCGCACCACCGGAGCCGGACCCGGTCGGGGACGTGGGACGATGAGCCCGTGAGCGAAGAGCAGCAGCAGGCCGAGCACCGAAACCGCCCCACGAACACCGAGTTCCGCAGCTTCATCGCGGGCAACTGGGCGCCGCGCAGCGACGAGCGACCGCCCCGCGCCGAGGTGGCCGAGTATGCCGCGCAGCGGCGTGCGGCGGTCTCCGACGCCTTCCCGGGTGAGCGGCTGGTCGTCCCCGCCGGCGGGCTCAAGGTGCGCAGCAACGACACCGACTACGTCTTCCGGCCGCACAGTGCCTTCGCCCACCTCACCGGCCTGGGCGGGGACCGGGAGCCGGACGCCGTGCTCGTGCTGGAGCCACGCAAGGAGGGCGGCCACGCCGCCACGCTGTACTTCCGCCCGCTCGCCGGCCGCGACACCGAGGAGTTCTTCGGTGACTCCCGCTACGGCGAGTTCTGGGTCGGCGCCCGGCCCACGATCGAGGACGTCGAGGCCGAGCTGGGCATCAGTGCCCGCCACATCGACGAGCTCCCGGACGCCCTCGCGAAGGACGCCGGACACCTGGTCATCCGGGTGCTCCGGGACGCCGACCAGGACGTGACCGCCCTGGTCGACCGCACCCGGGAGTCCGCCACCCAGGACGACTCCGAGGGCGCACAGGTGGCCGAGTCCTCCGACGAGACCGCCGAGCAGGAGGACTCCGACGAGCAGCGCGACGTGGCGCTGTCCGTCTTCCTGTCCACCCTGCGCCTGGTCAAGGACGCGTGGGAGGTCGCCGAGATGCGCCGCGCGGTCGAGGCCACGGCGGAGGGCTTCGAGGCCGTCATCGCCGAGCTGGCCGAGGCGGTGCGCCGCGGCCGCGGCGAGCGCTGGATCGAGGGCGTCTTCGGGCTGCACGCCCGCCACTCCGGCAACGGGGTCGGCTACGACTCGATCTGCGCGGCCGGCGACCACGCGAACACGCTGCACTGGATCAAGAACACCGGCGACGTCGAGGACGGGGACCTCGTGCTGCTCGACGCCGGCGTCGAGGTCGACTCGCTCTACACCGCCGACGTCACGCGCACCCTGCCGGCGAACGGGACGTTCTCCGAGGCCCAGCGCAGGGTCTACGACGCGGTGTACGCCGCGCAGGAGGCCGGGATCGCGGCGGTCAAGCCCGGCAACAGGTTCAGCGACGTGCACGCCGCGGCGATCCGCGTCATCGCCGAGCACCTCCGGGCGTGGGGCCTGCTGCCCGAAGGTGTCGACGTCGAGCAGACCCTCGACAAGGAGCACGGTCAGTACCACCGCCGGTGGATGGTGCACGGGACGAGCCACCACCTCGGCATCGACGTCCACGACTGCGCGAAGGCCCGCAGGGAGGACTACATGGACGCCGAGCTCGAGCCGGGCATGGTCCTCACGGTGGAGCCGGGGCTGTACTTCAAGGCCGACGACCTGCTCGTGCCCGAGGAGCTGCGCGGTATCGGGGTCCGCATCGAGGACGACCTGCTGGTCACCGAGGACGGCCACGACAACCTGTCGGGCTTCATGCCGCGCACCTCCGACGACGTCGAGGCGTGGATCGCCCGGGTGCGCGACCAGCGCGCCGGCTGAGCAGGGTCCGGCCACCGCGGGGGGAGGCCGTACCCTAGTACGTCGTTCCCCCATCCACCACCGGCCGGAGTGATAGCAACAGTGGGTCCCGCGTCCGTCGTCCCGTCCTCCGCCGCCAGTCAGGAGCCGCCGCAGACGGTGCGGGACGTGCGCCACCTCGGGGACTTCACCACGTCCCGGCGCGTCCTGTTCATCACCCTGCTGGCGCTGCCGATCGGCGCGGTCAGCGCGCTGGTCTCGTGGGCACTGCTCCGGCTGATCGGCCTGATCACCAACGTGATCTTCTACCAGCGCGTCGAGACCGAGCTGGTGGCGCCGGGCGCCCAGGACCACAACTGGGTGCTCATCCTGCTCGCCCCCGCGTTCGGCGGGCTCGTCATCGGCCTCATGGCGCGCTACGGATCGGAGAAGATCCGCGGGCACGGCATGCCGGAGGCGATCGAGGCGATCCTCATGGGCGGCAGCAAGGTGCAGCCGCGGGTGGCCGTGCTGAAGCCGATCTCCTCGGCGATCGCGATCGGCACCGGTGGCCCGTTCGGTGCCGAGGGCCCGATCATCATGACCGGCGGCGCCATGGGGTCGCTGTTCGCCCAGTTCCTGCGGCTGACGGCCGACGAGCGCAAGACGCTGCTGGTGGCCGGTGCCACCGCGGGCATGGCGGCCACCTTCAACACGCCCTTCGCGGCGCTGATCCTCGCCGTCGAGCTGCTGTTGTTCGAGTGGCGCCCCCGTAGTCTCGTCCCCGTGGCGGCGGCGGTGTCCGTGGCGACCGTCGTGCGCATGCCGCTGCTCGGCTCGGGCGCCCTGTTCCCCGTGCAGTCCACGCTGCACGTCACCCCCGCCGCCTACGGACTGTGCGTCGTGTCCGGCGTCATCTCCGGGCTGCTTGCGATCTTCGCGACCGGCCTGGTCTACGCGTCGGAGGACGCGTTCCGGCGGCTGCCCATCCACTGGATGTGGTGGCCCGCCATCGGCGGCCTCATCATCGGCATCGGCGGGCTGTTCGTCCCGCAGGCCCTCGGCGTCGGCTACGACGTCATCCACGCGGAGCTGGCCGGCTCGATCAGCCTCGGGCTGGTCGCCGGCATCCTGGTCGTCAAGACGCTCATCTGGTCGCTGTCGCTGGGCTCGGGCACCTCCGGTGGCGTCCTGGCCCCGATCTTCATGATCGGCGGCGCGCTCGGGACGCTCGAGGCCCAGGTCTTCCCCGACGTCGGCGCCGGGTTCTGGGCCCTCGTCGCCCTGGCCGGTGTGCTCGGCGGGGTGATGCGCTCACCGTTCACCGGCGTCGTCTTCGCCCTCGAGCTGACCCACCAGTTCGACGCCATCCTGCCGCTCATCATCGGGGCGACCACGGCCTTCGCCGTGTCCGTCCTGCTGCTCAAGCGCTCCGTGCTGACCGAGAAGATCGCCCGCCGTGGCTACCACCTCACGCGGGAGTACGACGTGGACCCGCTCGAGGTGCTCTTCGCGGGCGAGGTCATGTCCGACGACGTGCTCGAGCTCGAGGGCGACCTCAGCGTGGCCGAGGCCGTCGAGGCCCTCGGTTCCCCCGTCGACGGCGGTGCCGCGTGGCGGCAGCGGCTCTACCCGGTCGTCGACCAGGAGGGAAACCTCTCGGGGGTGGTCACCCGGAAGGCCATGTTCACCGCCAACACCGAGGGAGACGGCACCACGCCGCTGTCCGCGCTCATCCGGGAGCCACGTGCCACCACCCACCCCGACCAGACCCTCAAGCACGTGGCCGGTCTGATGGCGCTCGCCGAGGTCAACCGCATGCCGGTCGTCGACCGGGACGACCCGCGTCGCGTCGTCGGCATGGTCACCCTGACCCAGCTGCTGGCCGCGCGACAGCGCGACCAGCAGGAGGCCCGGGAGCGGGAGCGGGTGTTCCGGGTCCGCCTGGCCCGTCCGGCCTCCCGCCGCGACGACGAGCCGCGGCAGGAGGCGGTGGCGCCACCGCGGTGAGCGTCCTCACCGCCCGTCCTCACCGCCAGTCGGGGCCGCCCGCTCAGTACCCGCCCTGCGACGGGGGCGTCTGCCCGGGCTGCTCGCCCCGCCGGCGGGCCTCCTCCTGGGCGGCGCGCACCCGCGCGTCCGCCTCCGCCTGCGCGGCCCGCATCGGGTCGAGCTGGGTGAGCAGCTCCCGGGCCCGCTGTGCGTGCCGGTGCTCCACGAGCAGCTCGTACTTGGTGGCGACCACCTGGCTGACCGACGTGAAGTCGCGCCGGCCCTGGGTGGCGGCGTAGCCGATCAGCGCCCAGATGAGGCCGAAGACCGCACCGAAGACGACCGTGGAGAGGACGGTCGCGATCCAGCTCTCCTTGCCGGAGCTGAACAGCGCGAAGATCAACCCGACGAACAGGCCGAGCCACACGCCGGAGAGTGCACCCCCGAGCGCGACCCGGCCGCGGGTGAGCCGACCGGTGACCCGCTCGACCTGTCGCAGGTCCGTCCCGACGATCATGCAGTTCTGCACCGGGAACTCGTTGTCGGACAGGTAGTCGACCGCCTTCTGGGCGTCGTCGTACTTGTCGAAGACGCCGAGGGACATCGGGTACTCGA
This sequence comes from Segeticoccus sp., assembly GCA_035690725.1. GTDB lineage: Bacteria > Actinomycetota > Actinomycetes > Actinomycetales > Dermatophilaceae > DASSKF01. The sequence continues at coordinate 22,736 of DASSKF010000260.1, forward strand.
GGGTCATGCCGGGCATCGGGCCTCCGCCGAAGCCGCGGCGCAGGTTCGGTTGCGAGCTCATGGGTCCATGGTCGCATCCCGGCGCCAGAATCCCCGGGCCAGCGAGCGGCCGGCCGAAAACCCGTTGCCCGGTGACGGCCGGCTCCCCCATGCTGATCCGGTCCACAGCACGCGGGTCCGCCACCGGCGGACCGGCAGAGAGGAGGGCTGACATGTCGACGACTGTCGTCGGTGCCGCCCGCACCGTCCCACCCACCCTCCTGGAGAACCGCTGTGCCACATCCGCACGGGGAGCAGGCAGCTCCCACCACTGACCAGACCGGCCGCTCGAGCGGTCTGTCGATCGACACCCTCCCGGATGCACCCCCCGACGGCACGCGCTGGACCACCTGGGACAGCGCCCAACACGGGCCGGGTCCACGCCCCGACTGGGTCGTCACCGCGCTCGGCGCCGTCGACGAGGACCTCGGCGTGCTCCAGACCGGCAAGGAGGCCGACGTCCACGTCGTGCGTCGCCGGGTCCCCGGCGCCGACGGAGCCACCGGCTCCGACGTCGTCATGGCGGCCAAGCGGTTCCGCGCCGCCGAGCACCGGATGTTCCACCGGGACTCCGGCTACCTCGAGGGCCGACGGGTCCGCAAGAGCAGGGAGATGCGTGCCATGGCGCGCCGCACCGACTTCGGCAAGGAGATGATCTCCGCGCAGTGGGCCGGGGCGGAGTTCGGTGCCCTGTCCGAGCTGTGGGCGCTGGACCTGCCGGTCCCCTACCCCGTGCAGCTGCACGAGGGCGAGCTGCTCCTGGAGTTCATCGGGGACCCGGAGACCGGCGAGGCGGCCCCGCGGCTGTCCGGTGCGCGTCCGCCGCGCGAGCTGCTGCCCGACCTGTTCGAGCAGGCGCGGTCCACCATGCTCGCGCTGGCAGGTGCAGGCTGGGCGCACGGTGACCTGTCGGCATACAACATCCTGCTTGACGGTGAGCGGCTCGTGGTCATCGACTGGCCGCAGGTCGTCGACATCATCGGCAACCCGCGGGGGCCGGAATACCTCGAGCGCGACTGCCGGACCGTGTGCGCGTGGTTCCGGCGCAAGGGGCTCGCGGTGGACGAGGACGAGCTGTTCGGCGACCTCATGGCGGAGGCCGTCTCGCGCTGGTGACCCCGGCGGCGCTGACCCCGGCGGCGCTGCGACCTCGCGGTTGGTGACGCCGCACCCCGGCCCGTGGAACCCGGTCGCCGGGGTGCCGGCGTCGTCATGTCGTGCACCCGGCGGCGCGCCCGCTCCCCAGTGGGTCGCCGCCGGGTGCACACGTCAGTAGACCAGCACCGTGGCGCCGATCGGCACCGCCCCCGTGGCCCAGATCATGTCCATCGCCGACATGCTCACCCGGCAGCAGCCGTGCGAGGCCGGCTGGGTCGGGACGACCGGGAAGCCGTGGATCGCGATCCCGCCGTTGAAGTACTTCGGCCGGTAGAGCGCGCCGAGCGGTCCCTTGTCCCACTCGTCCACCTGCCGGAACACCCGGAAGGTGCCCGGCGGCGTGTGGGCGGTGTACCACGGTCCCTTCTTCTCCATCCGGAACCGCTCCCCGGACCCGGTGCTCGTGGCGAGGATCGTCCGCACCGTGCCGCCGCCGGCGAGGAGCAGGACCTGGCGGGCCAGGTCCACCTCCACGTGCAGGGCACCGCCCGATCGGGCCGCCGGCCGGGTCCCGGCCTCGACGTGCGACATCGTCAGCGGGCCCGTGACGCCGTCGCGGACGAGGCCGGCCACCTTCTGCAGGGCCACCACGGCGCCGACGGTCGCGGGACCGTAGCTGCCGTCCGGCGTGCCCAGCCAGTAGCCGAGCGCGCTGAGACGGTCCTGCAGCGAGCGCACGGCCGGACCCGAGTCGCCGGAGCGCAGCAGGGCCGGCTCCGGCGGATCGGGCGTCGGTTCCCGGGTCTCCTGAGTCGGCTGTGGTTCCGGCTCCCTGGTGGGCTCGGGCGTCCGGCTCGGCTCCGGCGTGGGGCGGCGCGTGGGGGAGGGAGCCGAAGTGTCGACGTGGACACCGGCCATGGACAGACCCGTGGTGGCCGCGAGTCCCGCGACAGCCTGCACCAGTTGACGCCGGTTCATCATCAACACCATGCGTGCTGCTCCCCTTGCTCCTGGCCGTGACTGCCACGGCGTCGACGCCAACTGTCACCCACGACGACGCGCCAGCCGGTCATCGCGTTGCCGGTGCCACGACACGATTCGGTAAACCCGGCCCTCGGCCGCACGGCCTCGGCGGGGATGTCTCCCCCGCCGGGCGCTCAGTCGTTGGTGGGCGTCGCCTCGACCGGCGTGGTGACCGACGCCATCGGGTACCACATGGTGTCGCCGTGCTCGGCGTTCGCGGCGCGGGCGAGGACGTAGAGCAGGCTGGCCAGCCGGTTCAGGTAGCGGGGGGCCAGCGGGTCGACGGTGTCCGGGTAGGCGTGCACGGCGGCCCACGTGGACCGCTCGGCGCGCAACGTCACCGACCACGCCTGGAACAGCAGGGAGGCGGTGACCGTGCCGCCCGGCAGCACGTAGCCGTCCACCGGGGGCAGGTCGGCGCCGTAGTGGTCACACAGGCGCTCCAGCCGGTCGATGTGCTCCTGGGTGATGTGCGACGACGTGGCCTGTGCGGCCGGCTCCTGCCGCGAGCTCGGGTGGGTCAGGCCGGTCACGAGGTCGAACAGGTCGTGCTGGATGCTCGACAGGGCCGTCACGACGTGCACCGGCAGCGGCGACATCGCCAGGGCGATGCCGATGCCCGCGTTCGCCTCCCCGCAGTCGGCGTAGGCCTCCAGGCGCACGTCGCCCTTGTCCACGGCGCCCGCCTCACCCAGGGTCGTGGTGCCGTCGTCGCCGGAGCGCGTGTAGTGCGGCGTGCTCGTCGCCTCGGTCGGCTTCTGGGTGTCAGACATGTTTCGTTACTGTAGAGGACTGCGCCCTCGCGGCTGTCGACGGCGGCCGGCGAGGACGTGACCGGGTGTGGGTGTCCAGGGCCCGACGAACGGGCCCCAGCTCGCACGGCACGCAGCGCTATGGGAAGGCACCTATGAGTACCGAGACCTCGCACGCTCCGCCAGGGGCCGAGGAGTCGAACGGCGAGGCCCGGTTCGGGCCCCGCCCGGCCGCGCGGGACATCCGCGGGGGCTGGGAGACCATGGACAAGACCGTCTTCGGGTGGGCCTTCGGGATCATCCTGGCGGTGTGCATCGCCGGCGTCACCATCACCGACCAGGTCGGCGAGTGGTCCAACGCCGCCCTGGGCTGGGTGACCGCCGACCTCGGGTGGCTCTACATCCTGTCCGCGAGCGCGTTCGTCGTGTTCTCCCTCGTGCTCGCGTTCGGGCGCTACGGGCGGATTCCCCTCTCCCGCAACGGGGAGGCGCCCGAGTTCTCGACGGTGTCCTGGGTCGCCATGATGTTCAGCGCCGGCATGGGCATCGGCCTGATGTTCTACGGCGTCTACGAGCCGGTGACCCACCTGGCCAGCCCGCCCCCGTTCGTGGACGCACAGCCGGGTGGACCGCAGGCGGCCCAGCACGCCATGGCCTACACCTTCTTCCACTGGGGCCTGCACCCCTGGGCGATGTACTCGGTCGTCGGCCTCGCCCTGGCCTACTCCACCTACCGGATGGGCCGCGGCAACCTGATGAGCTCGCCCTTCCAGGCGCTCTTCGGCAAGAAGCGGATCGAGGAGGACGGCTGGGGCAAGCCGATCGACGTGCTCGCCATCATCTGCACCAAGTTCGGCTCGGCCGTCTCCCTCGGGCTCGGCGCCCTGCAGATCGCCGCCGGGTTCGCCCTGCTGCGGACCGGCAAGTTCCCCGAGGAGGGCAGCCACTCGCTGGCGATCCTCGTGATCTGCGTCCTCACCGTCGGCATCGTCCTGTCCGCCGCGAGCGGCGTCTCCAGGGGCATCAAGTGGCTGTCCAACACGAACATGGTCGTGGCGTTCGCCCTCGTCGTCTTCGTCTTCGTGCTCGGCCCGACGGTGTTCATGCTGGACCTGCTGCCCGAGGCGATCGGCGACTACCTGTCCAACATCATCCCGATGAGCTTCCACTCGGCCGCGTTCGGTGGCCAGGCCACCACCGACTGGCTCGCGAGCTGGACCATCTTCTACTGGGCCTGGTGGATCTCGTGGACGCCCTTCGTCGGCACCTTCATCGCCCGGATCTCACGGGGCCGCACGATCCGCGAGTTCGTGCTCGGCGTGCTTCTGGTGCCGACCGGCATCAGCGCGATCTGGTTCGTCATCTTCGGCGGTGCGGGCATCCACCTGCAGCTCGCGGGGATCGACATCGCCGGCCAGGGGAACGAGGCGGCCGGCTTCTTCGCCATGCTCCAGCAGTACCCGATCCTCCCGGTGACGGCGGGCGCGGTCATCTTCCTGACCGCGATCTTCTTCGTCAGCGGCGCCGACGCGGGCGCGCTGGTGCTGAGCACGCTGTCCTCGCGCGGCCGGCCCGAGCCCTGGGAGCCGCTCGTCGTGCTCTGGGCCGTGCTCACCGGCGTGGTCGCCGGGGTGCTGCTGTTCGTCGGTGGGCTCCAAGCCCTCAAGACGTTCGCGATCCTGTCCGCGACACCGTTCGTGCTGGTGCTCATCGGGTTGTGCATCTCGCTCTACGTCGACCTGCGTCGGGACCCGTTGCGGCAGCGCACGCTCGGACCGGTGCGCGGCCACGCCCCCGTGGTGTCGTCCTACGCGCCGTTCAACGAGCCCCCGCCGGACCTGCTGGGGAGCAACGCACCCGACGGGCAGTCGGCGAACGGTCAGCGCCCCGAGGGCCCACGGCCGACCGAGGTGGATGCGGCCGGCCACCGCGACTGACCCGCAGGCACCGACCGATGCGACGCCACCGGACCCGGCGGGGCCGGTGGCGCCGTCAGTGCACCAGGACGCGACGGCCGACGCGGATCTCCCGCGTCTGCCAGAGCATGTCCATCGCGGCGACGCTGACCCGGCAGCAGCCGTGCGAGGCGGGCCAGGGCGGCACCCGGGTCGCGCCGTGGACGGCGATGCCGCCGTTGAAGTACATCGGCCGGTAGAGGCCGCCGAGCGCCCCGTAGTCCCAGTGGTTGACCGACCGGAAGACGCGGAACCGACCGTCGGGCGTGAGCGCCCGCATGCTCCGGCCCCGGTAGCGGAACCACCGGCCGGAGCCGGTGCTGGTGTTGAGGATGTGCTCGACCCGGCCGGATCGCACGACGAGCAGCACCTGCCGCCGCTTGTCGATCTCGATCCACCGGTGGTGCCGGGTGCGCGCCCGCGGCCGGACCCCGGTGTCGACCTTCGACCAGGTCACCGGGCCACAGACACCGTCGCGCACGATGCCGGACACCTTCTGGATCGCGAAGACGGCCTGCTCGGTCAGTGGCCCGAAGACACCGTCGGCGGCCCCGCACCAGTAGCCGAGCCGGCCCAACCTGCGCTGCAGCCGCACGACCGCCCGGCCCCGCGACCCGACGCGGATCGTGCGTCCCGCCGCCTCGGCGGCCGGTGCGCCGACGAGCGTGAGTGCGGCTCCGGCGGCGAGACCTGTTGTGCCCGCGACGAATCCCCTGCGCGTGAGCTCCATGCCCACCACCCCTTGTCCCCGATGAGCGCCGGCTCCCCGGGTGGGGCCGGTCTACTGAGGTAGACGCGCCGGCCACCGCCGGGGATACGTCGACGATGGCAACGGTTCGGTAAACGCGTCCGGCAGACGAGGAAGATGCGGCCGTCCCGGACCGGTTTGCGG
>DASSKF010000261.1:0-3819 GCA_035690725.1 Segeticoccus sp.
CCAAAGAAACGCGGGGGTGTGTCGGCCCACAGGCGCGTCGACCGGGGCACCGCATGTCCACAGCAGCCGCTCGAGGGGTCGGTCGGCGGGTTCTCCCCACGGGAGGCTGCCGACCATGACCGACACCGCCACGAAGACGAGCGACGCCGAAGCGGTCCCGACCGCCGACGAGCGGCCCACCGGCCCGCCCACGTTCCCGCAGATCCCGGACCAGCGGGGCCTGGCGACCCGGCGGCAGCTTCGGCACCGCGGGTGGACGGAGCCGGCGATCCGGCACCGGCTCGTCGACCGCTGGCGGCTGCTCCTGCCCACGGTCGTGGCTCCGCACCGTCAAGCCGTCGACGACGAGACGATGCTCGTCGCCGCTCAGCTCTGGGCCGGACGGTCGGCGGTCCTGTCGGGGATGGCCGGCCTCACCGTCCTCGGGCTGAAGCACGACCACGCGTTCGAGACCGCGCGGTTCCTGGTCCCGGACAGCCGGCGTGGCCGGCGGACCACCGGCGCCGAGGTCGTCCGCACCGACCGCGCACCCGGCGGCACCAGGACACTCGGCGTCCACGAGGTGGCCGGTCCCAGCCGGTGTCTCGTCGACGCAGCCGTGTGGGACCTGGCGACCTCCGACGATCGGCTCGCACTGACCATCAGCGGGCTCCAGCAGGGCATCGTCGGCCCCGACCACCTCAGGAGGGAGCTGCTCTACGTCCGTCGCAACGACACGGCGGGGATCCGTCAGGGGCTGGACGCCTACGAGGCGGGCGCCTGGTCGCGGCCGGAGGCGGTGCTCGCCGACCTGCTGGACGCGAGCGCGGTCCTTCCGACCCACCTTGCCAACCCCACGCTCAGCCTTCCGAACGGCAGGCGACTGCCGACTCCGGATGCCTACATCGAGGAGGTGGGGCTCGCCATACAGGTTCATTCGAAGCGGTTCCACGCCCGGGACGAGGACTGGGAGGGAACCGTCGAGGGCGACACCGCGCTGAGCCGGGCCGGCATCGTCGTGGTCGGCGTCACGCCGTCGACGCTGGACCGCAGGCCGGACGAGTTCCGGACGGACGCCGAGCAGACCTACCTCCGGCTGGTCGGCCGGCCGCTGCCGGAGGTGCGGGTCCGTCGATCGAGCCGCCGAGACCGGCTCCGCCGGCGCAAATCTTTGTGACAGATCCGCTGCCCCAGCAGCGCAAACGTACCAAAGAAACGCCGGGGAGAGGGCGCTTCAGGTGAGGTTGGAGCGGCCCTCGTTGCGCAGGATCTCCACGATCGCCTTGACGTCCTGGGCGCGTTCCCGGTTCGTCACGAGCAGGGCGTCGGGGGTGTCGACGACCACGACGTCGTCCATGCCGAGCGTCACGACGGTGCGACCGGACCGGGGCAGCACGATGCCGCTCGTGTCCCGGGTGACGACGAGCTCGCGCTGGCCGAGCACCTTCAGGCCCGGGTCGTCGGGCGACTCCTTGACGAGGGTGGCCAGTGAGGCGAAGTCACCCACGTCGTCCCAGTCGAACGTCGCGGGGATGACCGAGACGCGCCCCTCGGCCGCTGCCGGCTCCGCCACGGCCCGGTCGATCACGGCCGCCTGGAGCGTCGGCCACAGCTCACCGAGCCGCTCGGGCTCGGCGGCGATCTCCCGCAGCCCCTTGGCGAGGGCGGGGTCGTAGCTCGCGAGCAGGTCCAGCAGCACGGTGGCGCCGACGACGAACATGCCGGCGTTCCAGCGGTAGTCCCCCGAGCGCTGGTAGCGCCGTGCCCGCTTGCGGTCCGGCTTCTCGACGAACGACCTGACCCGGTGCGCCGACGGGGCGCCGGGCACCGGCTGGGCCTCCCCCATCCGGATGTAGCCGAAGCCCATCGCGGGGTACGTCGGCTCGATGCCGATCGTCACCAGCTGCCCCTGGCGGGCCACCGCCACGGCCTCGCGGACGCAGTCGTGGAAGCCCTCGACATCGTTGATCACGTGGTCGGCCGCGAACGACCCCACCACCGCGTCGGGGTCCTCGCGCTCGATGAGCGCCGCCGCGAGCCCGATCGCCGGCATCGACTCCCGCGGCGAGGGCTCGGCCAGCAGGTAGCGCCCGGTCAGGCCGGGCAGCTGCCCGCGCACGGCGTCGACGTGCCGCTCCCCGGTGACGACGACCACGTGCTCCCCGCACACCGGTCCGAGCCGGTCCCACGTCGACTGCAGCAGCGAGCGCCCGCTGCCGGTCAGGTCGTGCAGGAACTTCGGCATGGCGGTGCGGGACAGCGGCCACAACCGGGTGCCCGCGCCACCGGCCGGGATCACCCCCCAGAACCCGGGCACCGGCTGCGAGCGCGCACCCCCGGGCGACGGCTCTTCAGTGACCACGTCGTCCTCCTCCCAGTCACCGGGCCTCCCCTTGGCCCGGGACGTATCGCAGACGTTGCCCGAGACGCTATCCGAGACCCGGGTCCCGACACGGCGATACCCGGAATCCACCGCTTCCGCACTCCTCATTAGCATGTCCTCCGTCCACCCCCGTCACAGGAAAGGGACGCACAGTGGCAGTGCAGCCTCAAGCGGCGCCCGCGGGACTTCTGTACCGCGGTCGCGAAGGCATGTGGTCGTGGGTGGCACACCGGGTCACCGGTGTGCTCATCTTTCTGTTCCTCTTCGCCCACGTCCTCGACACCGCCCTCGTGCGCGTGTCCCCCGATGCGTACAACGCCGTGATCGGCACCTACAAGAACCCGGTCGTGGCCTTCGGCGAGATCGGCCTGGTCGCCGCCGTGGTGTTCCACGCCTTCAACGGCATCCGGATCATCCTCGTGGACACCAACACCTGGTGCACCCGCCACCAGCGCCAGCTGGCGTGGGTCGTCGTCGCCCTGTGGGTGGTCGTCATGGCCCCGTTCATGGTCCGCCACCTGATGATCGTCTTCGGCTGAGGAGGCAGACATGAGCGACATCGCCAGCAGCACCCGCCACTCCCAGGACACCTCCGGACCGGCCGAGCGCACCAGCCCCGACAGCCGCCTCGTCACCGAGCTCACCCGCACGTCGCCGTATGCCCGGCACGCCCGCAGCCGTACCAACTTCGAGCTGTGGTCGTGGCTGTTCATGCGCGCCTCCGGCGTCCTGCTGATCGTCCTCGTCTTCGGGCACCTGTTCGTCAACCTCATGCTGGGCGACGGCATCGAGGGCATCGACTTCGCCTTCGTCGCCGGCAAGTGGGCCAGCCCGTTCTGGCAGTTCTGGGACCTGCTCATGCTGTGGCTGGCCGAGATCCACGGCGTCAACGGCGTGCGGACGATCATCAACGACTACACCGAGCGCGACTCGACCCGCCTCGTGCTCAAGACCCTGCTCTTCCTGGCGGCGGTCTTCACGATGGTCCTGGGCACCATGGTGATCTTCACCTTCGACCCGTGCATCGACCCGAACTCCACCCTGGCCGTGTGCAACCGCTGACGACCGCGCCGCACCGACCGGAGCACCCGAAAGGCTGAGGAGCCCATGCAGACCCACACGTATGACGTCGTCATCGTCGGTGCCGGAGGCGCCGGGATGCGCGCCGCCCTGGAGTCCTCGACCCGGGCGCGCACCGCGGTGCTGACGAAGCTGTACCCGACCCGCTCGCACACCGGCGCGGCCCAGGGCGGCATGTGCGCGGCCCTCGCCAACGTCGAGGAGGACAACTGGGAGTGGCACACCTTCGACACCGTCAAGGGCGGTGACTACCTGGTCGACCAGGACGCGGCCGAGGTGATGTGCCGCGAGGCGATCGACGCGGTCATCGACCTCGAGCGGATGGGGCTCCCGTTCAACCGCACCCCCGAGGGCCGGATCGACCAGCGCCGGTTCGG
>DASSKF010000262.1:0-20546 GCA_035690725.1 Segeticoccus sp.
GTGGCAGGTGAAGGATTCGAACCTTCGTAGGCTTACGCCGACGGATTTACAGTCCGCTTCCATTGGCCGCTCGGACAACCTGCCGTGTGCAGGTGGCAGGATAGCAACCCATCGCCCCGCCGCGTCCAATCGGCACGGCACCCGGCACGGAGGCGCACGGCACACACCAAAGACCCGAGGAGAGCCATGGCCGACTCGTCGTTCGACATCGTCAGCAAGGTCGACAAGCAGGAGGTCGCCAACGCGCTGAACCAGGCCGCGAAGGAGATCAGCCAGCGCTACGACTTCAAGGGCGTCGACGCCTCCATCGACTGGAGTGGGGACGGCGTGCTGATGAGGGCGAGCTCGCCGGAGCGTTGCCTCGCCGTCTACGACGTCTTCCAGACCAAGCTGGTCAAGCGGGGCGTGTCCCTCAAGAGCATCGATGTCGGCGAAGGCACCCCGAAGCAGTCCGGCAAGGAGTACCGGCTCGAGGCCGCGCTCAAGGACGGCATCAGCCAGGAGAACGCGAAGACGGTCTCCAAGATGATCCGCGACGAGTTCGGCAAGAAGGTCAAGCCGGTCATCCAGGGTGACGAGCTGCGCGTCTCCGGCAAGTCCAGGGACGACCTTCAGGCGGTCCAGCAGATGCTGCGGCAGGCCGACCTCGACGTGGCGTTGCAGTTCGTCAACTACCGCTGAGGGCACCGCTTTTCGCGCCGAGGTGCCCAGCGGCTTAGGGTGGCGGCCATGCTCCGCGTCGCCACCTTCAACGTCAACGGGATCCGTGCGAGCCTCCGTCGTGGCTTCGGGTCCTGGCTGGCGGGCCGCGACTGCGACATCGTCGCGCTGCAGGAGGTCCGCTGCCCGGAGGACCAGCTGCCTCCGGACGCGTTCGGGGACTACCACGCCAGCTACCACTGCGGTGAGCTCGCCGGCCGCAACGGGGTGGCGCTGCTCACCCACCGGCCGCCGGTCGCCGTCCGGCACGGCTTCGGCAGCCGGGAGTTCGACGGGGAGGGGCGCTACCTCGAGGCCGACGTCGACCTCGGTGGCGGTCGGCCCGGGCTGCGCGTCGCGTCCCTCTACCTCCCCAAGGGCGGCGTGCCGACCTCCGAGGAGGGCCTGTCCCGCCTCCACCGGAAGATGCGGTTCTGCCGCTCCCTGTCCCGCCACGTGCGCCGCAGCCGTCGCGAGGCCGCCCGTGAGCGCCGCGAGTTCGTCGTGATGGGTGACTGGAACATCGCCCCGACCGAGCTGGACCTGAAGAACTACGCCAGCAACCGGAGGTCCGAGGGGTTCCTGCCCGAGGAGCGCGAGTGGATCGCCGGCCAGGTGACGCCGCGCACCCTCGTCGACGTGGTCCGCCACCTGCACCCGCGCACCTCCGGTCCGTACTCGTGGTGGAGCTGGCGCGGCCAGGCCTTCACCAATGACGTCGGGTGGCGGATCGACTACCAGCTCGCCTCCCCCTCCCTGGCGAAGGCCGCCGTCAGCGGCGGAACCGACCGGGACGCCAGCTACGCGGAGCGCCTGAGCGACCACGCCCCCGTGGTCGTCGACTACGCGGTATGACGTGAGCGCACCGGCCGTGGACCGCCGCCGGTTCCCCTGTTGCTCGCCCGCCCCGGGCCGGGCTAACCGCGCCCGAGGTAGGGCATCCCCGTCGCGGTCATCGTGAAGAACGGCACGTTCACGCCGAGCGGAAGTGCGGCGATCTCCACGACCAGGTCGGCCACCCGCTCGACGTCGAACGTCGGCTCGGGTCGACGGGAGCCGTCGGCCTGCAGGGCGCCGCGGCTGATCTCCTCGGTGAGCGGGGTCGCCGCGTTGCCGATGTCCACCTGTCCACAGGCGATGTCGTGGATCCGGCCGTCCAGGGCGAGTGACTTGGTGAGCCCGGTGAGCGCGTGCTTGCTCGCCGTGTAGGCAGCACCGCCCGGACGCGGCGTGTGCGCGGAGATGGAGCCGTTGTTGAGGATCCGCCCGCCCCGCGGATCCTGGGACCGCATGAGGGCAAATGCCTCCCGGGCACAGAGGAACGCACCGGTGAGGTTGACGTCGATGGTGGCCCGCCACGCGTCGACGTCGATCCCGTCCGGTTCGCCCGCCGGGCCGAACGTGCCCGCGTTGTTCACGAGCAGGTCGACCCTCCCCCACTCCTGCCGCACCTGGGCGAAGGCAGCCGAGACCTGCTGCTCGCTGGTCACGTCGGTGGGGAGCACCAGCGTGATGGCGCCGGGGACGAGCGCGGCCTCCTGCGCCACCGCCTCGAGCGTCTCCGCGCGCCTGGCGAGCAGGCCCACTCGGTGCCCGGCCCGGACCAGCCCCAGGGCGATCGCGCGACCGATCCCGGAGCCGGCTCCGGTGACCACGGCCACTGGTGCTGCGCCGGGTGCCGCCACGTCAGTGTCCGCCTGTCCGGGTGCCAGCGGTCACGCGTCGCCCCGGTTGAGCAGGCGACCGGCCGGTGCGGCGGCGATGTCGACCCGTCGGCCGCGCAGCCACGAGCTGCGCACGACGCCGGAGAGGGTGCGGCCGGCATACGGCGTGATGGCGTTCTTGTGGTGCAGGCTGCTGGTGTCGACGACGAACTCCTCGTCCGGCGCGAGGACGCAGAAGTCGGCGTCGGCACCGACCTCCAGGCGGCCCTTGCGCGGCAGACCGACCTGCCGGGCCGGCCCTGCGGACATCCAGCGGGAGACGTCGGCGAGGGTGAAGCCTCGACGGCGCGCGCCGGTCCACACGGCGGGCAGGCCGAGCTGGAGGGAGGAGACGCCGCCCCAGGCGGTGCCGAAGTCGCCGGTGTCCAGGCACTTCAGGTCGAGGGTCGACGGTGAGTGGTCGGAGACGACGATGTCGATCGTCCCGTCCCGCAACCCTTCCCACAGGGCCTCGCGGTTGTCCGCCTCCCGGATCGGCGGGCAGCACTTGAACTGCGTGGCGCCGTCGGGGATCTCCTCGGCCGTGAAGCTCAGGTAGTGCGGGCACGTCTCCGCCGTGACCTCGACGCCGTCCCGCTTGGCAGCGGCGATGAGCGGGAGCGCGTCGGCACTCGAGACGTGCAGGACGTGCACCCGGCACCCGGTCCGGCGGGACAGCCCGATGACCTGCTCGACGGCGCGGTTCTCCGCGCGGCGCGGGCGCGAGCCGAGGAAGTCGCGGTAGTGCCGGCCGTGCGCCTGCGGTGCGGTGTCGATGGTGTGCGCGTCCTCGGCGTGGACGATGAGCAGCCCACCGAACGAGGCGATCTCGCGCATCGCCGCCTCGAGCTGGCCGGCGTCGAGGGGCGGGAACTCGTCCACACCGGAGTGCAGCAGGAAGCACTTGAACCCGTAGACGCCCTGCTCGTGCAGGGGACGCAGCTGCGGCACGTTGCCCGGCACGGCCCCGCCCCAGAAGCCGACGTCGATCCACGCCTGCCCGGCCGCGGTCTCGCGCTTGACCTCGAGCGCGTCCACGTCGACGGTCGGGGGAATACTGTTGAGGGGCATGTCGACCAGCGTGGTGACGCCGCCTGCTGCGGCGGCCCTGGTGGCGCTCGCAAAGCCCTCCCACTCGGTGCGCCCCGGGTCGTTGACGTGGACGTGGGTGTCCACGACGCCAGCAAGGAGCACCTCGTCGTCGGCGAGCTCGACCGTCTGGCCGCTGGTGGACGCGGCTCTCGGCGGGTCGAGCGCGACGATGCGGCCGTCCCGCACCACGACGCTGACCGGGCGCTCGCCGTCGGGCAGCACCGCGCGGCGGGCGCGGACCACCAGGTCGGCGTCGGTCATGCTGGCTCCCGTCCGTCGTCTAAGAGTTGCGGTGCGAGGTGCTCGGTGGCGATGCGCTCGCCGAGCCGCTCGAGCAGGGGGGCGGCCTCGGCGATGCAGCGTCGCACGTCCGGCTCCAGGTCGGTCAGCGAGTATGCCGCGTGGATTCCCGCCGCGCGGATGCGCGCCGGTTCCAGCATGGTTCGGCCACAGACGGCGATCACCGGCACCGCCCGCGCCGCGGCAGCGGCGGCCACCCCGGCCGGCGCCTTGCCGTGCAGCGTCTGCTCGTCGAGCGAGCCCTCGCCCGTGATGACCAGGTCGGCCGCGGCCAGGCGCTCGTGGAAGCCGACGAGGTCGAGGACCAAGTCGATGCCGGGCCGCAACCGGGCACCCAGCGCGGCGAGGGCGGCATACCCCACTCCGCCTGCCGCGCCGGCGCCCGGCTCGTCCCGGACGTCGGCCTGCGTGGCTGCGGAGACCACGTCGGCGAAGCGCGCGAGGTGCGCGTCCAGGGTGGCGACCTCGTCCGCGTGGGCGCCCTTCTGCGGACCGTAGACGGCAGCGGCGCCGCGCGGGCCGGTGAGCGGGTTGTCGACGTCGCAGGCAACCGTCACCGTGACGCCGGCCATCCGCTCGCGCACCGGCTGCAGGTCGATCTCGGCGAGGTCTCCGAGCGGACCGCCCCCGTCGGGCAGCTCGGCCCCTGTCGCGTCCCGCAGGCGGGCCCCGAGGGCGGCCAGCATGCCGGCGCCCGCGTCGCTGCTTGCGCTGCCGCCGATGCCGAGGACCAGCCGCCGGCAGCCGGCGTCAACGGCCGCGGCCATGACCTCGCCGAGCCCCCGGCTGGTCGCCGTGAGCGGCTGCGGCACGCCGCCGGGCAGCCGGGCCAGCCCGGAGGCGTCGGCCATCTCGATCACGGCCAGGTCGTCCAGCCGGGCGTAGGTCGTCCCGACCGGCTCCCCCGTCGGGCCCGCGGCCGTCACGGGGACGGCGTCGTAGCCGGCGGCCAGCGCGGCCGCCACCGTGCCGTCCCCGCCGTCGGCGACGGGAACGGGCACGACGTCCACATCGACCACCCGGCGAAGTCCCACGCCCACCGCCGCAGCCACCTGCGCTGCGGTGAGCGAGCCCTTGAACTTGTCAGGGGCGACGAGGACGGTCGTCACGGGCGGTCGGCTCCTCGGGTCAGTCGAGCAGGGCCACCGCCGTCGGGGCGTCCTCGCCCCGCTCGGCGAGCTCCTCGAACTCAGTCACGTTGTCGATCTCGGTGCCCATCGACACGTTGGTCACCCGCTCGAGGATGACCTCGACGACGACCGGCACCCGGAAGCGGGCCGTCATCTTCTTCGCCCGCTCCAGCGCCGGCACGAGGCCGTCGGGCTCGGACACCCGCAGCGCCTTGCAGCCGAGCCCCTCGACGACCTTGACATGGTCCACACCGTAGCCGCCCACCTCGGGGGCGTTGAGGTTGTCGAAGGCCAGCTGCACGCAGTAGTCCATGTCGAACCCGCGCTGTGACTGGCGGATCAGCCCGAGGTAGGCGTTGTTCACCAGCACGTGGATGTACGGGATGTTGAACTGCGCTCCCACCGCGAGCTCTTCGATGAGGAACTGGAAGTCGTAGTCGCCGGAGAGCGCGACCACGGTCGACTCCGGGTCGGCGGTCGCGACACCGATCGCGGCAGGAACGGTCCAGCCGAGCGGGCCGGCCTGTCCGGCGTTGATCCAGTGCCGCGGCTGGTAGACGTGCAGCAGCTGAGCCGCCTGGATCTGCGACAGCCCGATCGTGGAGACGTAGCGGGTGTCGGGCCCGAACACCCTGTTCATCTCCTGGTAGACCCGCTGCGGCTTGATCGGCACGGTGTCGAAGTTGGTCCTGCGCTGCAGCGTGCGCTTGCGCTGCTGGCAGGACTCGACCCAGCTGCCCCGGTCCGGCAACCGGCCGGCAGCCTTCCACTCCCGGGCGACCTCGACGAAGATCTCCAGTGCCGCCCCCGCGTCGGAGACGATGCCGTAGTCGGGTGCGAACACCCGGCCGATCTGGGTGGGCTCGATGTCGACGTGCACGAAGGTGCGTCCCCGGGTGTAGGTGTCGATGCCGCCGGTGTGCCGGTTGGCCCACCGGTTGCCGATCCCGAGGACGAAGTCGGACTCCAGCATCGTCGCGTTCCCGTAGCGGTGGGACGTCTGCAGACCCACCATGCCGGCGTTGAGGCGGTGGTCGTCGGGGATGGTGCCCCAGCCCATGAGGGTCGGGACGACCGGCACCCCGACGGCCTCGGCGAACTCCACGAGCAGCTCCGCGGCGTCGGCGCTGACGATGCCACCACCCGCGATGACCAGCGGACGCTCGGCGCCAGCCATCATGGCGAGCGCCTTCTCCGCCTGCCCGCGGGTGGCCGCGGGACGCGCCACCGGGAGCGGCTCGTAGGTGTCGATGTCGAAGTCGATCGGGGCCAGCTGCACGTCCATCGGCAGGTCGATGAGCACCGGACCGGGCCGCCCGGACCGCATCAGCTGGAACGCCTTCTGGAAGGTGCCGGGCACCTGTGCCGGCTCGAGCACGGTGACCGCCCACGTGGTCACGGGCGCTGCGATCGAGGCGATGTCGACCGCCTGGAAGTCCTCCTTGTGCAGCTTGGCCACCGGTGCCTGGCCGGTGATCGCCAAGATCGGGATCGAGTCGGCCGACGCGGAGTACAGGCCGGTGACCATGTCGGTGCCGGCCGGGCCGGACGTCCCCACGCACACGCCGATGTTCCCGGCCGCGGCGCGGGTGTAGCCCTCGGCCATGTGGGCGGCGGCTTCGACGTGCCGGGCGAGGACGTGCCGGATCCCGCCGTGCGCCCTCATCGCGCTGTAGAACGGGTTGATCGCGGCGCCGGGCAGCCCGAAGGCCTGGCTCGCGCCCTCCTTCTCGAGGATGAGGACCGCGGCGTCGACGGTGCGCATGCGGGTCATGGTGGGTCCTGCTCTCTGCTCGGTCCGGTGGTGGAGTCAGTCGCGGCCGCGGCCGGAGAGCCGCTCGACACCGCACAGCAGGCCGGAGTGGTCCAGGCCGCCGTCCCCCACCGCCCTCGCGGAGGCCATCAGCTGGGCGACGAGCGCGCCCACCGGGATCACGATGCCCGCCTCACGGGCGGCGGCGGTGACGATGCCGAGGTCCTTGTGGTGCAGCTCGATCCGGAAGCCCGGGTCGAACGACCGGGAGAGCATGTTCTCCTGCTTCTGGTCCAGCACCTTCGAACCGGCGAGTCCCCCGCCGAGCACCTCGAGCGCGGCCTTGGTGTCCACCCCGTAGGCCTCGAGGAAGACCACCGCCTCCGCGAGCGCCTCGATGTTGGCGCCGACGATGAGCTGGTTGGCGGCCTTGACGGTCTGGCCGGAGCCGCTCGGGCCGACGTGGACGACCGTCCTGCCGACCGTGTCGAAGAGGGGCTTGGCCTGCTCGAAGTCGGAGGCGTCGCCGCCCACCATGATCGACAGCGCAGCGTTCTCGGCGCCCGCCTCGCCCCCGGAGACCGGGGCGTCCAGCAGCCGCAGCCCTCGCTCCGCGGCCTGTCGAGCGAGATCGACCGTGACGTCCGGGCGGATGCTCGAGAAGTCGATGACCAGCGTGCCCGGCCGGGCGCTCTCGAACACCCCGCCCTCGCCGGCGAGGACCGCCTGCACGTCCGGCGAGTCGGGCACCATGACACACACGACGTCGGCGCCGTCGACCGCCTCCGCGATGGAGCCGGCTGACGTGCCGCCCGCCTCGACCAGGGGCGTGGCCTTCCCGGGGGTGCGGTTGTGGCCGCGGACCTCGTGGCCCGCCTGCGCCAGGTGGACGGCCATGGGGCTTCCCATGATGCCCAGTCCGATGAACGCGATGGTGCTCATGTCGTGTCTCCTTGGGTCGTGCAGGAAAGGATCAGTCGGCGGCGCTGCGGCGCTCACGTGGGAGCCAGGCCAGGCTCTCCTCCGTCGTGGTGGTCGGCTGGAACTCCAGCCCCACGTAGCCGTCGTAGCCGGAGGCCTCGATGTCGCCGAGGTGGCGCGCCAGGTCGAGCTTCCCGGAGCCGGGTTCACCGCGGCCCGGGTGGTCGGCGACCTGGACGTGGGCGATGTCCTTGGCGTGCGTGCGGATGGCCGCGTCGATGTCGTCACCGTTGTTCGCCAGGTGGAACAGGTCGCAGAGGAACCCGACGTTCCCGGCGCCGGCCGCCCGCACCTTCTCGACCACGGACACCGCCTCGTCGGCGGTGCGCAGCGGGTAGGGCTTCGGGCCGCTGACCGCCTCCACGAGCACCGTGGCGCCGACCCGATCGGCCGCGGTGGCAGCGAGCGCAAGGTTCTCCGCCGCGAGCGCGTCCTGCTCCTCGGGGGAGGACGCGTCCACCCGGTTGCCGTACAGGGCGTTGAAGGCCGTCGTGCCGAGCCGCCCACCGATCCCGACGGTGACGTCGATGTTGTCGCGGAACTGCTGCGAACGTGCGGGGATCGACAGCACCCCGCAGTCCGGGCCGGCGAGGTCACCGGCGAAGAAGTTCAGGCCCGCGAGCTGGACGCCCGCGTCCTCGATCGCGCGGACGAAGGCGTCGACGTCGGCGTCGGCCGGCACCGGCTGGTCCGGCCAGGGCCACCAGAACTCGACGGTGTCGAAGCCGGCCGCCCTCGCCGCGGCCGGACGCTCGAGCAGCGGCAGCTCGGTGAACAGGATCGAGCAGTTGGCGAGGTACCGCAGGCCGTGCGCCCTCATACCGGGTCTCCCACCGGAGGCACGTCCTCGATGGCGTTGGACACGTCCTTGGGTGCGCGACGCGAGTTCGCGACCGGGCGCTTCTCACCGCGCAGCTCGTCGTCAAGGGTGTCCCCGAGCTCATCGAGCTCGCTCTCGCGGGCGGCGAACACCGAGGCGCCGGGACGGTTGCCCCTCGTGACCTCGTTGAAGAGCAGGTTCAGCACCACCGCCACGACCGCGGTCGCGCTGATCCCCGAGTGCATGATCACGCCGAACCAGTCCGGGAACGCGTTCCAGAAGTCCGGCGAGGCGATCGGGATGATGCCGACCGCGATCGACACGGAGACGATGACCATGTTGAGGTTGTCGTGGTACTGCACGCGGGACAGCGTGCGGATGCCGCTGGCAGCCACCGAGCCGAAGAGGACGATGCCCGCGCCGCCCAGCACCGGGTAGGGGATCGCCGCGACCACCGCTCCGACCACCGGAAGCAGGCCGAGCACCACGAGGACGAGTCCCCCGGCGGCCACCGCGAACCGGCTCTTGATGCCGGTGAGGGCGACGAGGCCCACGTTTTGGGCGAAGGCGCTGCAGGGGAAGGAGCCGAAGACCGGCGCCACGGTCGTGGCGGCCATGTCGGCCCGCAGCCCGTCGGCCACCCGCTTGGCGTCCACCTTGGTGTCGAGGATCTCCCCGATGGCGAGGATGTCGGCCGTCGTCTCGGTCATGATCACGAAGACCACGATCGTCATCGAGACGATGGCGCCCGCCTGGAAGGTGGGCGTGCCGAAGTGGAAGACCTGCGGCAGGGCCACGACGTCGGCGGAGCCGACCCGGGAGAAGTCCGCCTGCCCGGTGAGGGCGGCGATGAGGGTACCCACGACGAGGCCGATGAGGATCGACAGCCGGGAGATCGCGCCCTGGAAGACGCGGCTGATGACCAAGATGACCACCAACGTCAGGCCGGCGAAGCCGATGTTGGTCATCGACCCGAGGTCCTCGGCTCCGGCACCGCCCATGCACCACGTGAACGCCACGGGCATCAGCGACAGGCCGATGACCGTGATGATCGACCCGGTGACCACGGCCGGGAAGAGCCGCACCAGCTGGGCGAAGAACGACGAGGCCACGAGGCCGATGAGCCCGGCCACGATGATCGCACCGAACACCGGCCGCACCCCGCCGTCGCTGGCGATCGCCACCATGGTGGAGACGCTGGCGAAGGAGATGCCCTGGACGATCGGCAGCCGGCTGCCGAAGGGACCGATGCCCAGCGTCTGCAGCAGGGTGGCCAGTCCGCTGATGAACAGGCCGGCGGTCACCAGGAGCGCCATGTCGCCGGGTGACAGCTTCGCGGCCCCACCGACGATGAGCGGCGGCGCGATGACACCGCCGTACATCGTCAGGATGTGCTGGGTGCCGTAGGTGAACAACGTTCCGGGACCGTACATCTGGTCCTCGGGGCGCCCGCGGTGCGTCGTGGCGGCACGGCCGGTCCTCAGCTTCATGGTGGAGCCACCCTTCAGCAGAAGCCGGGGGTCGAGTGCCAGGCGTTGCCCGCGTCCGGCGCGTCGTCTCTGACGACACTGGCCTCGATGAGGCCGTAGGGCCGGTCGGCCGCGTAGAAGACCTCGTTCGGGTTGTCGACGCCGAACGGCGAGAGGTCGACCAGGAAGTGGTGCTTGTTCGGCGCGGAGAACTTGACCTCGGCGACGTCGGGGAACTGCTCGAGCACGGCCTCTCCCATTCCGTACAGCGTCTGCTGCAGTGCCTTGGAGTGGATCTCGGCGAACCGCTGCAGGAGCAGTGCCTTGATGCCGTCGAACGACTTGTTCCAGTCGGTGTCGGTGCCGACGTGGCGCCACCGCGCGACGAGCGACGTCGCCAGGATCCGGTCGTCGGTCTCCTGCAGGGTCGTGTACCTGTCCTGGAGGAAGCCGTGGAACTCCGATCCGGTGGACTTCAGGACCACCAGGTCCTTCAGGCCGGAGACGACGTGCGCGGTGCGGTCGGCGCCGCGGCCGTCGACGTTGACGACGGCGGTGCGCGTGCCGCCACCGGTCTGCACGAAGGCGTGGTCGTGGCCCCGGCCGTCGACGTCGATCCGGCCCCAGTTCGCCTCCTCGACCTCGATCCGGGCCCCGTCGGCGACCGGCGCGGTCACGAGGAAGTGGTCGGCGAGCTCGAGTGCGAACTGCTCGGGCGACTCGACGCCCTTCTCCTTCGCGAAGGCGAAGACGGTGTTCTTCTGGGTGTCGGTGGGCAGCACGTCACCCTGGTCACCCTCGACGTGTGCGGCGCTGAAGTTGCCGCGCAGCGACGTGGAGACGGTCAGGTCGCGGATCTCGTGCCGCGGGGTGTCACGGTGGACGCGGACCAGGTGGACCTGGGCCTTGCCGTACTGGTTGGGACCGAGCCGGATGGCCATGAGGATCAACTCCCTCGATAGGTGGAATAGGCGAACGGGCTCAACAGCACCGGGACGTGGTAGTGCTGGGCGGGGTCGGCGAGCACGAAGGTGAGCCCGACCTCGGGGAAGAAGCAGCTCTGCCCGCTCGCGGCGAAGTAGGCCGCCGTGTCGAACACCAGCCGGTAGGTCCCCGCCTCGACCCGGTCGGGCCCGAGCTCGGGGACGCGGCCGTCGTCGTCAGTGACGGCGGTCGCGAGGACAGTGGCCTCCCCGGCCACCACCTCGAGCCGGACCGGCACCCCTGCGGCCGGCCGCCCCAGGGCGGTGTCGAGGACGTGGGTCGTGATGGCGCTCATATGGGTTCGACCACCTTTCGCAGCCGGAGGAGGGCGATCTTGCGCAGCTCGTCGGCGACCACGGCCGCCTCGGTCGCGTCGTCGTGGGCGAGGCGCTCCCGCAGCGAGGCGAGGATCCCCTCGCCGCTGAGGCCCGTGGCGCAGATGAGGAAGACGCGGCCGAACCGGTCCTCGTAGGCCCGGTTGCCCTCCAGGAGCGCCTGCTGGACCGCCGCGTCCTGCGAGACGCCGGACTGCTCCTGCCGGGACCAGCCTGCGCCGGCACCGTTGCCCTGCGCCCGCTGCCCGATCCGGGGGTGGGCGGCGAGTGCCCGGTCCACCTCCGCGGAGCTGAACCGGCGAGCAGCCCGGTCCGCCACGGCATACAGGTCCTCGGCCCGGGCGTAGGGGCGCCCGGTGAGGACGGCGTCGGCCCATGCGGGCACGTCGCAGCACGCCAGGAGGGTGGGGGTGAGCTCGTCCGCCGGAGCGGCGTTCAGGTGGTCGAGTGGGCCCATCGGGCCGTCCTCTCGCTAGTCGAAAAGCCAATTTCGATGATCGAGAGCGTGGCACGTGACCGGGACCACGTCAACAGTTTGTTGAAGAATTCCCCGGGCCGTTGACGCGTGCCGCAGAGCAGCGGCATCATCTCTCCATACAGAAACTTGATTTCACATCGCGGACAGGAGCACCGATGGCGTCCGAGCCGGCCCCCCACTACTACGCGCCCCGTGGCGGCCTTCCCGGACAGCGCGAGCTCACCACCGACCGGGCCGTGTTCACCGCAGCGTATGCCGTGCTGCCGCGGCGCACGATGACCGACATCGTCACCAGCTTCCTCCCCTTCTGGGAGGGCACCCGCCTCTGGGTGGTCGCGCGTCCCCTGTCAGGGTTCGCCGAGACCTTCTCGCAGTACATCGTCGAGGTCGCTCCCGGCGGGGGTAGCGACCGGCCCGAGCTGGACCCCGGGGCCGAGGGCGTCGTCTTCCTCGTCGAGGGACAGCTGACCGTCGCCATCGACGGTGAGAAGCACGAGATGGTGCCGGGCGGCTACGCGTTCGTGCCCCCGGGCACGCAGTGGACCGTGCGCAGCACCGGTGACACGGCCGCACGGTTCCACTGGATCCGCAAGGCCTACCAGCGGGTCGAGGGGCTCGGGGCCCCGGCAGCGTTCGTCACCAACGAGCAGGACGTCGACCCGGTCCCGATGCCGGACACCGACGGGGCGTGGACCACCACCCGGTTCGTGGAGACCGGGGACATGCGGCACGACATGCACGTCAACATCGTCAACTTCGAGCCGGGCGGGGCGATCCCGTTCCCGGAGACGCACGTGATGGAGCACGGGCTCTACGTGCTCGAGGGCAAGGCGGTCTACCTGCTCAACAACGACTGGGTGGAGGTGCAGGAGGGCGACTTCATGTGGCTGCGGGCCTTCTGCCCCCAGGCCTGCTACGCCGGGGGCCCGGGCCGGTTCCGCTACCTGCTCTACAAGGACGTCAACCGGCACGCGACGCTGAGCCGCAGCTTCCTCTGAGCGGCAGCCCCGTCCCCAGCGACTGGGGGCTACCCGGCCACGCCGCGGTTCAGATAGTTGTAGACGGTGAACCGGGAGACTCCCAGCGCCTCGGCGATGAGCTCGGCGGACTTGCGGTACTCGAAGGCTCCCCGCTCCTCGAGCAGCCGCACCGCTCGCTGCTTCAGCGGACGGGACAGCCCGTCGAGGGGTGCCCCGAGCTCTGCCGCGACGGAGTCCAGGAGGGCGTCGAGCCCGGCCGCCTCGGCCGGGAACTCGGGCACCCGCACGGCGGCGACCAGCTCGCCGTCCCAGCGCAACGGCACGTCGGTGTCCCGGGCGGAGGCCGCGGGCAGGAGCTGTCCGCCGACCCGGTCGACCAGCGGTCGGACCGCCTCGACGAGCGGGTGGTCACCGACGTCGGAGCCGCCGTCACCCCTCGGCACGCTGCACCTGCAGGGTGATCCGGCTGGCTCCGCCCTCGAGGGCCGCGGTGACGAGCGGCGCGAGCGCGGCGAGGACGGCGTCGGCATCGCCCTCGGCGGAGGTGCCGAGTGGCCCGAAGTCACAGGCGAGCCCGGCGGCGACGGCGGCATCGTGCGCCGCGACGGCGTGCGTCGGGGGGTCGCCCTCCCCGACGAACGGCTCGGTGGTGAACTCGGCTTCCAGCCGCATGGCGTCCACGCTACCGGTCAGCCGGTGCGGCGCCGGCCGAGCCGGGCCAGCGCGGCGCGGTCCACGCCGATCCCCTCGACGACCTCGGCCTCGTCGACGGCGCCGCACTCCAGCCCGCGCAGGACGAACCCGGCCAGGGCGGCCGCCGTGGCGGGCTCGTCCAGGAACCGCGAGTCGCCGCCGCCGGTGTAGGCGCGCAGCCGGGCCACGGCGACGTCCAGCCCGTCGCGGTAGAAGGAGTAGGTCGCGGCGAAGCGGGTCGGCAGCTGCGCCGGGTGCAGGTCCCACCCTTGGTAGTAGCCGCGCTCCAGCGACCGGCGCACCAGCCGGGCGTGGAGGCGCCAGCCCGCGTGGACGGCATACTCCTCGCCCACCGGGAGGATGTTGGTGGAGCCGTCGGACAGGTGCACGCCCGTGTCGGCAGCGGCCACCTGCATGACCGCCTTGGCGAAGTCGGCCGCCGGGTGCTCCATGCTCTGCTGGGCCGCGGAGATGCCCAGCGACGCCGAGTAGTCGTAGGTGCCGTAGTGCAGCGACGTGCACCGCCCGGCCGCCGTGTGGACCATCCGCGCGACGAGCGCGGTGCCGTCCGGCCCGAGGATCGACTGGGGTGTCTCCACCTGGATCTCGAAGCCCAGCCGCCCGTCCGGCAGTCCGTGCGTCTCCTCGAGCCACTCGCACGCGGAGACCATGGCCTCCACCTGGTCGACCGAGGTCACCTTGGGCAGGGTGAGGACGAAGCCGTCACCGAGCGCCCCGGACGCGGCGAACTCGCCGACCACCAGGTCGAGGGTGCGCAGGCCGCGCCGCCGGGTGGGGGCCTCGAAGCTCTTGAACCGTATGCCGTGGAAGGGCGTGGCCGTGCCCGACGTCACCGTGGTCGCGAGCGCCCGCGCCGCACGGACGGCGTCGGCGTCCTCCTCGGCGTCCCCCCGGTCGCCGTAGCCGTCCTCGAAGTCGATGCGCAGGTCCTCGACCGGCTCGCCGGCGAGCTTGCGCTGCACCCGCGGGTGAACCTCGTCGACCAGCTCCTCCGGCAGCCCGGCCGCCGCGGCGAACGCCTGCGGGGTGCCCCCGTGCGCGGCGAGCACGTCCAGCGCCTGCTTGCCCCACTGCGCGACGGTGTCGGCGTCGAACCGGTCGGCGGGGACGTAGACGGTGTGCACCGGCTGGCGCACACCGCGGTCCCCGGGGAAGTCCCGGGCCAGTGCCGCGTCGGCACCGGCGAGGCGCTGGTCGAGCGTCGCGACGAGGTCGTCGAACCGGCTCACCTGGCCCTCCTGTTCGTCGTGCTGTCGGTATGCCGGGTGGTTCAGACGTCCGTCGGTGGGAGGGCCCCCGTCTGGGCCGCCTCACGGACGGCTGCGGCGACGGCCGGTGCGACCTCGGGGTCGAACACCGAGGGCACGATGTAGCTGGGGTTGAGCTTCTCCTCCGCCGCCGTGTCGGCGATGGCGCGGGCGGCGGCGAGCATGACCTCGCGGGTGATCTCGTGGGCACCCGCGTCGAGCATGCCCCGGAAGAAGCCCGGGAACGCGAGCACGTTGTTGATCTGGTTCGGGTAGTCCGAGCGCCCGGTGGCCACGACCGCGGCGTGCTCGCCGGCCGCGACGGGGTCGACCTCCGGGTCGGGGTTGGCGAGGGCGAAGACGATGGCGTCCTGGCCCATGGTCGCGATGTCGTCACCGGTGAGCAGGCCCGGCCCGGAGACGCCGATGAAGACGTCGGAGCCGGCGAGCACCTCGGCGAGCGAGCCGGTCTCGCCCTTCGGGTTGGTGTGGTCGGCGATCCACTGCCGGTCGGGGTCCATGCCCTCGCGGCCCCGGTGCACCGCGCCCTTGCGGTCGCACGCCACGATCTGGCGGACGCCCTCGGCCTGCAGGAGCTCGATGATGGCGTGCCCCGCCGCACCGACGCCGCTGACGACGACGCGGATGTCGGCCATCTTCTTGCCGACGACGCGCAGCGCGTTGGTCAGCGCGGCGAGCACGACGATCGCGGTGCCGTGCTGGTCGTCGTGGAAGACCGGGATGTCCAGCTGCTCCTGCAGCCGCCGCTCGATCTCGAAGCACCGTGGTGCCGCGATGTCCTCGAGGTTGATCCCGCCGTAGACGACCGCGAGCGCCTTGACGATCTCGATGATCTGCTCGGTGTCCTGGGTATCGAGGCAGACCGGCCACGCGTCCACGCCGGCGAACTGCTTGAACAGCGCGGCCTTGCCCTCCATCACCGGCAGGGCGGCGGCGGGACCGATGTTGCCGAGACCGAGGACGGCCGAGCCGTCGGTGACGACCGCAACCGTGTTGCGCTTGATGGTGAGCCGCCGCACGTCCTCGGGGTGCTCGGCGATCGCCGTGCAGATGCGGGCGACGCCCGGGGTGTAGGCGCGGGACAGGTCGTCGCGGTGCTTCATCGGCACCTTGGGCGTCACCGAGAGCTTGCCGCCGAGGTGCAGCAGGAAGGTCCGGTCGCTGACCTTGCGCACGGCCACGCCGTCGACCTCGCTGAGCGCCTGCCGGATCCGCTCGGCGTGGTCGGCGTCGGAGGCGTCGCAGCTGACGTCGACCACGAGCCGGTCCGCCTGGGACTCCACGACGTCGAGCGCCGTGACCGCACCCCCGACGGCGCTGACGGCGGCGACCAGGCCGCTGGTGGCCGTCGCGGACGACGGCGCGTCGACGCGGACGGTGATGGCGTATCCGGGGCTCGGTGTGGGCATCGGCCGACCTCTCAGTGCCGCAGCAGTAGATTTCGCATAGCGGAGATTAGTATCCTGAATACGGAAGATCAAGAGACGAGGAGCACCGTCTCACGACCACCCGGTGATATTAGTGTTTCGAGTGCCGGAAAGACATGAAGGAGCTGCCCATGGCCTCCCCGGAGAAGCCCGCGCGGCGGGCCGGCGGCGTGCAGTCGGTCGAGCGGGCCTTCACCCTGCTCGAGACCATGGCCGAGCACGGTGGGCGGATGGGCCTGTCCCAGCTGGCCGCCCAGTCCGGACTGCCGCTCCCGACGATCCACCGGCTGGTCCGCACCCTCGTCGACCTCGGCTACCTGTGGCAGGACACGACCCGGCAGTACGCCCTCGGACCGCGCCTCATCCGGCTCGGTGACCGGGCCTCGGGGATGCTCACCGTCTTCGCCCGACCGCACCTGCAGAACCTCGTGGACGAGGTGGGCGAGTCGGCGAACCTGGCGATGCTCGACGGCGACCAGATCGTCTACGTGGCCCAGGCCCAGTCGCAGCACTCCATGCGGATGTTCACCGAGGTGGGTCGCCGGGTGCTGCCCCACTGCACCGCCGTGGGCAAGGCGATCATGGCGCACCTGCCCCGCGAGCAGGTCCGCGAGATCCTCGACCGGACCGGGATGCCGCAGCACACGAGCAACACCATCACCGACCCCGAGGAGTTCGCCAAGGCGCTGGTGTGGGCCGAGGAGCACGGCTACGCGATGGACGAGGGTGAGCAGGAGCTCGGCGTCCGCTGCGTGGCCGTCGCGGTCCCCGGCAGCCGGCTGGCGATCTCGGTGTCCGGGCCCGGCATGCGGATGACCGAGGAGACGGTGGAGCGGGCGGTGCCGCTGCTGAGCTCCGCGGCCGCCGCCCTCGCCGAGGACCTCTCCTGACCACGCCGACCTAGGGAGTCTCCGAAAGATCTAGGGACTTTCCCGCCGATCTCGGGAGATTTCTCCCGAGATCGGCGGGAAAGTCCCTAGATCGGCGAGAAGCGCTCGCGGGAGCGCAGCGCCTCGAGCAGCAGCGCCTCCTCGTCGACCATGGAGCGCCGGACCGCCGGGCCCAGGTCGTCGCGGCGCAACGTCTCCTCGGTCGCGTCGACCGTCTCCTGCTCGACGACGGGGCTCGGGTAGGCACCGGTCGCGACACGCTCCAGCGCGTCCTCCCCCACGCGACCCTGCATCGCCGGCACGTCGGTGAAGTAGCGCGGGACGTAGGGACGCACCAGCTCGAGGTCCCGGGCCCGCCAGAAGCCGCGCGCGAGCGCGTTCATCTCGTAGTTGGACCGTCCGTGGTCCCCCGTGAGCTCCTCCCATGCCCACGCCTTCGCGTCGGCGTCCGGCCGCGCGGCCCGGGCCGCGAGCGCGCCCAGGTGACCGGTCAGCGTCCGGTCCTGCGCGAGGACCTCCGCGATCCCCTCCTCGTCGACGAAGCCGCGGAACGCCAGGTTCTGCACGCAGATCCAGCGGAAGTCGGTGTCGCCGCGCAGCCCCTCGGGCAGGTCGTGACCGTCGGCCCAGTGCTCCAGCAGGGCACGGTCGTCACTCGTGCTGGCGAGCAGCCGGGCGGCCACCAACGCCTGGGTGGAACCGCCCGGTGACCGGTCGAGCAGCACGCGCGCCGCCCGTGCCAGCTCCTGCCGCGCGTCCTCCTGCTCGACGGGGGGCAGCATGGTCACCAGGAAGTGGGCGGCGTACGCGGACACCCGGGTGAGGATCGAGGAGTTCGACTCGTGCGGCCACACCGCGGCGAACAGCCGCATCGTGTCCCGCGGGTCGACCTCGGCCTGGGCCACGGCGTCGAGCACGGCGTTCCAGACCACGGCACGGGTGCCCGGGTCGGGCAGCAGCGCCAGCTCCTCGGGCAGGGCGGCAAGGGTCGGCTCGGACAGCTTCACGTCGGCCCAGGTCAGGTCCGAGGCGTTGGGGACGACCACCCGCGCCGCCGGCACGTCGGCGAGCTCACCCACCTCGGCCTCGACGTCGCCGAGCGTGACGGCGCGCCGGTAGAGCTCGCGCCCCCCGGTGAAGCCGGCCACGTCGAAGGCGTGCGGCCGTGCCGCGGGGAACTGCGCCGGTGGCACCCGGCGGGCCACGGCGCGGCGCACCCTCCCGTCCGACTCCTCGAGGTCCAGGTGGACCGCGTCCCGCCCGGCCGTGCCGAGCCAGGCACGGGACCAGTCGGTGAGGTCCGCGCCGCTGGCCCGCTCCATGGCGGCGAGGAAGTCCCCCAGGCCGGCGTTGCCGAACGCGTGCCGGCGCAGGTAGTCCGAGACACCCGCGATGAAGGCGTCGTCGCCGATCCAGGCGATGAGCTGCCGCAGCACGGCCGCGCCCTTGGCATAGGAGATCCCGTCGAAGTTCTGCAGCGCGCTGGCCGCGTCCGGCGCGGGAGAGCCGGCGACCGGGTGCGTGGACGGCATACGTTCTGCGGCGTAGCCCCAGGTCTTGCGGGCCATCGCGCTGTCCACCCACGCCTCGCTGAACTCGGTGGCGTCCACCAGGGTGCGGTGCGACATGTACTCGGCGAACGACTCGTTGAGCCACAGGTCGTCCCACCACCGCATGGTCACCAGGTCGCCGAACCACATGTGCGCCATCTCGTGAGCGATGGTGTTGGAGCGGGTCAGGACCTCGTCGTCGGTGGCGGCACCGCGGAAGACGTACTGGTCGCGTAGCACGACGCAGCCCGGGTTCTCCATGGCACCGGCGTTGAACTCGGGGACGAAGACCTGGTGATACTCCCCGAACGGGTACCGGATGCCGAACAGCCGGTGATAGTGGTCGAACGACGCCCTCGTCACCTCGAGCATCTGGGCGGCCTGGCGCTCCAGCGGCTCCCGCAGCGACGCGCGGGCGTGGATGCCGAGCGGGATGCCGTCGTGCTCGTCGCGCACGCTGACGTACGGCCCGGCGCAGACCGTCACGAAGTAGGTGGCCAGCGGCTCGGTGGTCGCGAGGCGCCACCGGCCGGACCCGACCTGCTCCGCCGCGCCGTTGCCGAGGACGACCCAGTCGGCCGGCGCGGTGACGGTGACGTCGAAGGGCGCCTTGAGGTCCGGCTGGTCGAAGCAGGCGAACACCCGCGGTGCCGCGTCGAGGAACACGTGGCCGTAGACGTAGTGCCGGCCGTCGGCGGGGTCGACCGCCCGGTGCAGGCCCTGCCCGTCCCGGCTGAACCCCATCGTCGCGCGGACGACCACCTCGTTGTCCTCGGCCAGGTCGGTGAGCTCGAGCCGCTCCCCCTCGACGGCGTGCGGGTCGAGCGGGCGGCCGTTGAGCGTCACCTCGTGGACCTCCCGGGCCGCGACGTCGAGGAGGGTCGCCGCGCCCGGTTGCCGGCAGCCGAACCGGATCGTGCTGTGGGAGCCGAACGTCGTCTCGCCCCGGTCCAGGTCGAGCTCGAGCCGGTATGCCGTCACGTCGATGAGTGCGGCCCTCGCCTCGGCCTCCGCACGGGTCAGGTTCGCCATGCGGTCACCTTGTCAGATCAGGCCCGGCCCGCCCGGCCGCACCCGTCCGGCCGGGCGGTCAGTAGCCGCGGTGGCCGGTCGCCATCTGCTCCAGCCGGGCGACCCGGTCGGCGGTCGGCGGGTGGGTCGAGAACAGCTTGGAGACGTCCTGCGCCCGGAACGGGTTGGCGATCATCAGGTGGCTCGTGTTCTGCAGCTGCGGGGTCGGCGCCAGCGGCGCGCGGGCGACACCCTGCTCGAGCTTGCGCAGGGCGGACGCCAGCGCGAGCGGGTCGCCGGTCAGCGTGGATCCGTCCTCGTCGGCGTCGTACTCCCGGGTCCGGCTGATCGCCGACTGGATCAACATCGCGGCCAGCGGCGCGAGCAGCGCCATGGCGAACATCGCGATCGGGTTGGGCCGGTCCTCGTCGTCACCCCCGAAGCCGCCGAACATGCCGAAGAACATGAGCATCTGGGCGATCGAGGTGATCACGCCGGCGATCGCGGCCGCGACCGAGGAGGTGAGGATGTCGCGGTTGTAGACGTGCATCAGCTCGTGCCCGAGCACGCCGCGCAGCTCGCGCTCGTCGAGCAGCCCGAGAATTCCCGCGGTGGCGCAGACGGCGGCGTGCTCGGGGTTGCGGCCGGTGGCGAACGCGTTCGGCGCCTGGGTCGGTGAGATGTAGAGGCGGGGCATCGGCTTGCCGGCCTTCGTCGACAGCTCGCGGACGATCCGGTACATCGCGGGCGCCTGCGCCTCGCTGACCGGGTAGGCGCGCATCGCCTTGATCGCGATCTTGTCGCTGTTCCAGTAGCCCCAGGCGGTCATGCCGACGCCGAACAGCGCGAACAGCCAGATGAAGCGGCCACCCTGCACCACTGCCCCGATGGCGAGCAGCAGCGCGAAGATCCCGCCCAGGAGGGCAGCGGTCTTCAGGCCGTTGAAGTGGTTGTGCATGTCC